>DASYPN010000379.1:0-9613 GCA_036006625.1 Pyrinomonadaceae bacterium | reverse complement strand
TTCAGAGTTCATGCGAGAGATGAAGGCGAGTGGGTTCCAGGACCTCGGTATGGAAGAACTGGTCAAGGCGAGAATCTTCAAAATCGATGCCGAGTTTGTCAGGCAAGTGAGTCAGATGGGGTTCGAGAAGGAGCCGTTTGAGAGTCTCGTGAAGATGCAGATCTTCAAAGTGACACCCGAGTTTGTGACAGAGATGCGTAACGAAGGTCTGAATGATCTTCACATTGAGGATCTCGTTAAGCTGAGGATTTTCAAGATCGATACCGACTTTATCCGTGCCGCAAAGGCGGATGGGGTACCACTCGAAGTGGAGCGCCTGGTACAACGAAAGATCGGCGTCGCGCGCAGATAGAACAGTCTTTCACGCAAAGGCGTAGAGGAAGGCAGAGTACGCAAGGTTTACGTTGCGTCTTTGCCTTCTTTACGTCTTTGCGTGAAAGCTTCTTCTCCAATTCTATAAACGCAACGCTGGTCGCCTTTGATGATGTGTTCGGCGCGTTCGACGGTGACGCCGGGGCCGAGAACAGAGCGAAAGAGATCGAGCTCAGTCGAGCAGAAACCCTGACAGGCGTTTGCCGCAGCACAGATCGGACAGTGGTTCTCAACGAGCAGAAAGCTTCCATCCTCTGCCTTTCTGATCTCGGCCATGTAGCCTTCTTCAGTTCGAACCTTCGCCAGCTCTCGCAGCTTCCGCTCGATTGAATCCGTAGGCTTAATTCGCTTGCCGTAATCCGTTCGCTGTCGCGCGCAACGTGAGGTCAGAACCCGCTCAAGACCTTCATCGCCAAATGCATCCTTAACCGAATTGATCAGCGCCACACTCAATTCGGCATACGCTTCCGGAAACAAGTGGTCGGCTTCTGGTGTCAGCCGCCAGAACTTAGCCGGGCGGCCGATGGGCACTGGCCTTTCTTCGGCTACGACTAATCCTTCCCTTTGCAATGCGTAGAGGTGTTGGCGGACGGCCATCGCCGTGAGTCCGAGTCGCTCCGCGAGTTGCGCAGAATCGATCGGCCCCTCAGTTTTCAGAAGCTTTGTAATCGCTCGCCGCGTCTTCCGCTCAGCCGGCGCCTGTATTCCAACACCCATGATGAGCATTTCTAAAGAATTCTCTTTACAAAGTCAAGGCTTAGTATTACACTTCCGACTTAATAAAGGTTTGCCTTTAGAAAGGGGTTAGTGATGCCAATATCTTCAACGGCGGTTTTGGACGATCCGATTGCCGGGCTGCGCGTCGCAATCACGGGTGGAACTTCGGGTCTAGGGCTTGCACTTGTTCGTGAACTCGTAAGCAGAGGCGCGCGAGTCGCTTTCGTTGCGCGGACGCGCGAACGCGTCGAACAAGTCGCAAAGGAAAATCCCGGTGCGCACGGGATCGTGGCTGATGTCTCGAAAAAGGAAGACATCTACCCGATCGCGATTCAGATCACGGGTGAGCTCGGCGGGCTCGACGTTCTTATCAACAATGCCTCTTCTCTTGGGCCAACGCCGCTCAGACTGCTCTCCGATACCGAGTGTGAAGACCTCGAAGACGTGTTCGCGGCGAATCTCTTTGGTCCATTTCGATTGACTAAAGCTTTGATGGGAGCACTCGCGGCTTCGGCTCGCGAAGGTCGCGGCGCGGTGGTGCTGAACGTCATTAGCGACGCGGGCATTAGCGCGTATCCGCATTGGGGCGCGTATGGCGCGAGCAAAGCCGCGCTCAATCAATTGAGCCGCATCTGGAACGAAGAACACGAAGGCGAAAGCGTGAAGTTTTTGTCACTCGATCCGGGCGACATGGACACGCCGATGTATCATGCTGCGATTCCCGATGCAGATCCAGCAACGTTGAAGCGCCCTGAGCAATCTGCGCATGAGTTTGTCGAAGCGATTGCAGCAGCTTTGCCACAGGCAGCGAAGGTCTTTTTATGATAGCCGCAACGTCATCAGTACAGCGTCCAGCGGACGCAAAGCTTCTCGTGGTTGATGCGCAACGAAACATCATTCACGTTCCGCGCAGCGCGTTTGTCAAATTTCTGCGACCCAACGATCTCGTCATAGCAAATGACGCCGCTACACTCCCGGCTAGTCTCACCGGTGTGCACCAGCGAACCGGACAACAGATCGAGGTGCGACTTGCAGGACGCCCTTCGTTGGAGCCGATGGATGTCAGTCGCTTTAGTGCGGTCGTCTTCGGTGAGGGCGACTTTCACACGCGCACTGAAGACAGGCCATTGCCGCCGCCTTTGAATCCAAGCGATAGGTTGCTTCTTGGTCAATTGCAAGCGACCGTCGAAGAGATACTCGGCCATCCGCGACTCGTTTCCCTTCTCTTTCACGCCGCCGCGGATGAAGTCTGGGCAGGGCTCGCCAGTCACGGCAAACCAATTCAGTATTCACACATGCAGACGTCGCTGGAGTTGTGGGATGTCTGGACCAAAGTGGCCGGTCCGCCCGTGGCTTTCGAGCCTCCGTCAGCCGGCTTCATTCTCGATTGGGGAGTGCTGTCGACGATTCGCGAACACGGTGCGCGTTTCGCAACAGTTACACATGCGGCAGGTATTTCGTCGACCGGTGATGATGATCTCGATCGGTTACTGCCTTTTGACGAGCCGTATCACATTCCCGACAGCACTGTGGCAGCCGTTGAACTAACTCGGCACCGTGGCGGTCGAGTGATCGCGGTAGGCACCACAGTTGTGCGTGCGCTCGAAGCTGCTGCGACTGGCGATGGCCATCTACGTCGTGGCGACGGGATGGCGAGAGGAAAGATTGGGCCCACGACTCGCTTGCGCGTTGTTGACGCGATTCTTTCAGGCACTCACGAACGAGGAACAAGTCATTACGAACTCTTGCGTGCCTTCCTCGAAGACTCAACTCTCGAACGCGCCACCCAAGAACTCACCGCACGCGGATACAAAACGCATGAGTTCGGCGACTCCGTTTTAATCTTCTGAATCTTGCAAATCCTGTCAATCCTGTCAATCCTGTTCACAGGATTTGCAAGATGAACAAGATTGACGGGATACTACCTCACCATGAACACACCCCGAACCCTTCTCGCACTAACACTGTGTCTCGTTCTTTGTTGTGGTCCAGCCTTAGCACAAGCACAGGTTCCGATTCGGGAAGACAACATTCGCGCGGAACTCGGCTTTCTCGCCAGCGATGCGATGCAGGGCCGCGCCAGTGCCACTAACTTCGAACGCATCGCCGCTGAATATATCGGTTCACAGTTTCGTCAGTTTGGACTCGAACCGGCAGGCGATACGGACAGCGCCGGAAACAAGAGTTTCGTGCAGCGCGTACCGCTCGAATCAGCAAAGTTCGTCGAACCGCCGACACTCTCTGTCACTTCATCCGGCAACACACAGAAATTGCAGTTCGGTCGCGACTTTCTTGTCTCGTTTATGAGGAGTCCAAAAATAAGCGGCAACTTACAGGTGGCAGAAGCTGGAGACGAGTTCACGAAGGGCGCCGTGGTGGCTGTTAAGCTTCCCGAGGGTGCCACTCAGCAACAGCGGCAAGAGGTCGGGAGAAAAGCGTTTGGATCCGAAGTGGCGGCTCTTGTTGTGATTGAAAGCGAAACGGCCCGCAAGACGCGCGAGGCCGGAGAAGCAAAATTGCCAACGGTCTCGCCTCGCATAGCAAGCCTAAGTGTCGACGCGCCGTTTGCCGTGCTCTATCTCAAAAAAGAGGCATTCGAAGCGGTGTCTGCTATGCCCGGCGGTTCAAAAGTCGAATTCGACGGTGCGACTGAGAGTTCGGACACAAGCGCAACCTGGAATGCAGTCGGTGTTTTGAAAGGTTCTGATCCGGGTGCGGCTGCCGAGGTGATCATGCTCAGCGCTCACCTGGACCATATCGGTGTTAACGAAGCTCTCACCGGCGACAAAATCTTCAACGGCGCAGACGACGACGCGTCCGGTTGCGTGGCCGTGTTGGAGTTGGCGCGCGTGCTCGCTTCAGGAAAACGCCCCAAGCGCACGATCTACTTCGTATGCTTTGGCAGTGAAGAGCGTGGTGGCTTTGGATCGAAATACTTCATCGCGCATCCGCCCGTGCCGCTCGAGCAGGTAGTTGCAGATATCACTTTCGAGATGCTCGGCCGGCCAGATGCGAAGGTTGCAGCGGGTACGTTGTGGTTGACCGGGTTTGAGCGATCGACACTCGGTCCCGAGCTTGCGAAACAGGGCGCATCGCTTGTCGCAGACCCACATCCCGAACAGAATTTCTTTCAACGTTCCGACAACTACCCGCTCGCATTGAAAGGGGTAATTGCTCATACGATTTCCAGTTATGGTATGCACACCGACTATCATCGTGTGAGTGACGAGGTTGGAAAGATCGATTTTCCCTTCATGACGCGTTCGCTCAATTCGCTTGTGAAGCCGATTCAGTGGTTCGCCAACTCTGACTTCCGCCCCGCCTGGCTGCCGGGCAAAGCACCCACGCGCTAAGCGGTACTGACTGTGTCCAAGCCGCGGTGTTGAAGCAAAGATCCTACGAGATGAAACCGAAGTTCTTTAGTTCGCCTCAAAAGTTTCGTGAGTGGCTCGAGCGAAATCACGACAGCACGAGTGAGTTGCTGTTAGGCTTTCACAAAAAGTCCTCTGGCAAAAAGAGTATCACTTACGCTGAAGCGCTCGACGAGGCTCTCTGTTTTGGCTGGATCGACGGTGTGCGAAAGAAGCTCAATGAAACAAGCTACGTCCAGCGCTTCACCCCACGGAAGTCGCGGAGCATTTGGAGCAATATCAATGTCAATCATGTGGAACGCCTGAAAAGTGAGGGGCGCATGCATAGAGCCGGGCTCGAAGCCTATGCGCGTCGTGATCCGAAACGGACCGGAATCTATTCATTTGAGAACCGCCCTCGCGAACTTTCTCCCGCGTTCGAGAAAACATTTCGCCAGAACGCGAAGGCCTGGAAGTTTTTTGAGGAGCAACCACCCTCGTATAAGCGGTTGATGATATTTCGAACCATGAGCGCTAAGAAAGAAGAGACTCAACTGCGCCGCCTCAAACAACTGATCGAGAGCTCAGAAAAAGGCGTGAGATTGTGAGCGATTGAGCATGCCTGACCTGCTTGTAAATCTCCTGAAACTGCCGCCGCTCGAAAACAATTCTGACCTGGGTTTTAACGTCCGAAGAGCACAGCCGTTTGAAATTTCGCCTGTGCGCAGGTTTGTCGCTGATAACTTTTCTCCTAACTGGGCCGATGAGATCTCAGTCGGCTTCGCGCGCCAGCCGATCTCGGTGTTTGTCGCCACGATAGATCGTGAGCTCGCCGGCTTTGCCGCGTATGAATGCACGCGACGCGGTTTCTTTGGCCCAACCGGCGTAGTCGAGGCAGCTCGAGGGAAAGGCATCGGAAAGGTGTTGTTACTCGCCGCACTCGAAGCGTTGCGAGAGATGGGATACGTATACGCCATCATCGGCGCTGCAGGTCCGGTGCGCTTTTATCAGAAGACTGTCGGTGCGATTATTATTCCTGACAGCGAGCCCGGTATTTACACCGACTTGCTAAAGACGTAAAGCGATGAATACCGCAGAAGCACTTCCCGCAAAGCGACAACCAAATCGCGACGCCCTTCCGCCCGGACCAAAGGGCTCGTTAATCATGGGCGTGATGCGCGACTTCAATCGCGACACGCTCGGCTTTGTCACACGTTGTCGAGACTATGGCGACGTCGTTCACACTCGCTTCCTTTACGTTCACGCGTACTTTCTTTACAACCCGGACGATATCGAATCGCTGCTGACCACCAACGCGAAGAGCTATCGGAAAGCACAGTCGCTGCGCTCGCCGTTCTTTTATCGCCTCGTCGGAAATGGTTTAGTGACGAGTGAGGGTGAATTCTGGCGGCGACAGAGACGTCTGGCGCAGCCGGCATTTCATCGTCAGCGTATCAGCTCGTACGGAGATGTGATGGTCGAGTACGCCGAGCGCGCGATAGCCGCGTGGAAGAATGGTGAAAAGCGAGACCTCGCCCGAGATATGACTCGCCTCACACTCGAGATCGTAGTCAAGACACTTTTCAATTCCGATATCTCAAATGATGCCGATCACATCGGCGCGATCCTCTCGAGTCTGGTGAAGCCTTTTGCGTCGCAGGCAACACTGAAATGGATTCTCGACAATCGTCTGCCCACGCCCGGACATCGCCGATACTTCAACGCTGTCAGCGAAATCGATCGCATTATGTTTCGCATCATCGCTGAACGTCGGGCGAGTGGTTATGACGAAGGCGACTTGTTGTCGATGTTGTTGCAGGCGCAGGACGACGATGGAACTCAGATGAGTGACGCGCAACTGCGTGACGAAGTGATGACGTTGTTTCTGGCTGGTCATGAGACGACGGCGCTCGCGTTGTCGTGGAGCTGGTACCTGCTTGCAACGCATCCCGATATTGAGGAGAAGTTTCACGCCGAACTTGCCGAAGTGCTTGGTGGAAGGGCGCCGAACGTTTCAGATCTGCCGAAGCTGAAATACACGGAGATGATTGCGAAAGAGACGATGCGTCTGTATCCGCCTGCGTATGCGGTTGGGCGCGAGGCGATCGAGGAAACGGAGATCGGCGGTTATCGTGTGCCGAAAGGAACGCAGCTCTTTGCGTTTCAGTGGGTGACGCATCGCGATCCGCGTTACTTCGAAGAACCTGATGCATTCAAGCCGGAGCGTTGGGAAAACGGTGAGCAGATACCGAAGTACGCGTACTTCCCTTTCGGCGCCGGCCCGCGGCAATGTATCGGAAATTATTTCGCGATGATGGAGATTGTTCTGTTACTCGCTACGATCGGGCAACGGTTTAGATTCGTTTTGGATCCGGAGCACAAGGTGGAAGTGTTGCCAGTGTTGTCACTTCGTCCGAAGGCCGGGATTAAAGTCCTTATTGAGTCATTGCCTGGACCAGACGGCCCCACTCCTCGACGGTGAGTGTTTCAGCTCGGCGTTGTAATTCGATGTGAGCTTTGCAAAGGACGATACTCGCGCCGCCATTGCGTCTAAGGATCTCCTGTAAACGACCAGAAGCGTTGCGAAGGTTGTTCAATATCGTCTTTCGTTTCTGTGCAAATCCGGCACTCACCGTCTCCCACAACAAGCCTTCATCCGAAACTTCCGGGTTAATCCGCGGCCTAAACTTCACTCGCATCACACTGCTCCAGACTTTCGGTGGCGGTCGAAACGCGCCAGGTGCGACGTCGAAGAGTTTCTCAGCTTCGCAGTAAACCTCAACGAGGACTGAGATAAATCCACGATCCGAGGTGCCTGCCCGCGCTAGCACCCGTTCGACCACCTCGCGTTGGAGCATCAAAACCATCTCTTCGAAACACGCCCGCTGCGCGATCAGTCTTTGCAGGATTGCAGTCGAGATGTTGTAAGGAAGATTCGCTCCGAGTCTCGCAGTTCGCGCCGGAATGATCTCGTCACAAAAGTTCACCGTGAGGGCATCTGCCATCAGTAACTTGAAATTCGGAAAACTACCGAAACGTTCGGTCAGCAACGGCGTCAGTTTGTTATCGAACTCGACTGCGATGAGACGGCCGGCACGTTCGACCAGTACGGACGTGAGCGCACCTGTGCCTGGTCCAATCTCGACGATCGTCTCTTCGGGTTTTGGAGCGAGTGCTTCGATTATGCGGTGAATTGTGCGCTGGTCCCTGAGGAAGTGTTGGCCCAGTCGCTTGGAGGGATAAGGTTCAGCACCTTCATCCTTCATCCGACGGAATTCCTTTAGCGCTTCGGGGGTACCCTGTAACTTCGACGTCGTTGCCGCGCTTGATCACAGTGATTCTTTCGAGCTCTAGCGCTTCCGACATCGCGGCTACCCCCGTGGCGCCGATTGCGGTCGGGGCTGTGACACCGCCGATAATCTTTGGAGCAATCAGAAAGGTTATCTTGTTTACGAGCCGCACATCGATGAATTCGCCCGCGACAGTTGAACCACCTTCGACCAGCACGCTTTGAATCGAACGGCTGCCAAGCTCTCGCAACAGTCCAGGCAGATCACCACGGGTCGAATTCACGATCTCAACGCCTCGCTCTCGCAGCACATCCGCGTGATTCGCGCGCTCGTTACCGAACAGTATTACGGGTGCCTTCGATGTGGTTGCGGCTAACTGTGATTCCGGTGAAAGTCGCACTTCGTCATCAAGCACGACGCGAACGAGCGGACGTCTGCGTGGCAAGCCTGAACGATCGGTCAACTGCGGATCATCAGTCTCGGCTGTCCCTGCGCCGACGAGAATCGCATCGTACTCATGACGCAACTCATGCGCGCGTGCACGTGATTCAGGGCCCGTGATCCAGCGAGAGTCTCGGGTGCGTGTCGCGATTTTTCCGTCCAGCGAGACTGCCAGTTTCAGATGAACGAACGGCGTCCCTGTCGACATGTAGTGCAAATACGCTTCGTTGATCTGTTCCGCTTCTTCGCGCAACAGTCCCACCTCAACGGCAATGCCTGCCGCGCGCAGATGAGCGAAACCTTTGCCTGAAACTTTCGGATTGAGATCCTCAATCGGCGCCACCACCCGCTTGATTCCCGCAGCGATAAGCGCATCAGTGCACGGCGGTGTGCGACCGTAATGTGCATGCGGTTCGAGTGAGACGTATGCAGTGCCGCCGCGAGCTTTCTCACCCGCGATTTCAAGCGCAATCGTTTCTGCGTGCTTTATCGCTTCAAAGAGGTAGAAACCTTCCCCAACAATTTCACCAGATGGACTAACGACTACACAACCCACCAGTGGCCCAGGACTGACCTGCCCGACACCTTTCACCGCCAACTCGAGCGCACGCGCCATCATGCGCCGATCCATGTCGGTCCAGGTTGCTGTCGGTTCTGTGATTGTCGTTGTCGTTGGCATTCGTGAGATTGTTTCACGCAAAGGCGCTAAGAGAAAGCCAGACGCAAAGATGAAGTACAAAACTTTGCCATCTTTGCATCTTTGCGTAAAACATCTTAATTCCCAAACAGACTATTCACGTACTGCTCCGGATCAAAGACGACCAGATCGTCGACCTTTTCGCCGATGCCTGCGTATCGAATCGGTAAGTTTAACTCTTTCGCTATCGCGACTGCGATACCGCCTTTGGCAGTACCATCGAGCTTCGTCAACACGATTCCCGTCACGCCTGCCACTTTCAAAAACTGTCGCGCCTGTTCGAGACCGTTCTGGCCTGTAACCGCGTCGACTACGAGCAAGGTCTCGTGCGGCGCACCTTCGACTTCACGCGCCGCGACGCGTTTCATCTTTTCCAACTCAGCCATTAAGTTCGACTTAGTATGCAGTCGCCCGGCAGTGTCGACGATCAACACTTCAGAGCCGCGCGCTTTCGCCGCTTTGAGCGAATCGAAGAGCACTGCGGCGGGATCAGTTCCCTGCTTCTGCTGAATCAACGGGACACCCGTGCGCTCAGCCCAGATTGCGAGTTGCTCAGACGCGGCGGCACGAAATGTATCGGCCGCGCATATCAAAACATCATTACCTTCAGCTTTAATGCGTTGCGCAAGCTTGCCGATAGTGGTGGTTTTGCCGACACCGTTTACACCCACGATCATCATCACGTATGGCGCAACGCTCTCCGGCACGGTCAACTCCGAAGCAACACCCTGGCGTTCAGAAGCCTG
>DASYPN010000378.1:0-3810 GCA_036006625.1 Pyrinomonadaceae bacterium | reverse complement strand
GCAGTAGGCAGCGATTGCTTTTGCGATTTCACCTTTATAGAAGGCATCGCGCCCGCCGTGCGCGAGCGTGCGAAGGGTGCGAGCGAGATTGGGTTGCCGGAACATCTCGCCTGGCCGTGGCGCTCTCCCGTCAATCAGGTAGTTAGCTGCAGACGCCGGAGTCTTCTTCAACTTTGGCACTTCGGCGTTCCAGTCTTCAGCAGTCTTCTCCATGACTGGAAATCCGTTCTCCGCACACTCGATAGCCGGGGCCAACAGATCCGCGAGCTTCATCGTCCCGTACTTTTCCAACAACGTTACCCAGCCATCGAATGCGCCCGGCACAGTGATGCTCTCCATGCCAAACTCCGGCATCTTCGTTGTTTGCTTCTTTGCAAAGTAATCAAGACTCAACGCGCCTGGTGCTCGTCCACTCGCGTTCAGACCCTTCAGCTCTTTTGTCTTGGACCAGTAAACAAGCATGAAGGCGTCGCCGCCGATGCCCGTCATCATCGGTTCCGTTACGTTGAGCATGGCAGCCATCGCGATCGCCGCATCGACTGCGTTGCCACCACGTTTGAGAACGTCGAGTCCCACTTCCGAGGCGAGCGGCTGACTGCTCGCAACCATTGCGTGTTGGCTTCGCACAACTGATCGTCCTGGCTTACTCTTATCCTGGGCCGAGGGGTGAATATTACTCATTAACATTAGCACCACGAGGGCCGTTGCAATTGTCATTCGGGACATAAGCGAACCTTTCCTGGACACAGTCAGTACCGCCCGCGGTACTGACTGTATCCAAGTTGAGATCCTCACTCGTAGCGAAGCGCTATCATCGGGTCGACCTTTGACGCGCGCCGGGCCGGAATGTAGCAGGCGAGCCCCGCCACCACCACGAGCAACAGCGAGACGCCCGCGAACGTCACGAAGTCTGTCGCACCAACTCCAAAAAGGAGACTCGACATCAAACGCGTTAGCCAGTACGCGGCTGCCAGGCCGGCGACGACACCCACGATCGTCAACGCCATTCCCTGCCCCATAACCAGTTTGAGCACGTCGGAGGTCTGTGCGCCGAGGGCCATCCGAATGCCTATCTCGTGCGTGGACTGGCTGACAGAGAAAGAAATCACTCCGTAGAGACCAACCGCTGTCAGCAGCAGCGCCACAGCGGCGAAAGCCGCGAGCAGCGTCATGTTGAAGCGAGTGGAAGCGACAGAGCGTCCCATGTATTCCTCCGCTGTCACGACGCTGTAGATTGGCGCGTTCCCATCCATCGACTGAACTTCTTTCCGCACCGCTCCGACAAGCGAGTGGGGATCTACGCTCGTGCGCACGACAACAGTCATCGATGTCACCGGCATCTGCGCCTGCGCAAAGTAGAATTCATGAACCGCGTCGCGCTTCAGGCTCTGGTGCTTCACGTCACCCACCACACCGATGATCTCGCGCTTTTGTGTCCCGCCTGTCGTCGAGAAACTGGGAGTGATGTGCTTGCCTATAGCGTCGCCCGCCGGGAAGAAGCGCTTCGCCAGTGTCTCATTGACGATGATGACGGGCGCAGACTTCAGGTCGTCGCGATCCGTGAAGTCGCGTCCTTGTAGAATCGGAATGCCCATCGTGCGGAAATATCCTGGGCCAGCCGAGTGTATGACGCCAACCGGAGAACTCCCCGGCTCATTTGGCTGGCCTTCAATCTCCAGACCGGTAGTCGCCGAAGCTCCGCTTAACGGAAGTTGCCACGTCACGCTCGCGTTGACGACACCGGGCAGCGCTCTGAGTCGCTCAGTGAGTTGCCTGTAGAACTCGCCTGTCTTTTCCGGTTCGCCGCCAGGCGACTTGGCGACAATCATCGTCAGGACGTTGCGCGGATCGAAACCCAAAGGAACGTTTTGCAGACGCACGAGCGTCCGCACGAGAAGACCTGCGCCGACCAAAAGTACAAGCGCGAGTGACACCTCTGCGATGACGAGGAAGTTGCGCGCGCGGCCCGACCTGAGCCCGCCGGATCCGCCACGCCCTCCTTCCTTCAGCGACTCTGCGAGTGCTGCAGGCGAGATACTAACGGCGGGCGCGATTCCGAACAGCACGCCCGTCAGCAAAGAGATCGCAGCAGTAAAGGCAAACACGCGCGCGTCCAAACGCGTCTCCGTGATTCGCGTGATGCCTTCAGGGTTGAGCGAAACGATAAGCCTCGTACCCCACATCGCTAACAGGCTACCGAGCGCGCCTCCCGCGAGTGCGAGCATCAGACTCTCGGTGACGAGTTGTCGAGCAATGCGCCGGCGCGAAGCGCCGAGCGCGAGACGCACAGTTATCTCTCGCTGTCGACTGACCGCGCGCTCGAGCAGTAAGTTCGCCACGTTCGAACACGCGATGAGCAGCACGACACCTACCGTGCCCAGGAGCAGCAAAAGGGTAAAGCGCAAATTCCCCACCAGCCATTCGAGCAAAGGCGTGACCCTGATGCCGAGGTCTTTATTCATGTAGGGAAACTGCCGCACGAGGTTTGAGGCAACGACATCCGCCTCTGCCTGCGCCTGTTCAATAGTGGCGCCGTCTTTGAGTCGCCCAACAACCCGCCACGCGAGATACCCGCGCTCGACCATCATCGCGCCTTCGCTCGTCTTCTCCGCGTCGCGCGCCGGCGAAATCCAAACCTCAGTTGGTTGCGCCTGGACCGGGAACGAGAACTTCGCGGGCATCACTCCGACAACCGTATACGCATTGCCGTTCAGGTTGATCGTTCGCCCCACCACTCCAGCGTCGCTGCCGAAGTGTTGCTGCCAGCAATCCCAGCTCAGGATCGCCGGATACCCACGACCTCCTGCCCCGGCGTTGTCCTCTTCGGGAAGAAAGGTACGACCGAGTGTGGCTGAAGCGCCAAGTAGCGGAAACAGATCTGCAGTGACGACGGTCGCGCGCAGCCTCGCAGCGTCGCCTTGACCCGTCAGCGTCATGTTGTTGTTGTAGTAAGCGGCCAGCCGATCAAATGCCTTCGTCTGTGCGCGCAGATCTGCGAAGTTGCGAAAGGAGAATTGCGAGAGGTTACTGCGATCCTCCGGCCGTGTCTGGCCGATCATCAACAGACGTTGGGGAGAATCGAAAGGCAACGGTCTCAAGAGCACCGCGTTGACGACTGAGAAGATTGCCGTGTTAGCTCCGATGCCGAGTGCGAGAGTCACGATCGCGACGAGGGCGAATCCCGGATTTTTCAAAAGCATTCGGGCGCCGTAGCGAAGGTCCTGCCAGAAAGTTTCCATTGTTTGTCCTCGATTCTCCTAAGGGGTGGTTAATTCGGGCGCAACCTACTCCGATGAAACGCCAGTGTCAATGCTATGGCCGAAATGTTTTTCGCAATTGTCGCATTAACCAACGAGAGCCAATGACTTCGCCATTACTCGAAGCGGACACTAACAGGAGATAGAAAGATGCCCGACGATATTGATAACAATGCAAAGCCTGACGTTCCTCCAACAGACCCTGAAAAGCCTGACGTTCCTCCGACAGACCCTGCAAAACCTGACCTTCCTCCGACAGACCCTGCAAAACCTGACCTTCCTCCGACAAACACGACAACAACTGACGTTGCCAAAACAACGACTGTCACTACAACGAAGGCTGATCAGCGTCTCCGATCTCCCGAGAGGGATAGGATCTTCACCTGGTTAACGGTGGGACAATATGCCGTCCTCGGAATAATTGGCATCATCATCGTGTATTTCCTCTTCGCTGCTTTGCTTGGCGAAAACAAAGCGCCTTTCTTGTTTGCGCTTTCAAAGCCTGAAGTTGCGCGCGGAGTCATCACGTTCCTCGTCGCTGCTGGCACAGTCT
>DASYPN010000377.1:0-7188 GCA_036006625.1 Pyrinomonadaceae bacterium | reverse complement strand
CCGCGAGAATATCGGTGGCGAACTGTTGGCCCAGATTTATTAATGCTGGCAAAGCGGAAATAAAGTTATGTCACGAATTGGAAAAAAGGTAATCGCGGTGCCGAAGGGCGTGACCGTCACGGTTCACGAGAGTGAGCTCGAAGTGAAAGGTCCGAAGGGCACGCTGAAGACGCCGATTCCCAACGGAATCAGTTTCAAACTCGAAGGCGAGGAACTGCGCGCTGAGCGTGCTGGAGACGAGCAGGCAGCACTGCATGGTCTGGCGCGTGCGCTGGCAAACAACGCCATCGTTGGTGTGACCGAAGGATTCAGCAAGCAGATGGATGTAGTCGGCGTCGGTTACAAGGCCGACGTGCAGGGCAAGAAGATCGTCTTCTCGCTCGGGTACTCGCATCCCATCGAGTTTCCCCTCCCACCTGAAGTTGAGGCCAAAGCTGAACGTCTGACGACAAAAGGAAGCATTCAGCAGTATCAGACGACTTTGACGTTGACGAGTATCGATAAGCAGAAACTGGGACAGGTCGCGGCCGAGATGCACAAGCTGCGCAAGCCCGACGCTTACAAAGGCAAAGGCGTGCGATACGCGAATGTTCCGATCAAGTTGAAACCGGGCAAGACTGGCAAATAATAAATAGTCCGGAAAATAGTTTTTGAGTTGAGGCCGAGATGGCAAACACAAATAGAGCAGACATACGAACCGCGATTCATTCGCGAATTCGCCGCAAGGTAAAAGGAAACACCGAGCGGCCACGGCTCGCGATCTATCGCAGCTTGAACCACATCTACGCACAGGTGATCGATGACCGTCTCGGCCAGACACTCGTGTCGGCTTCGTCGACAGAGAAGGATCTGCGCACCGGTACCGGTGGTAATCTCGACGCGGCCAAACGGATCGGTCAGGCGATAGCCGAGCGTGCGATTGCCAAAGGAATCGAGCAGGTCGTGTTTGATCGCGGCGGCTATCTCTATCACGGTCGCGTGAAGGCCTTGACCGATGCCGCGCGTGCAGCGGGTCTGAACAAGAACGAAGCGGTCGCAGAACCTGAAGCGGAAGAGCCGGCTGCGCAACCCGAACAACCAACGGAAAAGAAGTCCAAGAAGAAGAAACAAGAATAGACTATGAGACAACCCAAGCAACGCATTCCTGCCCAGGGGCTCGACCTGAAAGACCAGGTGATTTCGATTAATCGTGTCACCAAGGTCGTAAAAGGTGGCAAGAACCTCTCATTCGCAGCGCTCGTAGTAGTAGGCGACGAAGGTGGGCACGTCGGATTCGGCACCGGCAAAGCGCGCGAAGTGCCTCTGGCAATCAAGAAAGGTGTTGAGGCTGCGAAGAAGAACTTGATTCGCGTGCCGTTGATCAATAACACGCTGCCGCATCAGTTGATTGGTGAATATGGTGCTGGTCGTGTCCTCGTCAAACCGGCTTCGGAAGGTACTGGCGTGATCGCGGGCGGCGCGGTGCGTGCGGTTATGCAGGCGGTCGGTGTTCGAGACGTGCGTACAAAGGTGCTGGGCTCGACGAATCCGCACAACGTTGTGCGTGCGACTTTCGATGCGTTGCTGCGTATGAAGGACCCGATGGAACTGGCTCGCTTGCGTGGCAAGCAGGTTGAGGAGATGTAAGCGTATGCCTCGCAGAGAAAACAGTAAACCAGAATCACAAGGTACAATTCGCATCGAGTACTACCGGAGCTTTATTGCTTCGCCGAAGACCCACAAGACGATTGTGCGCAGTCTCGGTTTGCGAAAGCTCCATCAGGTTGTTGAGCGGCCTGATAACGCTTCAATGCGCGGGACGGTCGCGAAGGTGCCACACTTGTTACGGATAGTTGGATAGCCACAAAAAGGCACAAAAGACACAAAATAATTTTTGTGATTTTTGTGCTTCTTTGTGGCAAAGATCGGAGTTCAAAATGGCGATTAGTCTTAACAGCCTCAGGCCGGCAAAGGGTTCGACTCACAAGAAAAAGCGAGTCGGACGTGGACCAGGTTCAGGTCTGGGCAAGACCGCGGGCCGTGGTGAGAAGGGACAAAAGTCTCGCTCAGGTTACTCGCGCAAGATTGGTTTTGAAGGCGGTCAGATGCCTTTACACCGGCGTCTGCCAAAACGTGGTTTCACTAACATCTTCAAGAAGCAGTGGGTGGAGATCAGTCTTGCCTCTCTCGATCAGCATTTCGATGCGAACGAAGAGATCACGCCGGAAGTGCTGCACACGCGCGGTTTGATCAAGAAAGCAAAGCACGACGTGGTCGTACTTGGTAACGGTGAAGTTTCCAAACCACTTCGTATTTCAGCCCACCGGTTTACAAAGAGTGCTCGACAAAAAATCGAGCAGGCTGGCGGTGCAGTAGTTGAGATTGCCGGATAGCCTGGAATCGCCGGCAGGAGAATGTTATGGAAAAGTTTTTCGCCGCGGTTCGAAATATGTTCAATGTGCCGGACTTGCGCCGGCGCATTTTCTTTACCCTCGGTTTACTAGCCGTCTATCGACTTGGCGCGCACGTCGGTGCTCCCGGAATCAATAAGGCGCGCCTCGACGAAGTCTGGCGCGATGTCGCCGGAACTCTTCTCGGCGTACTCGATCTTTTCTCGGGCGGAAACTTCCGCACGATCTCCGTCTTCGCCTTAGGCGTCACCCCATACATCACGGCGTCCATTATTCTTCAGCTCATGACCGTCGTCTCCCCGCAGCTCAAAAAGTTGCAGGAAGAAGGCGAGATGGGCCGGCAGAAGATCAACCAGTGGACTCGCTATCTGACGGTTGTTCTCGCCGCGATCCAGACCTCAT
Source organism: Pyrinomonadaceae bacterium (assembly GCA_036006625.1). Taxonomy (GTDB): domain Bacteria; phylum Acidobacteriota; class Blastocatellia; order Pyrinomonadales; family Pyrinomonadaceae; genus PSRF01. The sequence goes on along the minus strand of DASYPN010000377.1, from coordinate 4,396 downwards.
TCGTTGCTCACTGGCTGCAGGTTAACGGCGTCGGCGCACCGGGCTGGGGCTTTCGTCTGAGCACGGTTCTGACTCTGACTACCGGCACGATGTTCGTGATGTGGCTGGGTGAGCAGATCACCGAGCGCGGCATTGGCAACGGTATTTCGCTGCTGATCTTTGCCGGTATTGTGATTGGTTTGCCGCGCGGTGTGCAGCAGGTGTCGCAGCGTCTAAGCGGCGGCGACACGATGCAGATCCTCGGCGTGTTCGCGATGCTCGTGGCGCTGATCCTGATCATCGCCTTCATCGTGTTTGTCGAAGCGGCGCGACGAAAAATTCCCGTTAGTTATGCCAAACGACACGTTGGTCGTCAGATAGTCAGTGGCCAGCAAACTACGATGCCGCTAAAGATAAATATGGGTGGCGTGATTCCTGTGATCTTTGCGTCGTCGGTTTTATCGATGCCGCAGAGTGTTTTTGCCGCGTTCCCACCCGATCCGTCTAATCCGAATACGTTGTGGGCCAAGGTCTACAACTTCTTTGGACTGTTTCACCCGGGTGATCCTTACTACGAACTGATCTTTCTCTCGCTGATTCTCTTCTTCACGTTCTTCTACGTTTCGATCGTTTTCAACGTCGAAGAGGTAGCCGACAATCTTCGCAAGCACGGCGGCTTCATGCCCGGAATTCGTCCCGGCAGGGCCACTGCTGAATATCTCAATACAATCCTGACACGCTTAACTACAGTCGGTGCTGTCTATCTCGCGCTCGTTGCCTTTGTGCCGCAGTTCATGTTGAGCGGATTCAAAGTGGCGCGCATTCCGCTCATCGGCGCGTGGCTCGACGCGTTCGTCAGCACTACTCCAGGGCTCTCGTGGATCCCGACCGGCATGGGCTACAACTTCTATTTCGGCGGTACGTCGCTGCTGATTCTTGTAGGTGTGGCCATGGATACCGTGGCGCAGATTGAGGCTCAACTCGTCATGCGCAATTACGAAGGATTCCTCGGTACTGGAGGTCGTCTGCGCGGACGTCGGGCCTGATCCGTATGGCGAAAATTATTGTACTCATGGGTGCGCCTGGTGCCGGAAAAGGCACGCAGGCGCGCTTGCTTCAAGAGCGTCTGAATCTACCGCAGATTTCCACGGGGGATATCTTTCGCGCCTTAAAGACTGCGCATACGCCACTCGCGCAGGAAGTACGGGAAATCATGGAGCGCGGACAACTCGTTCCTGATGATTTGACAATCAGAGTCGTCAAGGAACGCACGTCGCAGGAGGATGCGCGCAACGGCTATATCCTCGACGGCTTTCCGCGCACTCCGGAGCAGGCCGCGAGTCTGGAAAAGCTGGCAGCAGAACAGGGCAACAGCATTATCCCGATTCTGATCGACGTGCCGCCGGACTATCTCGAGAAGCGAATGACGGGACGACGAAACTGTCCGGTCTGTGGCGAGATTTACAACATCTACTTTAAGCCACCACGGTACGACAACGTTTGCGACCTTCATCCCGAGGCGCAACTTGTGCATCGTGCTGACGACAACGTGGAAACCGTAAAGGCGCGGCTCGCAACTTACGAAGAGAAAACTCAACCGCTGATTGAGTACTACAGAACAGCGGGTTTGCTTCGCACTGTCGATGGTACCCGCGACCCCGAGGCAATCCACGAAGACGTGAAATCCGCGTCATCTGTGGCTAAAATAAACGTGCAATGATTATCGGTAAGTCAAAACGAGAACTCGAGAAGATGCGCGCCGCAGGGCGGCTAGTCGGCCAGGTGCGCGAGCACCTTCGAGGCCTGGTGAAGCCGGGCGTTACGACGATGGAACTCGATCGCGAAGCGGAGAAGATGATTCGTGACGCGGGTGCACTCCCAACATTCAAGGGATATAACGGTTTTCCATATTCAATCTGTGCCTCCGTGAATGAACAGATCGTCCACGGCTTCCCATCGCAGTATGTCCTCAAGGAAGGCGACATCTTCTCGATCGACTGTGGCGTGACACTCGAAGGTTTCGTCGGCGATACGGCCACGACAGTTCCAGTGGGGAAGGTCGACGAAGAAAAGATGCGATTGATTCGCATCACGGAAGAGTGTCTTGAGCGAGCGATTCAGCAGTGCCGTGCCGGAAACCATTTGGGCGATATCGGCTGGGCGGTCCAGCAGCATGCGGAGGCCAACGGGTATACGGTGGTTCGCGATTACGTGGGCCACGGAATCGGCCGTCGGATGCACGAGGACCCGCAGATTCCGAACTACGGGCGGCCCGGACTCGGGCCTAAGATCAAGAACGGGTACGTTTTCGCGGTCGAACCGATGGTGAACCAGGGCTCACATTTCACCAAAGTGCTGTCTGACGGCTGGACGGTGGTGACGGTCGACGGTAAGCCGAGCGCTCACGTCGAGCACACCATAGCCATCACCGAGGAAGGTCCGGAGGTCCTGACCCTCGCCAACTCGGGGGCGCCTCTGGAGCCGGTGGTAGTTTAAGCCCCATTTAGAAGAAGGCATTGGCAGATAAACTCAACCACGCCCGTGGCTTGGCAAAGGGAATGCCGCGTGCTATTATTCGCAGTTTGTCGGCAGCGTCAAAATTCCCTTCTGAGAGGATATGGCGAAGGAAGAAGCGATAGAAGTCATGGCAAAGGTGCTGGAGACTTTGCCTAACGCTATGTTCCGGGTCGAGTTGGAAGACAGCCAGCATCAAGTGCTTGCGCACATATCAGGAAAAATGCGCAAGCATTTTATTCGCATACTTCCGGGGGACAGGGTTTTAGTTGAGCTTTCGCCGTACGATCTCAATCGCGGCCGGATCACATATCGCTATAAATAGGTAACGAGGTTTCGAAATGAAAGTCCGTGCGTCAGTAAAGAAGATGTGCGACAAGTGCAAGGTCATCCATCGCAAGGGCGTGGTGCGAGTGATCTGCTCTAATCCCAAACACAAACAGAGACAAGGATAACGAGAAATACAATGGCACGTGTAGCAGGCGTCGATTTACCACCGAACAAACGAGCCGAGATTGGTCTCACTTACATTTACGGCATTGGCCGCTCGCGCTCGAATTCTGTGCTCAAGGAAGCGGGCGTCAATCTCGACACTCGCGTCAGAGATCTTACTGAAGATGAGTTGAGCCGGATTCGTGGCATCCTGGAAGCACAGGGCGAGATCGAGGGCGACCTTCGTAAGCGCGTGCAGATGGACATCAAGCGTTTGATGGATATCGGTTGCTATCGCGGCTTACGACATCGTCGTGCGCTTCCCGTACGTGGCCAGCGAACGCACACGAACGCTCGCACGCGCAAGGGCCCACGTCGTGCAACCATTGCGAAGAAGAAGGCACCGGGCAAGAAGTAATTTTTAATTCGACTGAAAAGTTATGGCTAAAGCAGGCGGAAAAAAGAAAGTCTTTCGTAAGAAAGAGAAGAAGAACGTTCCCAACGGCATCGTGCATATCGCAGCGTCGTTCAATAACACGATGATTTCGATCACTGATCTTGAGGGGAATTTGATTGCGCAATCGTCGGCAGGCGCGCGTGGTTTTCGTGGCTCGCGAAAGGGCACTCCATTCGCAGCGCAGCAGGCGGCTTACGAGGCGGCCAAGAAAGCGCATGAAGCCGGCATGCATCAATGCGAAGTGCGCGTGAAGGGACCCGGTGGTGGTCGTGAGTCAGCAATCCGTGCGATTGCAAATGCGGGCATCCGAGTGATGACGATTCGCGATACGACCCCGATTCCACACAACGGTTGCCGTCCGCCGAAGCGAAGAAGAGTTTAGTTAATGCACTGTGGGCTTTGTTGCTGGAGGTCGGTTTCACAGGATTTACAGGATTGGACAAGATTACATGTAAATCCTGATAAATCTTGTAAATCCTGTGAAGCTGATCGTTTTGAACAAAGCCAGTTTAATCAACCCAAAGGATGAAGGGTTAGCGTAAATCGCAACCTGTAAACTTTTCCGTCTAACTAGATTAGACCGGAGGCAAAATAATTGGCTAGGTATAGAGATGCTGTGTGTCGTCTTTGCCGTCGCGAAGGCGCAAAACTGTTTTTGAAGGGCGATCGTTGTTACAAGCCCGCTTGCCCGATTGAAAAACGTGGTACGCAACCGCCCGGACAGCACGGAAACTCGCTGCGCCGAGGCAAGGCACTGGTCGGTTACGGCCAGCAGCTCAGAGAAAAGCAGAAGGTCAAACGTATCTACTTCATTCTCGAAGGGCAGTTCCGAAACTACTTCGAACGCGCCGCTCGCATGAAGGGAATTACCGGTGAGAACCTCCTGTTCCTGCTCGAGCGCCGGCTGGATAATGCGGTTTACCGTGCGGGTTTTTCGACCTCACGCCGTCAGGCGCGGCAGTTGGTCAACCACGGTCACATTCAGGTAAACGATCGCAAAGTAGATATTCCCTC
>DASYPN010000376.1:0-3482 GCA_036006625.1 Pyrinomonadaceae bacterium | reverse complement strand
AAACTCTCGGGGAGAGAATGGGCGCCGAGATCGCCGTCGGTGGGTCGCAGCATGTAGAGAATGTAGCGCGCGCGAGCACTCATGGTTTTGCGCACGCCGATGTTGTATTTGAAGATCTCGCGTGACGTTGCAGGCACGTGTGTGGTGCCGTTGAAGAGATGTTCGACCACGTTGCCGGCAAGTGACGCCAAACGAAGATCTGAGTCGCAACGCTGCTTTATTTCCGCGGGCAGCGGTGCTTCCAGGAGTCGTTCGGCAAGATGCAGGCCCAGTAGGAACATGCGATCGGTGTCAGCTTGCGTGGCACGTTTTAGAAGAGTGGGCCAGTCGAAGGTATGTCTTGAAAGCAGTTCTGCAATGTCGCAGATCCAACCAAGCCGCTCCCAGAGGTGACGCGAGCCGTGCACACACAATGAGAAGAGAAGATCGGCGGCGGAGAGTGTCTTTACAGGAGTGCCGTTGAGATCGATCGTAATCAGATTCTCCCACAGCTGATCGGAGTCGACTGTTGAAGCAAACAGGTGTGGTGCGACTTCCCAGTGCAGTTCGATGATCAAGCGATGATTGTCGCGGGAGAACTGCATGTTGTGTTGCGTGCGTAGTAACATTTCCTGCTGGTTGAGTGAAAGTGACTTCGATGGTGTGTAGCCTTCCGCGAGCAAAATCTCGCGTGCTTTCAGGACGTCAGATTTTCTTACGATGACGTCGAGATCGACGAAGCGACGCAGTGCGACGTTGCCGTAAGCGAACAACGCGAGCACGGGGCCTTTGTATGGAATCGCGTCGATGCCGGAGTGAGCGAAGCGGGTGATCAGGCCACAGAGTTCAGTGGTTAGGACCGCGTTGCGCGCGACGTTTTCAACATAGTGTTTTTTGAGTTGGTTGAAATACCGAGGCGGCACGAGATCCGAGGCATGTCGATCGAGTTGAAGATATACCAGGGGCACGATCGAGTGCCGGCGAGCGAGCAGACCGAGATATTCCCAATCGATCTTCGTTGCCGCAATCTCTCGCAATCGCGTCACAACACGATCGCTCGCGTCAGTCCGCGCACAGCAAAGAAGCAGTTCGTTTTCTAACGGCTCCTTTTTGTGACTTTTGTGCCTTTTTGTGGCCCTATTCATTCACTTTGAGGACGGCGAGAAAGGCTTCCTGCGGGATCTCGACGCGGCCGACTTTCTTCATCCGCTTCTTGCCCTCTTTCTGTTTCTCAAGCAGCTTTCGTTTGCGCGTGATATCGCCACCGTAACACTTGGCGATGACGTTCTTCCCAAGCGCCTTGACCGTCTCGCGCGCGATCACCTTGTTTCCAATCGCAGCCTGGATCGGAACTTCAAACAGTTGCCGTGGAATCAACTGCTTCATCTTTTCCGCGAGCGCGCGACCCTTGGGTTGTGCAGTGCTGCGGTGCAGAATCAACGACAATGCATCAACCGGCTCGCCCGCGACCAACACGTCGAGCTTCACGAGATCACTCTCCCAATAACCCGCGAGGTTGTAATCGAGCGACGCATATCCGCGCGAAACTGATTTGAGTCGATCGTAAAAGTCGAGCACGATCTCATTTAGCGGCAACTCGTACGTGAGCATCACGCGATTCGAAGTGATGTACTCAAAACCTTTTTGCAGCCCGCGCTTCTCTTCAAGGAGGGGTAGAATGCCGCCGAGATGTTCGTCAGGCGTGAGTATGACGGCGCGAATCACCGGCTCTTCGATCTTCGCGATGCGTCCGGGATCGGGCATCTTCGCCGGAGAGTCGATCTCGAGCGTTTGACCATCGGTTGTCGTCACGACATAGCGAACGCCCGGCGCAGTCGTGATCAAATCGAGATTGAACTCACGTTCCAAACGTTCCTGCACGATCTCCATGTGCAGCAATCCGAGAAACCCGCAGCGAAATCCAAACCCAAGCGCCGTTGACGATTCAGGTTCGTAAAAGAACGACGCATCGTTCAGTCGCAGCTTGTCGAGAGCATCACGCAGTTCCTCGTACTGCGCCGTGTCGACCGGATACAAGCCCGCAAACACCATCGGCTTGATTTCCTGGTAACCGGGAAAAGGTTCTTTCGTCGGCCGCGCGGCTTCCGTGACCGTATCGCCGATCTGCACGTCTGCAACAGCCTTGATCGACGCCGTTAAGAAACCGACTTCGCCGACGCCTAACTCATTGATGGGTGTCGGCGTCGGTCTGTTCACGCCGAGAGTTTCAACCTGGTAGTCACGACCGACGTTGAAGAAACGTATCTTCATTCCGGGACGAATCGTTCCGTCAATAACACGAAACAGCACGATCACGCCGCGATACGAGTCGTACCACGAATCGAAGATCAGCGCCTTCAGCGGTGCATTCGGATTGCCCTTCGGCGCGGGAACGTCACGGACGATAGCTTCGAGAACGTCGCCCACGCCCTCACCGGTTTTCGCGCTCGTCAGAATCGCGTTGTGAGTTTCGAGTCCGATGAAATGTTCGATCTGCTCGATCGCTTTCTCCGGTTCGGCGCCGGGCAGATCGATCTTGTTGATGACCGGAATCAGTTCGAGATTGTTTTCGATTGCGAGATACGTGTTCGCGAGAGTTTGTGCTTCAACACCCTGCGAAGCGTCGACTATCAACAACGCACCTTCGCACGCCGACAATGAGCGCGAGACTTCGTACGAGAAATCGACGTGACCCGGTGTATCGATCAAATTCAACACGTACATCTGGCCGTCTTGCGCTTTGTAATCGAGACGGACAGCGTGTGCCTTGATCGTGATCCCGCGCTCGCGCTCAAGGTCCATGTTGTCGAGCACCTGGTTTTCCATCTCGCGTTCTGACAGAGCTCCGGTAAGTTCGAGCAGGCGGTCGGCGAGAGTCGACTTACCGTGATCGATGTGGGCGATGATCGAGAAGTTGCGAATGCGAGACGGATCCATCTTGGTACTAATTACTCAGGGAAATGATCGTTAACGTAAGCGCGTGCTTTTTCAGGTGAATTGACCGTTCCGATGAAGTCAGTGTTTCGCATCACCCACTCGACGTGCTCCGAAATAAATTTCTGATAATCGGCGCCGGGCGTGTAGTCTTCGTCCATCACGCCAATTTTGATCGAGACGCGGCGGATCAACTCCTGGTCGCCAGTCTGCATTGCGGCCTGATACAGCTTGTGCTTGTCGTCGTCAGACATTGAAGAGGCTGACGTTGATGACGGGCTGGAGGAATTTGAGTTTGCCGAGTTCGAGTTAGCGTTCGAGTTGTCGTTGTCGTTAGTGTTGGTGTTCGTGGAGTAATCGGAGTTGTCGTTCGAATTGGAATTGCGATTCGTACTGACATTGATATTGTAATCACGACTTCTGGCTGGCGATCGGTACGCCAGGAAGTAGATCAGCCCGCCCGCGATCGCCACCACGATCAACCCCAGACAGCCTGCACCACCACAACCGAGAGCAATCTTCTGATTTTTAGTCATTTATTTGCCTCACGTACAAAGTATCAGGAACAA
>DASYPN010000375.1:0-3781 GCA_036006625.1 Pyrinomonadaceae bacterium | reverse complement strand
TTGTTGCTTTAACTCGCCACAAAAAGGCACATAAACACAAAAGATCCTTTTTTGTGCTGTTGTGCCTTTTTGTGGCTAATGCTGATCTTCGTGGCTCCTATTGACAGTCGATAGGACGAGCGGTAGACTCCGTTCCTATCGACTGACTAGAGGAGCCGATGAACAAACAACAATCAGACCTGTTCAAGCAGGGCACGCTCGAACTTTTAATATTGCGCTTGCTGAGCTCCGGAAGCCTGAACGGCTGGGACGTCATGCAGCGTATCCAACTTCTCTCCGCTGAAGTGCTCACCGTCACTCCCGGCGCTCTCTATCCTGCGCTCCATCGCCTCGAAGCGCGTGGCCTCATCTCAGCGGTTTGGGGACCGTCGGACAACAATCGCAAAGCGAAGTTTTATGGCTTAACTGCGCGCGGGCGAAAACAACTCGAGGCGCAACTCAAACAATGGGAGCAATTCTCGGATGCGGTTGCCCTGGTTTTACGAGATGCATGAGGTTCTACATGAATTTAAGTGATCTATTCCGTCGCTGGCGCGCGCTGACTCATAAAAACGAACTCGAGCAGGAGCTCGATGAAGAGGTGCAGTTTCATGTCGAACGCGACGTCGAGCGAAACGTCAAAAGCGGCATGAGTCTGGAAGAAGCGCGCTACACTGCGCTCAAGTCGTTCGACCGTCTCGAACAGTCAAAAGAAGAGTGTCGGAGCGCGCGTGGTGTTGGATTCATCGAGAACCTCGTCCGCGATGTTACTTACAGTTTCAGAGTGTTGCTCAAGAGTTATGCCTTCACGATCGTCGTCATCTTAACTTTGGCTCTCGGCATCGGCGCGAACACCGCGATCTTCAGTTTTGCAAACGGAATTCTGTTGCGACCTCTTCCCTATCCGCAATCGGATCGTCTGGCCGCGCTCGACGAGACGGCGCTGAAACAAGGTATTGCTTCGATGGGCGTGTCTTACCCGAACTTCCTCGACTGGCGCAATCAAAACACGGTGTTTGAAGGTCTCGCCACACACTACGGCACGAGCAGGTTTTCGATGACGCTCGGCGGAGAAGCAACTGAGATCCGTGGCTCGCGTGTTTCTTACGGACTGTTCGAAGTGCTGCACGTGTCGCCGCAACTGGGGCGCACTTTCACGATTAACGAGGACCGGCCCGAAGAAGATGGCGTCGTGATTCTCGGATACGATCTCTGGCAAAAATATTTCGGCGGCGATCCGAACATAGTTGGAAAGAGTGTTGTGGTTAGTGGCCGAGGGCGCACAATCATTGGTGTGATGCCACGCGATTTCAGATTTCCGGAAGTGTCTCAACTCTGGGTGCCGCTCGCCTTCACCACCAAAATCTACACACGCAATGATCATGGTCTCGAAGCCATTGGGCGTCTTAAAGACGGCGTGAGCGTTGCGCAGGCTCAATCGGAGATGCACCGCATTGCAGCGCATATCGAAGAACTGAATCCGGTCACGAATGCAGGGCTTGACGTCAGCGTCACGAGCTTGCATGAGAATCTCTCGGGCAATTACCGCGAGGCGCTTTTGATACTTCTTGGTGTGGTTGGTTGTGTGTTGCTGGTTGCGTGTGTGAACGTCGCGAACCTGATGCTCGCGCGTGCGACGGCTCGGCAGAAAGAGTTCGCGGTGCGGGCAGCTCTGGGTGCGAGTCGTTGGCGGATCGTTCACCAACTCCTCTTCGAGAGTTTGTTGCTCGCGCTGTTTGGCGGAGTGCTCGGCTTTGTCTTGTCTGTCGGGGCTCTTCATTTGTTGTTGAAAGCGATTCCAATCGATCTTCCTTTCTGGATGAACTTCGGCATCGATCTGCGAGTGCTTGGCTTCACTCTTGGTATCACTCTACTTACAGGCTTGATCTTCGGCGTTGTTCCGGCGCTGCAGACTTCGCGCGTCGATCTCAACGACACACTTAAAGAAGCCGCTCGCGGCAGCAGCGGTAGTCGCAGCCGCGCACGCAGCTTGCTCGTCGTTGTAGAGATTGCGATGTCGCTGGTACTACTCGTCGGGGCAGGATTGATGGTCCAGAGTTTTCTGCGCCTGCGACACGTCAATATCGGACTACACCCAACGAACGTTTTGACGGCGTCGTTACTCGCGCCACGCGCAAAATACAAGGAGGACAGCCAGCGTGCCGCACTGATTAAGCAGATCGTAGAAAGAGTGAATAGCCTTCCCGGCGTCGAGTCGGCGAGCGCCACCGCGACCCTTCCATTGGCGGGTAATAACTGGACTCGCGGCCTTACTGTCGAAGGATATCCGGTGGCTGCCGCTGGTCAGACGCCCATCGTACAACATACGGTCATCACGCCCGATTACTTTCGTACGATGGGCATCACGTTGCTTGCCGGCCGTGACTTCAACGATTCAGACACCAAAGACTCGCTGGATGTAACCATCATCGACGAGCGAATCGCACGACAGTATTGGCCCAACGAGAGTCCGATCGGCAGACGAGTTCGGTTTGGGCCGCCGGAAGATAACGAACCGTGGCACACGATCGTCGGCGTCGTGAGTGCAGTTAGACATCGAAGCATGCAGGAAGAATCGGATCCAAGCGTCTACCTTCCGCATCAAAAGATTCCGACTGGTGGCATGACGCTCGTCGCGCGCACATCTTCAAACCCGCACGACTTTGTACGAGCGCTGCGACACGAAGTGGCCCAACTCGATCCTGATTTGCCGGTCAGCGAAGTTGCGACGATGGACGAAGTAGTAGCGGAATCGATCTGGCAGCCGCGTTTGTACGCAATGCTGTTTGCGGTCTTCGCCGGCGGTGCATTGCTTCTGGCGCTGATCGGGATCTACGGCGTGATGGCATTCCTCGTGCAGACGCGCACACACGAGATCGGAATACGCATGGCGCTCGGCGCCAGCGCGCGTGACGTTTTCAAGCTGATTGTGGGACGAGGAATGAAGTTGACGGCAGTGGGTGTGGTGATTGGCGTCGGCGGAGCGATCGCGTTAACGCGACTCATGCACAGTCTGTTATTCAACACGAGCGCCACCGATCCATTTATCTTTGTCCTGCTCTCTGCGGTGCTATCTTTGGCAGCCTTCTTCGCCTGCTATCTCCCCGCCCGCCGCGCCGCGAAGGTCGATCCACTCGTGGCGCTGCACTATGAATGAAAAAATACGTTGATTTCGCCGAAATCGATTTGAATTTCATCATCGCCGTGTTTCGTCATCATGGCATTCCGCTGTGGCATCTAGCTTTTGCAATACCGAATTCAACATATATAGCGCCAAAGGCGCGAAATATGATAGCCAGGGGCAAGCGCCGAGCGCAGCGAGGCGCGTCGCCCCTGGTCAGCAACAATCAACTGCAGCGAGCACTGAAAGTGCGAAATATCATCGCGGGTTATTCCGCTCTTTCAGAGCTTCACGGTCCAATCTATGGTTTTCCCAGGGGCGACGCGCCTCGCTTCGCTCAGCGCTTGCCCCTGGCTATCATATTTCGCGCCGTTGGCGCTTTTGACGAAAGCGCTTCATCAGTACTGCTGTCTGTTTACCTGCTCATCAAATTCACTTGATCCGTTTGCCGTTTGTAACGCGTCCGCCCTGCTCGATGCGGAGGGCGTTGACTTTGCCGTCGGCGTCTTTGATGAATGTCAGTTTCGCCGGGAAGGCGCGGGGAGCGAAGACCGTCTCAGACTCGGGAAAGACTTCAAACGCCGGCTGACCGGTTGCTTGCGTCATGAGCTTGTCTCCCTCGCGGAAGACGCGCAACACAAACCCTGGTCCAACTTCGTACTCGCCCACATAAGCGTCAAA
>DASYPN010000374.1:0-10778 GCA_036006625.1 Pyrinomonadaceae bacterium | reverse complement strand
AAAAGTGTAAAGGATGTCGTGATAACAAACTGTAAAGGATGTCTTGACAATCAACACCTCCGTGGCCGCCCTCGGTTTAAATGGTATTCGCCAAGGTATTCAACCGAGGGCGGCCATGGAGGGCCGCCCCCACAGTACGTCCGACATGCCACCATTAACCTCAGCTCTTTAGCTCCACCAGGATCAATCGGATCGTTGTGTTGCCGATGTTCTCGGCCCAGTGCGTGACCGGATCACGATAGATCACATCGCCGGTTTTGAACTCGCCGTCCGTGACGGTTCCATCAGTAGCATGGTTGCGGAATTTTCCACCGGCGATAACGTAGATCACGTACGCGGGATGCGAGTGAGTCTGCTCCTTATCGCCGGGTTTGATCGTAGCTTCGAGAACACGGACGCGCGGATTTTCCAGTTTCAACGCAATCGTCTTTGCATTTACAGTGAGTGGGTCTTGTTCACGTGGTACACTCGCGTCGCCGCGGACAAATCCAGTGACAAGCAGAACAAATATCACAACGTAGATTGGCTTCATCTTCATCTCCTTTTGATGATGTGAGTATGGTCCACTAATACAAATCACACAAATGAAAACAAACCGCAGACAGTTTCTCACCGTGGGGACAGGATTTGTACTCTCGCACACGCTGCTCGGCCGTGCAGCTTTGAGTCAACAGAGGAAGCCGACACGAATTATTCTGCTCGGCACAAAGGGTGGGCCACGGGTCGGTGAGATAGGTCGGAGTAATCCGTCAACCCTGCTGCTGATTAATGGCGTTCCGTATGTAGTCGACTGCGGTTACGGAACGTCAAAGCAGTTATTGAACGCGGGCATCGCACTAAACCAGGTTCGCTACATCTTCATCACACACCACCATTCCGATCATAATCTGGAACTCGGGCCGCTCTTCTACAACGCGTGGATAACGGGTCTGCCGGTGACTGTCGATGCTTATGGTCCACCGGGCGTAGCAAACATGATCCGCGACTTCTTCAATTATCAGAAGTTCGATATCGACACGCGCATCGAAGACGAAGGCCGCAAAGACCCGCGCACACTGCTCACCGCGCATGAGTTCGATAAACCGGGCATGGTTTTGGCCAATGGCGACGTGAAGGTAGGTAGTTTTCTGGTGCGTCACCCACCGATTAAGCACTCATACGCATATCGATTCGACGCGTGGGATCGCTCTGTCGTGATTTCGGGAGACACCGCATACGTGCCTGAGCTCGCGACGTTTGCGAAAGGTGCTGACGTGCTCGTGCACGAAATCATGTACCTGCCGGCCATTGAAGCACTCTTGAAGCGTCTGCCGAATGCAACAAGACTACGCGAACACCTGATGGCCGCTCACACTCTGCCGGAAGATGTAGGCAAGATCGCAGCACAAGCTGAAGTGAAGACTCTTGTGCTATCTCATTTTGTTCCGGGTGACGATGCGTCGATTACGGACGAGATGTGGGCCGAAGGAGTGCGCAAGCACTTCAAAGGACGCATTGTAGTAGGCAGAGATCTTCTCGAGATCTAGCCACCGAATACAAAAGGCTTATGAGGTTGGTTTCTTTGTGTAGCGTTTGAGAATCAGCTTCACGTAGTTGCGCGTTTCGCTGTACGGAGGAATCGTGTTGCCGTACTTCATCACCGCACCTTCGCCAGCGTTGTATCCTGCGAGAGCCAGGTCCACGCGGCCGTTGAACATCTGAAGCAGATCCTTCAAATAGCGCGTGCCACCCTTGATGCTTTGCGCGACGTCGTAAGGGTTCGTCACGCCATAGCGAGCTGCAGTGCCCGGCATGAGTTGCATCAATCCGAGAGCACCTTTCGGACTTGTCGCGCTCGAGTTGAAGCTCGACTCCTGTGACATCGTGCAATAAATCAGGAACGGATCGACGCCGTATTGTGTCCCGTACTGACGAATCAGCCCGTCGATCCTGCTGTTGCCTGTTGACCACACCTGATTACCGGCCGCAACCATCGCCGCCACTACTTCGGACATTGGACCCGGTTGGCTCGCCACAGCTATCTCGTTGTTGACCTGTTCGACTTTCGCACGCGCGTCAGCGAGTTCTTTCTCGCTTTTTTCAAATTCGACACGCGAGATCAGTCCATCATTGAAGAGCTCTTTCGACTGTTGCTGCCGTTTTTCAAGTCTCTCCACCTCGTTCTTGTAGAGCGTTGAAAGGTCAGTCAGGCTGCTCTTGAGCTGCGCCTTCGGATCTTTGGCAGGTTCCTGCGCCTGTACCGAGACGGCGAAAAAGGCCCCCATCACGACAAAGCCGAGCAAAAGCACGGCTTTTGAAAAACGACTTAAAATGACGTTAAAGCTCAATACGGTCAATTCCTCCCGAAAGCTAGACACCAGAAAAAGGCGGCTCGTTACGATGTCTACTCAGTTACGTGGAGTTGCCGGAAAAGTTGCAAATCAGTTCCCGTTCTCGCGAAAGTTTACGAAAAGTCTTCCTGCTGAAACGTAAGGCTCGATATTACTGCCAACAGCTCAGCAGGCTCGATAGGTTTTGCCAGATGTGTCTGGAATCCGGCCAGCAACGCTTTCCTGCGATCTGACGGTGCGGCATAAGCAGTCAATGCAATTGCCGGAATGTGCCCACCTTCATCCTGCGGCAACGATCGGATCCTCTTGATGAACTCGTACCCATTCTCACCCGTCATCCCGATGTCGCTGATGATTACGTCTGGCTTGCGGCGCTGCACTTCCGTCAACCCGGCGGCGCTTGAATTGACGGTGACTACGTCGGCGCCATGTCTTTCCAGCATCGTTCTCAGCAGCGCCTGCGTATCGGAATCGTCTTCAACAATCAATATGCGGCGGTTCTTCAGTTTGTAGTCACCAGTGCTGCTCAGTTCTGTCAGAGCAGCTTGAAACAAAAACTCGTTCGACTGTAGTTTATTGCTGGCGATTTCAAACGAGGTCAGCGGAAACTCGACAGTGAAAGTCGCACCCATTCCCAATCCGTCACTTTCAGCGCGCACCTTCCCGGCCTGCTGGCGCACCAGATAGTCGACTATTGCGAGCCCGAGTCCGAGGCCGCCGTGCGCACGAACATTGGATGAATCGACCTGTCTGAATCTTTCGAAGATGTAGGGCAAACTGTCCGGAGCAATGCCGACACCGGTGTCTCTCACTATCAGACGCACGTGGGAATCGTGACGTTCCAGGCGTATGTCGATCTTGCCATTGTTAGGTGTGAACTTGATCGCGTTTGACAGCAGGTTAGTAATGATCTGCTCCAGACGAGCTGGGTCGCCGAGAATCGGTTCCGCAGCTGGATCGATGTCGGTGTTGAGTTCTAAATCCTTGGCATCAATAGCAGGACGCAAAGAATTGACGACGCTTTCCGTGAGCGCTGCAAACGCAACGGGCTGAAATTCGATTCTGAGTTTGCCGGTAATGATTCGCGACACGTCCAACAAGTCTTCAATCAACTTCGCCTGTGCCCGTGCGTTTCGTTGAATAACGCCAATCGCTCGTTCTTTATCTTTGTCACTGAGTTGGTTTGCATCCAGCAAACGCGCCCAGCCAAGAATCGATGTCAATGGTGTTCGCAACTCGTGCGACATCGTCGCGAGAAACTCATCCTTGATACGGTTCGCATCCTCCAGCTCATCAGCACGCAGGCGTAACAATTCATGAACTCGTCGCAAATCCGTCATATCGCGACCGACACCAAAAGCCAGCCCATCTTCGGGCACCGGAAAATAGCTCCACGTAATCCAACGATATGTTCCGTCCTTGCACCGCAGACGATTCTCCATCCAGCCGACCGGCTGACCAGCGTTGAGTTTTTCATATTCCTTCAGAGTTGGCGCCAGGTCTTCCGGATGGATCAGCGAGAAGACAGACATTGACAACAGCTCTCCTTCGGAAAATCCAAGCACGTTTTGAAAGGCAGGGTTCACTCGCTGAAATCGTCCATCCAATTGCACGACGCACAACATATCCATTGTTAAGGCGAAAAAACGATCGCGCTCTTCGGTTAACTTGTTGCGCTCGGTCATGTCGCGCATGACCTTTGAAAAACCAATGAGCTTACCGGTTGGATCCCGGACCGGAGCAACAATGCCGCTGGCCCAAAAACGCGAACCGTCCTTGCGAACGTGCCAACGCTCGTCCTCAGCGCGGCCTTGCGTAGCTGCTGTTGAGAGTTCTTGTTCAGGAACGTTCCTGGCCCGATCTTCGACGGTAAAGAATTTGGCTGCATCGTGTCCGACAATTTCATCTTCGGTAAAGCCTAGAATGTGTTGCGCGCCAACATTCCAGTGAGTGACAATGCCGTCCGCGTCCGTCATGAAAATCGCATAGTCGCGAATGTCTTCAATTGCTTTGAGATAAACGTCGTCGGTGCGGCGATAAATCGCGCGGCGCTCAGTTGAAGTAGTCATACGGACCCCCCTTGGTGTGCGTTAAGCTTAGTCACAAATAGTCACGAAAAGCACAAATGATTGAGCCATCGTCCGTTCGTTTTTGTTCTTTTTACAATTCGTTCAGTATGATTTCGCCGCCAGCCCGTCAGCTTCACAGGAGGATTCGTTATGCGTAACAAACAACTTAGCCGCTTCTCTGTCTCGACATTCGCGATCATTGCCGTGCTTCTCGGCGTCCCACTCTTCGTCAGCGCACAAACTGCGACGAACAAAGTTCCACTCACGCACGAAGCGATGTGGATGATGAAGCGCGTGGGCGCGCCCGTGCCGAGTCCGGACGGAAAATGGGTTGTCTTTTCACTCGTCGAGCCGGCGTATGACGAAAAGGACCAGGTTTCGGATCTGTGGATCGTCCCGACAGATGGGACTGTGAAAGCGCGGCGGTTGACGTTTAGCAAGAGTGGCGAGAGTGGCGTGGCGTGGAGTCCTGATAGCCGCCGGATCGCGTTCACGGCGAAACGTGAAGGTGACGAAGCAAGTCAGGTTTATGTGCTCGACATCGCCGACGGCGGCGAGGCAGTGCGTATCACTTCACTTTCAACCGGAGCGCGCTCGCCGCAGTGGCGACCTGACGGGCAGGCGTTGCTCTTCGTGAGCTCAGTCTATCCGGGTGCGGTCGACGACGATGCAAACAAGAAGATCGCGGCTGAACGCAAAGCACAAAAGTATCGCGTGCGTGTTTATGAAAAGTTTCCGGTTCGCAACTGGGACAAGTGGGTCGACGACACGCAGGCTCACCTGTTTGTGCAAATCGCGCAGCCCGGTTCGAAAGCCAAAGATTTGTTCGCGGGAACGAAGCTCGTCAGTGAACGCGGATTCTCAGGTCGCGTCAGCGACTCGGGCGCAGAGCTCGACGCTGTTTGGACTCCGGATGGCAACGAAATTGTTTTCGTTGCGTCGACGAACTGGGATGCCGCGGCATACGCAAATGCGAACACCGACCTATTTAAAGTGTCTGCGAATGGCGGCGAGCCAGTGCGTCTTACTAAAGGCGGCGACGCCTTTGGCCGTCCTGCATTTCGACCGGACGGTAAAGCACTCTACGCCGGCTGGGAAGTTGAAACTGATAACAAGACTTATCATCTCGATCGATTGGCGAAGTTCTCATGGCCCAACGTTGGTCAGCCTGAGATCATTACGAAGTTCGATCGTTCGGTCGGCAGTTTCGCATTCACACCCGACAGCAAAGCGATCTACCTGACCGCCGAAGAAGCAGGAAACGAAAAGCTCTACACCATGCCTGCGGACGGCGGGCAGGTGACGCTCGCGATGGACATGACACGCGGCGTCTATACGAACCTCAGGATTCCCTCGGATGCGAAGTCAACAATCCTGATCGCGAGTTGGGAGAGCGCAACAAATCCGCCTGAGATATTTCGTCTTGATCTGAATTCAAAAACTCAAATTCCGCTTACTAATTTCAATGCCGATCAAGTTGCAAAGATCGACTGGTTGCCCTTGCGTCACTTCTGGTTCACCAGTAAGGCCGGCAAACGTATTCACAACATGATCGCGTTGCCTCCAAATTTTGATGAACACAAGAAGTATCCCCTCTTTGTGGTAATGCACGGTGGTCCGCACAGCATGTGGCGCGACAACTGGGGTCTGCGTTGGAATTACTTCATGCTTTCACGACCGGGCTATGTTGTTTTGTTGACGAACTACTCGGGCTCGACGGGATTTGGAGAAGCGTTCTCGCAGAGTATCCAGGGAGATCCATTTAAAGGACCGGGCAACGAGATCAACGAAGCAGCCGACGAAGCGATCAGGCTTTATCCGTTTGTTGATGGCTCACGTCAGATTGCTGCGGGCGCGAGTTACGGCGGGCACATGGCCAACTGGATGCAGGCAACTACCACGCGTTACAAGGCGCTGATCAGTCATGCTGGTTTGATCAATCTCGAGTCGCAATGGGGAACGAGCGACACAATCTACTCGCGCGAAGTTAACAATGGTGGACCAGTGTGGGAACAGGGAGCAGTTTGGCGCGAGCAGAACCCGATCAGATTTGCGAAAAATTTCCGCACTCCGATTCTGTTGTCAGTTGGCGAAAACGATTTTCGTGTGCCGCTGAATCAGACGCTCGAGAACTGGAGTGTGTTGCAGCGCCTGCGAATTCCGAGTCGCCTGCTCGTCTGGCCCGACGAGAACCACTGGATCTTGAAAGGCGAGAACAGTCGCTACTGGTACCAGGAACTCTACGCCTGGTTCAAAAAATATCTCGACGAACCAAGCGGCAACACGACCTCCGATTCCGCGTCTCGACCGTAAAACTATTTAGACCACAGCGCCGAAGGCGCGAAATAAAATAGCCAGGGGCAAGCGCGAGCGAAGCGAGCGCGTCGCCCCTGGTTAATTACCTAAAAGCAAGACGAGGCCTGAAGGGCCGAAATAGCACGCGTTGTATTTCGCCCTTTTCAGGGCTCGTCTCTGATCTCATTTGCTTACCAGGGGCGACGCGCTACGCGCTTACCTCTGGCTATCATATTCCGCGCCTACGGCGCTAAGTTTTCTGGAAGCAACTCGTTTGGTTTCAGGAATTTAATACTTTCATTTCCAGCGTATATTGTCTTGCGCTGCCCATCCTTTCCTGTGGCATAATCATCGAGCCCTTCCTTACTAATTAAATTTTTCGACATCAGAATTGGAGTCTTGCTCCTATTAGAGCCGAGTAGGAGAGCAGTAAACCCGACTAAAACGCCCATGCTCCCGAAAGGATAACTCTAATGAATCGCCTCCTTGCTTCCCTTTTCTTGATCTGCATGCTCCTTCTCAATGGCGTCACTTCAATGGCGCAACGGAATCATCCCAAACGACAAAAGCAACGCGTCGCACAAACTTCCGAGCGCAAGCGAGAAGAAAAACGTGAATCACGAAAAGAATTGGCTGCGCAGCGTGCACTGATCAAACGAAATCCACGGCTCGCAGCTCTGTTCGAAAAGGACCTCGACGGCGAACGCACCGATCAACCGCGCGAAGCACTCGAGTGGTATTTGAAAAAGCGTCTGCCTAAAGGCGAGAAAGTCCTGCCCCTCGAACGCTACTTCCAGGCAAAAGAGAAGATCAAAAAGATGAACCGCTTCTCAACCCGGAATAACAAGAATGTGCCGTCACAGGTTGATAGCAACGAAGCGGAAGAGATGTTTGACGATCCCGAATTTCCGGGCGGTACCGGCGGTGCCGGCGCTGGTGATGGCAGTGCTTCGACAAGCGGCGCACTCGGCACCTGGCAATCATTAGGACCGGGCAATGTCGGCGGTCGCACACGATCGTTGATCATCGATCCAGTCAATCCAAGCGTCATGTACGCTGCAGCAGTTGCCGGCGGAATTTGGAAAACGACAAATGGCGGTAACTCGTGGGCGCCACT
Organism: Pyrinomonadaceae bacterium; assembly: GCA_036006625.1. Classification (GTDB taxonomy): domain Bacteria; phylum Acidobacteriota; class Blastocatellia; order Pyrinomonadales; family Pyrinomonadaceae; genus PSRF01. The sequence goes on along the minus strand of DASYPN010000374.1, from coordinate 2,967 downwards.
CAACGACTTTCTCGCAAACATCGCCGTGACCTGCATGGCGATCGATCCTTCGAATCCAAACGTCCTCTACGCCGGTACCGGTGAAGGAGTCTTCAACATCGACGCGATTCGAGGCGCGGGCATCTTCAAGACTACAGACGCGGGCGCAAACTGGACGCGCCTGTCGACCACGATAAACAACGCTGACTTTTTCTTCGTGAACGATATAGTCGTCAGTCCTTCGAATAGTCAGCACGTCTATGCCGCCACGCGTAGTGGTGTCTTTCGCAGTCTCGACGGCGGCACGTCGTGGACTCAACAGCTCGTCTCGAATGTTGCGAATGGTGCAAACGGTGCGATGGATCTCGTTATGCGCACCGATCAGTCGACCGATTACATCTTCGCCGCTGTCGGCACCTTCGCGCGCTCGCATATTTTCCGCAACATAGACGCAGGCGGCTCCGGCACGTGGGAAGACGTCTTCTCCGAAGTGAATCAGGGTCGCACATCACTCGCGATTGCTCCGTCAAATCAGAACGTGATTTACGCGATGGCATCGTGTATTGCGTGCGGCGCGGGAACAAATCCAAACTTTCCAACGGCGAACTACACCGATGGATTGCTCGGCGTATTTCGTTCCACCTCGGCAGGCGCAACCGGCACATGGACCACGCAGGTGCGCAATAACAGTGCGAATCTCCAGGACACCCTCCTGCTTAGCAACGGCGTCAACGCTGTGATAACGACGTGCGGCTTCACGGGGACGAACCAGTTCCTGAATCAGGGTTGGTACGACAATGTGATCGCAGTTGATCCAACTGACTCGGACAAGATTTGGGCAGGTGGTATCGATCTATTTCGCTCCGATAACGGTGGTGTGAACTGGGGCGTGGCATCGTACTGGTGGTTCCAGGTAAACGGCACTCCACCAAGTAACGGCAATCCGCAACTGGTCCATGCCGACAACCACATCATTGCCTTCCATCCCGACTACAACGGGACTACCAATCAAACGATGTTTGCGGCCAACGACGGCGGCATCTATAAAACTGACAATGCCAAGGCCGGAAACGTCGGTTACGCCACCGGCACAACGCCCGGCGGCGGCGCCATCACTGCCACCAGCCCGATTTGCGGTGGTCCAAGTCCTGGCAACGTATTGGCATTTGCGTCGCCCGTTATCTGGGGTCCGTTAAATAACAACTACGCTGTGACGCAGTTCTATCACGGCCTGCCTTATCCGAACGGGCAAACGTACTTCGGCGGCGCGCAGGACAACGGCACAAATCGCGGCACTGACGCCGCTGGTCCAAACGCGTGGGCACGCATCAACGGCGGTGACGGCGGTTACGTTGCAGTGAATCCCGCAAACACAAACACCATATTCTTCGAAACCACCGGGCTCACGTTAAAACGATCGACGAATGGCGGGCTAAGCTCAGCGGATGTTGTCAGCGGTATCACCGGCGACGTGTTTCCGTTCATCACGGTCTTCCGAATGGATCCGAACACGCCGACTCGCTTGTGGATTGGTGGCCGCTTCATGTGGCGCACCGATAACAACGCGACTAACTGGACCAGAACAAGTAACGCACAACAAACCGGCGGTTCGATCACCGCCATGGCTATAGCTCCCGGCAATTCCAACGTTGTGATCAGCGGCGCGGCTTCGGGACAGTTTCGTCGCACGACTATTGGTCTTACTGCTAATGCCGCCAGCGTATTAGCCAGCACCTGGGTGCAAACCTTCACGCCGCGCGGTAACGGCAACGGCACCATCTCCTGGGTTGAATACGATCCGTCAAATATAAATAACGTTTGGGCAACGATCTCGAACTTCAACGGCACGCCCAACGCACAAGGAACCAGCGCCGGTCACGTGTTCAAGAGCACGAATGGTGGCGCAACCTGGACGCTCGCGGACGGAACGCAAACACCAGGAAACGTGAATGCGATTCCGGATATTCCGGCGCACAGCGTTGCCATCGATCCCAATGACAATCAACGCATCTACGTCGGTACGGACCTCGGCGTGTTTGTCTCGCTCGATGGCGGAGCAAACTGGGCGCGTGAAACGACCGGCTTCTCGAATACCGTCGTCGAGTCGCTCACAGCGATAAGCAACAACGGTGTGACGTCGTTGTTCGCCTTTACTCACGGTCGAGGCGCTTTCAAGGTCACCATTCCAACTTCATGCGCGACAGTCTCGCCGCTTACGCAGGCATTCTTCTCGCCGGGTAACACAGGCAACGTATCAGTGACAAAGAACTTGTCTGCAACGGCTCCGTGCAATTGGACCGCCGTGAGCAACAGTTCATTCATCACTGTTGACTCCGGCGCGAGTGGTAGCGACAACGGCTCTGTGAACTTCACAGTCGCGCCAAACACAAGCGGCGCGGCCCGTAGCGGTTCACTAACCGTCGCCGGTCGCAACGTGACGATCAGTCAGGACGCAGCGCCGATCGCCAACAACGACACGGCGACAACAGATGAAGACATACCAGTCGACATCAACGTGCTGGCTAATGACAGTGAGCCCGATGGCGATACGTTGAATATCGACTCGGTCACGCAGGGCGCGAACGGCACGGTCTCGATCAATCCTGACAAGACCATTCATTACGCACCCGCGTCGAACTTCTTCGGCAGTGATTCATTCACTTACACGATTAACGACGGACACGGCGGCACTGCAACAGCAACAGTTGACGTAACGGTCAACGCTGTAAACGACCCGCCGGCGTTCACGATCAATCTGTTGTCGCAGACGGTGCAATACAGTGATCCGATCACGACGGTGAATGTTTCGGTTTCTGATCCGGACGATTCGGTTGCGGATCTGACTCTGCAAGTTCTGTCTTCAGTACCTGCAGGACTGACTGTTACACCGGGTGTAGGAACGTTGACGATCTCCGGAAATCCGCTCGTTGTCGCCGGCGTTTATCCGATCGATCTGAAGGTGACTGACCCGCACGGTTCGTCATCAAC
>DASYPN010000373.1:0-3402 GCA_036006625.1 Pyrinomonadaceae bacterium | reverse complement strand
AGACATCGAGGCTGACGGCGATCTCGATATCGTTCTCGGCTCTGCCACCGGCGCTCCGGTTGTATTGAGAAATAACGGCGACGCCACCTTTACTGAGATTCAACCATTTACGGGAGTCTCCGGCTTAACGGATTTCGCGTGGGCAGATCTTGATGCTGACGGTGATCCCGATGCTGCGTTCATCGACGGCGCTGGGAAGTTGCATATGTTCAGCAATGAACGACAAGGTCAGTTCGCCGAGCGATCCATTAACGCGGGCAGTGCTCTCGCAATCAATGTGTTGGATGCCGATGACAACGGCGTGTTGGATCTGGTAGTTGCGCAGAGCGACGGAGCTATCGTCAGCATCTCGGACAAAGACAAGGTGGGCTGGTCGGTCAAGGAACTCGCAAGGACAGATGCCGATGCGAAGCCGGCCAGTTTGCGTGTTGCTGATTTGGACAACAACGGCGGGCTGGATCTAATCCTCTCGGGAGCTACCACAAGGGTGTGGTTAAGCGACGGAAACAGTAAGTTCACCTCGATAAATGATCCGATTACTTCAGCTCGGGTGTTTGATATCGCAGATATCAACAATGACGGACGGCTTGATCTTCTGGCGCTCGGGTCTGATGGCACACCACACCAGGCGATTAATCAGGGAACTAAAAACTATCACTGGCAGATCGTCCGTCCACGCGCCAGCAACGCCGTCGGCGATCAGCGTATCAATCCGTTTGGTGTCGGTGGCGAGATGGAGATTCGGTCTGGCATGATGGTGCAAAAGCAACCAATCACCGGGCCTTTGATTCACTTCGGACTCGGTGAACAGGCAAGCTCCGACGTCATTCGCGTAGTTTGGCCCAACGGAACTGTCCGCGCCGAGTTTGAAATAAAAGCCGATCAGGAAGTCTTAACTGAGCAACGTCTGAAAGCGTCGTGTCCGTGGTTGTTTGCCTGGAACGGCAAGCAGATGGAGTTTGTGAAAGACGCAGTGCCGTGGGGCTCAGCCATCGGTTTGCGTATCAACACACTTGGTTCCGCAAAGATTGCCGCGACTGGCGAGTGGTACAAGATCCGCCGCGATCAACTCGTTCCGCACGACGGCTATTACGATATTCGCGTCACCGCCGAACTGTGGGAAGTTTATTATTACGACTACATCGGATTGATGCCCATCGATCATCCGGAAGGCACAGAGATCTTCGTTGATGAGCGATTCGTCGTGCCACCAGCAAAGCTTGGTTTCACAACTGTCGCAACTCCGAAACCCATCAAACAAGCGATCGACGACAATGGCAACGACGTCACGAGCCTACTGAGCGCGCGTGATGGCAAGGCACTCGACAACTTCGGACGCGGCCAGTTCCAGGGCTTGACGCGCGATCATTACGTTGAAGTTGATCTCGGTGATGACGCGCCAACCAGTGGCCCGCTTTACCTGATCGCACACGGCTCGATTCACGACACTGAGTCGTCCGTGAACGTCGCTATCACGCAGGGAAATCGTTGGCGCGCGAAGAGCATGAGCGTCGAAGTGCCCGATGGAAACGGCGGCTGGAAGGTCGCGCAGGAGAATCTCGGTTTTCCTGCCGGGCGCAAGAAGACAGTTCTCTTTAACCTGACTGATCTAATGAAGCCGGGTCTGCCGCATCGCGTGCGCATTCGCACGAACCTCGAAATCTACTGGGATCATCTGGAATGGGCGGTGGGTCTTCCGGACGCGCCGGTGAAGACGGTACACTTAACACCTTCGTCCGTTGATCTTCATTTTCGCGGCTTTTCCGTGGTTAATAAACCTGAATCCGGTGGGGCTCCGGAAGTTCCGGACTACTACAGGCTGTTCTCGACAAAACAGGCCTGGCGCGACCTCGAGGGCTATTACACGCGGCACGGAGAAGTCGGCGAGCTTCTGCAGCAGATTGACGATCGCTATGTGATTGTTGCGGCAGGAGATGAGATGTCTTTCCGTTTTCCCGAATTACCCGCTCCGCCTGCCGGCTGGGTCCGCGATTTCATACTAATGGGGGATGGCTGGATTAAAGACGGTGATTATAATTCGACGTTTTCAAGGACGGTACAGCCGCTACCGCATCACGCGCAACAGGAATACGAGACGCCGCCGGGTAAACTCGAAGACGAAGTTGTTTATCGTCGTTTTCCGGAAGACTGGCAGAAGTATCACACGAGGTACGTGGCGCCTGATGTGTTCAGAAACGTATTGAGGTATCGAGCAGGGAAATGATTCGTGGTAAGACGCCCAGAATTATCCTACTGGTCTGTTTTGTTGCCTTACTGGCAACGCCTCTTGTGATCAAGCGACTCGAGAAGAATCGGGCGGTCGGCAAGGTAGATCGTTCGAGCTCACTGGCCCGTTACGGTTTTTATCTACAGGAAGTCTCGCAGGATTCAAAAGTTAAGTTTATCCACCAGGCGCCGACGTTGGACCACCGCCTCGATCACATCATGCCGCAAGTGGCTTCGATGGGCGCGGCTGTGTCGGTTGTCGATTTCAATCGCGATGGCTGGGCGGATCTTTACGTCACGAACAGCGGCGAGGGAAGTAAGAACGCACTCTTCAAAAACAACCACGACGGATCATTTACAGATGTCGCAGCAGAAGTCGGACTCGCGGATCTGAATCAAGTCGGGACCGGAGTTTCGATGGGCTCGGTTTGGGGCGACTACGACAACGACGGTTACGAAGATCTTTTTCTCTACAAGTGGGGCAAGCCTGAACTCTTCCACAACGACGGTGGTCAGAAGTTCTCACGTGTGACCGAGAAGGCGGGATTGCCTGCGTGGGTCAACGCGAACACCGCGATCTGGTTCGACTACGATCGTGACGGGCGACTCGATCTTTTCCTCGGCGGCTATTACTCGGAAGATGTCGATCTCTGGCACTTGAAGAATACGAAGATGATGCCGGAGAGTTTTGAGTACGCGAAGAATGGCGGGCGCAAGTATCTCTTTCACAACCTCGGCGCCGGAGCGTTCGAGGAGATCAGTCAGAAAGCGGGCATCGACACGCGACGCTGGGCGTTAGCTACAACTGTTGCTGACTTGCGTGGCACGGGGCAGCAGGATCTCTTCATCGCCAACGATTACGGAATCTCCGAACTCTACTTCAACGACGGAAAGCAGTTTCGCGAAGTCGGTAATCAGACCGGGGTTGGCTTTTCACCGAAGAGCGGGATGAATGCCTCCGTTGGTGATGTTTTGAATCAGGGCCGCTACGCGATCTACGTTTCAAACATCTCTGAAGAGGGCGTGCTGATTCAGGGAAATAATCTCGGGGTGCCGCGCGAAGGAACGAGCGGAGACGGGATCAAATACGACAATCTCGCGCGCGCGATGGACGTGGAGATCGGCGGCTGGAGTTTTGGTGCGCAGTTCGGCGATATGAACAACGACGGCACGCTC
>DASYPN010000372.1:0-11228 GCA_036006625.1 Pyrinomonadaceae bacterium | reverse complement strand
CAGGGGGATTAGCAAACGAGTTGTAAGTGGCAAGGAAAATCACATAAGTGGCGACCATAACTGCCGAAAAGAACCTGATGTAACGATTTGCTGAGCCAGTTTGACCGCTGAGGCGCATCCACAACGAATAAACTACAAGTGCCGCCGCAATTGTGAGCAACAATAGCTTCGCCAGACCGGGCAGAGTGAATGGAGTGAAGAGAAGCATTAGCGAATCAACAAAAGTTTTCACTTCACCTGGTCCAATCAAATGGAAAGCAAACGCGCGTTCCGTGGATGAGCCGGCGACAAGCTTGTTGCGAATGAGCAGTGCGACGAGCGGTAGAAGTGCCGCTCCCACGACAAGCAACGCGTCTTTGAACCGGCGACGGAGTGGGCCTTCCTGCATAAGAGCTGTCAAAACGAGTGGCAGTAGAACGATGACACCGACGTAACGCGTCATTAACGCGCCCGCCGCCGTGATTCCACAAACTATTAATAGCCAGTGCTGACGTTTCTGCGTGTAAAAGACCATTCCGAGTAAGGTGAGTAGAAGGAAAAACATAAAGAGTGGCTCAGCGCGGGCCATCGTGTAGATGCTAAGCACCGGGAAAGAAGTTTGGAATAAAGCCATCGCACACAACGCGGGCCATATCGACCGGCTCGAAATGTAAATGATGAGGCCAAGCAGAAAAACATTTGCTGCAAATAAGAATGAGTGTATGTATTTTGCAGCGGCAAATTTGTCAGCAGTGAACAGACTAGTCGATGCGAGGAGTAACGGATACGCAGGAGGGAAGATAGCCAGAGACTGACCGCTCGGTATAGCTGGGGCAAAATGATAGCCAATGGGCGTGAGGCCTTTTCCTTCTACCAGCCGGTCAGCGGCGCTGAGGTAAACGACCGAGTCGGGAGTGACGCCGATGTTGGAAGACATGGACCAGTGCGCGATTCCCGCTGCCAGGATTGCCAGCAATGCCAACACACCAATTGCAGGGAGATTGTTCTTATCCACAGATTAGACCGATTCTATAATGAATCTGTGTAATCTGTGGATAAGATACTCTTTATAGTCGATCGTCCAAATTGGGCTCACGATTTTAAGACGCGTAACCTGATGAGGCTGCTCGGGAGCGAATACGATATTCGTTTGCGCTACCAGTCTGAGGTTACCGCGGAGGACATTGATGAGGCTACGCTGATCGTCATTTATTATTGGCTGCAGTTTAATACGTTGCAGCCGCTAGTCGATGTCCTGAGACGCAATCGGCATAAGCTATTGTTGGGAATCTCATCGAGCTACGAGTTGGAAGAAGACAGACGAGATCGCGGATTGGCGGTTATTCACGATTTTGCGACTGGAGTCTTCATAAATAATCTGCTTCTGTACCGCCAGTATCAGCCGCTCCTGAAAATCCCGACTTTCTATACACCTAACGGAGTAGACACAGAGTTTTACTCTGCTAACTCCGGCAAGGCGCCCTCTTCGCGATTGCGAGTTGGATGGGCGGGCAGCCTGACAAATATGGGACCCGATCATCGCGGCTTTCATGAGTTTATTGTGCCCGCAGCGGCAGCTGTTGATGGCGTAGAGCTGGTTACCGCAGCGCGCGAGGACAACTGGCGCGGGCCTGATGAGATGCGCGAGTTCTATCACTCGCTGGACGTGTACGTCTGCGCGAGTCGCTCCGAAGGCACACCTAACCCATGTCTGGAGGCAGCAGCCTGCGGTGTGCCGTTGGTGACGACGTGTGTCGGCAATATGCCTGAGCTAGTACGCCACGGAATTAACGGTTTTTTTGTCGAGCGCAACGTCGATGACATTGCACGGCACCTCCGAACGCTTCGCGACGACAGTGATCTGCGGACTGCGATGTCCAATCAAATGCAACACGATATTCGAACTTGGGATTGGTCACTTCGGTCGCGAGCGTTTCGGCAGATGTTTGAAGAAACTCTAAAGGCGGGGTCGAGTGAAAGTATCAGGACAGCGACCGTTGCGGATGATGATCGCTTTCGCGTCGTCATTCTCATCGCGGCATATAACGAAGAGGACATCATCGTTCCCTGTCTTCAGTATCTAATCGAGCAGGGTTTGGAAGTGTATCTGATTGATAACTGGTCCACTGACTCCACCGTCGAGTTAGCCAGTAAATTTCTCGGAAAGGGTCTGTTGGCTATAGAGAAGTTTCCTCAAAGGGGCCCCTCAACCCACTACGTTTGGGAGGACATACTCTCGAGAATCGAGCAGCTCACTGAAGAGATCGAAGCAGATTGGTTTGTTTTTCAGGACGTCGACGAAATCAGAGCATCTCCATGGCCCGGATTGAGTTTAAGAGATGCGATCCTCAAGGTTGATCGTGAGGGTTTTAATTGTATTGACCACACAGTGCTGACGTTTTACCCGATAGACAACGACTTCTCGGCGGGCGCGGATTTCGAAGCATACTTCAGACACTTCGAATTCAGCGACAAGCCGGGTCAATTTATTGAGATCAAAGCATGGAAGAACCTCGGACGGCGCATATCGCTCAGTAAATCGGCAGGCCATGAAGTGCGATTCGATGGACGGCGCACTTATCCGTTTCGATTTCTTCTAAAGCATTATCCGGTTCGCTCACAAGCGCATGGCGAAAAGAAGATCTTCAAAGAACGAAAACCGCGATGGCTCTCCCAGGAAAGGGACAAAGGCTGGCACACACACTACGATCACATCTATAAAGGCCATTCCTTTCTTCGGCGGCCGGAAGAGCTGGAGCTCTTTGATGCGGTAGTAGTAAACGGGCCGATGGTTGACTGGACCGCTGCACACATCAAGGCACTAGAGTCGCAGCCAGACAAAGTTTTGACGCTCGCGAACCTGGAGCTAAAAAAGAAGCGAGAGCGTGAGCGCAACAAACGCACTGGGGCGTTGAGAATGCTTATCCACAGATTACACAGATTTTATAAATCATAATCTGTGGATAAAGAACCTCGCTTCAGTATAATGCTGCGGATCTTTGATCACGTACAACTGAGACAACAAGTGCCCCTCTGCATCGCGGGAATGCATCGTTCAGGGACCTCGATGGTTGCCAGACTTCTTCAGGCCTGCGGTTTGTTTCTAGGCCGAGAAGAAGAACTCGGGTTCGATTCAAATAATGGTGAACCGCACTTTGAGCATTTGCGGTTCGTCGCGTTGAATGACGAGATCTTACGCCGGCTGGGTGGTTCCTGGAACAATCCGCCTGAGTTCCCCACCCGCTGGGAGACAATGCGTGAAGTCGATGCTCTGACGAAACAGGCGAAGAAATTAATCAAGCGGTTAAGCGGAAGATACTATTGGGGCTGGAAGGATCCACGTAACTCACTGACTTTCCCGTTTTGGCGACGAATCACTCCAGATCTGCGGCTGGTTATCTGCGTGAGAAACCCGCTGGAGGTGGCGCATTCGTTGCGCAAGCGAGGTGACTTACTCGGCATATCGCACTTTCTGCTATGGCTGACTTACTACCGTGAACTACTTGCGTCGACGCTGCCTGAAGATCGAGTAGTCACTCATTACGAATCGTATTTTCAAGATCCGAGTTGCGAATTAAAAAGAGTCGCGGACCGAATCGGTCTGGAAGTGCCGGCCGAAGTAATCAGTCGTGCCTGCGCTTACATCTCGGACGATTTGCGCCATCATCGCACGGAGACAAGCGAGACACGCATACCCGATGAAGTTCTCGCTACGTACCTGAAGCTCTGTCGAGAAGCAGGACCGGTTTACAAATTCAATCAGGAGCACTTTGTTTCACGGGTATGAAAATCGCGTTGTGTAAAACTTCAATCTTCGGACCCATAAGCGGCGCCGACGAAACCATGTTGAATTATGCTTTGCATCTTCAACAGACCGGACACGACGTGTCGGTAGTCCTGTTATATCCACCGAGTGTCGACGATCAGTATCTTAGACGATTGCGACTGAAAGGAATTTCGGTTCAGGCGATAGTTCCGAGGTCGTACTTATTTGCATTGTTGCGCGTGTTTCGAAGCTTGCTCACCAGTGCGCTCTTTTTTCTGTTCTTTGTGAAGCGCGCACCGGGCGGTCTTCGCAAAATCTGGCAGGTTGCGGTCCGCGCAATCACGCAACTTCACTACCGCGATTGCCGTGCATACTTTGCCGCCGCGCGTCCGGATCTTTTGCATGTCTTCACACCAGACACCGGCTCCGCGATCATGATTCGGGCCGGTCATGAATTGGGTATCCCGGTTCTCTATCACGAGATGGGAACCGCGCATCACCTGCCGCTGCTGGAAGATTATTACCGCCGGCTGGAAAAAGTTTTGCCGCTGTGTACTGAAGTCGCAGCCCTCTCACCACGGCTGGCTGCTGAGTGGTCCACGCGATTTCCATTCCTGAGTTCAGTATCGGTTCTACCGTTAATCATCGAGAGATCCGACACCACTCACAGTCTCAACTCCTTGCCATCGGACAATAATGCTGACAATGACGTCGAAACGGTTTTCGGATTCGCGGCTCGCCTCGAAGAAGGCAAAGGACCACTTGTACTGGTGGACGCACTCGCCAAAGTAAATCGTGAAAGGCCTTTAGCAGTCGCGAAAATCGCCGGGATGGGTCCGCAGTTATTGGATGTGAAAGCTCGTGTGCGTGAATTAGAACTGCGCGACGCGTGCGAATTAGTCGGGCACTATTCAGACCCGCGGCTAAGGAGCGCGTTTATGAACAGCCTCGACGTTTTCGTGTTGCCATCGTTCGCTGAAGGAACTCCAAACGGTGTAATCGAGGCCATGGCTCACGGAATTCCCGTGATCGCTTCAAACGTCGGTGGCATTCCTGACATTATCGACGCTGACTCCGGCATCCTCGTTCCACCCGGGGATGCAGCCGCACTGGCGGACGCGATGGCGGTATTGGCAAACGATCCTAAACGTCGCAATGAAATGGGCGCCGCCGCGCGAGAACGACATCAAAAACTCTTCGCGCCAACCGCTGTGGTGCCGTTGTTACTAAACGTCTATCACCGAGTGACAGGAAATGGTCATGCAGGCAATGACGTGAGGCGCGACAAGAATCATTTACATCCGTGGGGATGAGCCACAAAAAGCACATAAAGCACAAAAGGCACAAAGAAATCATTTTGTGCCTTTTTGTGCTTTATGTGCTCTTTGTGGCTAGATGCGACGGCAACTGCCGTTGAGCTGTGCGCCTTCTTCGACAATCAATGCGGGTGCAGCGACCTGGCCCTTCACATTCGCAGTGCGACCGAGCACGAGTTCCTTACTGGCGCGAATGTCACCCTCGACAGTTCCGTTTATCTTTGCGACCGCAACTTTGATGACAGCTTTTGTCACTTCTGCGCCGGTGCTGACGATCAGCGTTCCGTCAGGTGAGGTAACGTTGCCGGAAAAGTGTCCGTCGATACGAAGCATCGATTTGAAAGATACTTCGCCCGTAAAATTCACCACGTCGCCGACGAAACCGAGCCAATTGTCTTTATTCACATTGGATCTGTGGCCGTTGACGAGTTTAGGTTGGCCGCGTTCTTCTCTGCTCGGAACTGCTTGAGTAGTCACTGGCTGCTGCCTTTCGTTTAATTCTTTTCCTGTTGCCCGATGAAAAAATTTGGGTGGGTTGGAAGCCGCCGGGTGCCGCCGCCGCTGCTGTTGAATCGAGAAAAGAAGAAATTGCCTAACTGATCGTCACTATAACATTTGCTTCTCATTCAGGAATGTTACGATTAGATTGCCGTTCCGAGATCTTTATCGACAAACGACATGTATCGCTTACTGACTGCTGCAGACTTTCATCCGCTTTACGAGTGCTTTTTCGAAGCATTCTCTGACTATCAGATCAATCTGCAAATGACTGAGGAACAGTTTGAGCAGCGCGTCAAACGCGATGGCGTTGAATTGGAACTCAGCGCCGGAGCTTTCGATAATGAACGAATGATCGGCTTCTACATGAACGGCCGGGGCATGTGGCACGGTCAGGCTACGGCTTACGATGCAGGCACTGGAGTTGTACCGGCATACAGACGTAGCGGAGTGGCAATACAACTGTTTGATTTCATCGCCCCGCGATTGAAAGAACGCGGGATTAAACAATATCTGCTCGAAGTTATAACTTCGAATGAGCGTGCGGTGGCGCTTTATCGCAAGCTCGGGTTTGAAGAGACGAGAACGTTGGCTGCATTGCGAGCGAATGAGGCCGTGAAAACCGCCGGTGATGTTGAGGGAGTGTCGATTCGCCAGATGGACGAGCCGGACTGGGACGTGTTTTGCGCGTATTGGGATGGGGAACCGTCGTGGCAGAATTCGATGGACGCGGTTGAGCGAATCAGAAATCAGTGCCAGATTGTTGGAGCGTTTGTCGACGAGAAGTGCGTGGGTTATGGGATCGTCTTCAAACCTTCGGGTATCTTGATGCAACTTGCAGTGGCGCAGGAGTTCAGGCGAAGAGGGATTGGCCGGAGGATTCTTGCATCACTTTCCGGCGACAGAGTTTTGAAGACTAATAATGTGGAAGAGAAGTTGAAGGGGACGTTGGAGTTTTATAAGGCGTGCGGGTTTGAAATTGTGCTGAGGCAGTTTGAGATGATTCGATCTTTATAGACAGGATTGACAGGATGAGAACAGGATGAAACATATATTCGGAATTGCGTTGATACTTTCAAGTGCGTTAGTTGCGTATGGGCAGACTGCGATTGTCGAAGTGAAACACAGTGCGCCGTCGGCTGTGGCGCCCCGTGAGTGTTTGACTGCGTTTCGCGGGTTCTTTCAGTACTTGCAAAAGAATGAGCCCGGAATTGTTCGCGACGAGCAGGCGCAGAAGCGATGGCTCACTCAGGAACTGCGCAAAGCGCTCGCGCAGAAACTCGCCACGTTTACCAGTCCCGCCGACGATCCTGACTATCCGAGCAACAACACCTTCATCGGATCGTGGGACCAGCCGTCGAGTTACGCGATTGTCGCTTCGCGACGATACGGCAAGCGAGCCGTGATCGACGTGCTTTACAAGTGGGGACCAAAGACAAACTATCCCGGCGACGAGCGCACCACGTCGTTTATCTTTCTTCTCGAGGACGGCGCGTGGAAGCTGGATGATATCTACACTTTCCGCGGCGAGTTTGTGCAGGCCGAGAGCTTGAGTCAGTATCTCCTGGAAAAGAAATGAAGTTTGACCTTCATACGCACTTCTACACCGAGGAATTCTTCAAAACGATTCGTGATTTGCCGTCGGAGTTCTCTTTCGGCACGAGCTCCAGCGGGCAGACGATCATCAGTTATCGCGGCGCGCGATTTTTTGGCGTCACGCCTGCGATGACCGATGTTTCCAAACGAATCGAAGACATGGATCGCGTGGGTATCGACGTCGAAGTTGTTTCACTCTCGACGCCGAATGTATTCTTCACAGACGCCGAACACCAGCCTACGGTCGCGAGGATGATGAACGACTCCTACGCCGAACTCATTGCTCGACATCCGAAACGATTTAAGGGTTTCGCATCGATCCCGATGGATGCATCCGACGCAGCACTCGACGAGCTTCATCGCGCAATTCATACGCTGAAACTGAACGGCGTCGTGTTGCTCAGCAACATCGGTGGGAAGCCTTTGACGTCGCCCGAGTATCGTCCGTTTTTTGAAGAAGCGAATCGGATGAAGCTCTGCATCTTTCTCCATCCGATGATTCCGGCGCAGTCAGACTCGTTTCGCGAGTATGTGCTTGGGCCAATCATCGGCTTTCCGTTTGATACGAGTCTAGCCGTGGCGCGGATGTGTTATGACGGGTTGTTTGAGGAGTTGCCGGACATTCGTTGGATCATCGGACATCTCGGTGGTGCGATACCTTACCTGATGGAACGGATGGACAATGGCTTCCGTGACTTCGCTGACTGTCGTGTGAAGATCGACAAGCTGCCCAGCGTTTATTTGAAGCGACTGTATTACGACACCGTGTCGTTTAGTCCGTACACGCTGAAGATGGTGCGAGACATGGTTGGCGCAGAACACATGGTGATGGGCAGTGACTACCCACACCTGCTCGGCTCGATCGATCGCGCGGTCACCTCGATCGAGGCGCTTGATATACCAGACGGAGATAAGAACGCGATTTTTTCTCAAACCGCGCTCGGTATTCTGAATAATATTTAGCCACGGATTTCACGGATTACACTGACAAGAATAATCCGTGTCAATCCGTGAAATCCGTGGCTGATTACGGGCGCTTGCCCCACGTTGGTGGCGGTGGTTCCTTCGGAAGACGTTCGACCGGACGCTCCTTCAGCATCCGCATCGCCTCCTGAACCGCGCGTTCGAGTTGCGGATCTTTTCCGGCGATCACTTGTTTGGGCCAGTTCTCGATATCGATGTCCGGCGCCACGCCTTCGTTCTCAACCGCCCATTTTCCATCACGCGTAAAGAAACCGCCGCGCGGAGCGATCATCGATCCGCCGTCGATGAACGGCGGTGTGTCGGCTGTGTGCACAAGACCGCCCCACGTGCGCTTGCCGATCAATGGACCAATCTTGCGCCGCTTGAACATATACGGCATCAAGTCGCCGCCTGAGCCGGCCATTTCGTTGACGATCATCACCTTCGGACCCCAGATGCCGGCCGACGGACTGGTAAACGGATAACGCTCGCCGGCGACGTTGTTGAAGTAACCATCAAAGTCGCGTTGCAGGATGTCGATGATGTAGTCGGCCGCCGACCCGCCGCCGTTGAAACGTTCATCGACGACCACGCCTTTCTTGTCCTGTTGCGAGAAGTAGTAACGATTGAAACTCGTGTAGCCGGGCTGACCGGTATTCGGCAGGTAAACGTACGCGAGTTGGCCATCCGAAAGTCTTTCAACCAGGCGGCGATTGGATTCGACCCACGCGCGCGTGCGCAACGCCTGCTCGTTTGCCACTGGCATTACCGTGACTGTACGCGCACCCTGCATCGAGGGCGTTGTGTTCACCGTCAGCGTCGTTTGGCGATTCGCCGTTCCATCCAGTAGTCGATAAATGTTATCGGGCGCGTTCAACTCGACGCCGTTGATGGCGAGAATGTAGTCGCCCGGGTTGACGTTGGCGCCAGGCGTTGCAAGCGGTGATCGCAGATCAGGATTCCAACTCTCGTTGTCGTAGATGCGCGTCACTTTGTAACGTCCATTCTCGATCGCGAAGTCTGCACCAAGCAGACCGGCAACTGGCTGCGGCACGGTCGGCATGTCGCCGCCGCGCACGTACGAGTGACCGATCGCGATCTCGGCGCCCATCATGTCCATCAGGTAATTGAGATCGGCGCGATGCATCACGAACGGCAGCAACTGCCCGTACATCTGTTTCATCTTCGGCCAATCGGCGCCCTGCATGTTTGGCACGTAGAGATAATCACGTTGATTGCGCCAGCCTTCGTTGAAGATCTGTTTGAACTCTTCTTTCGGCTCGAGATACATGCGCAAGGTGAAGTTCAAACGTCCCGCGCCGGGTTGCGGCGGTGTTCGATCGGCGTCGACGAGGAATAACTGCGGAGCCGGCGGAGGTCCGGCGGCGCCTGGACCACCAAACTGCCCACCACCGCCAGCGGCCGTTCGATAAACGAGCTTGCGGCGATCGGCACTGATCTCGTAAGCCGCGACGTTGTTCACGAATGAAGTCGCACGACGATCGCAAAGACGATAGCGCCACAGTTCGTTACCGCCGGCGCCTGGGCCGGCAGCACGGCTCGCTTCGAGATAGAAAACCTGACCATCAACACCGGCTTGCAGATCCGAGTACTGACGTTCCGGCACACCGGGAACGGAAACGATCCGTTGCGAGAGGCCGTCAAAATCGATCTGTACAGTCACCGGACCACGTGGCCCACGTTGACCACCTTCACCACCACCGCCTTCAGCTCCGACGGCTGCATCGCCTGGACATGTGCCGGGTTGAGGCCTGCGCGTGCCTGTTCCGACGCCGCGATCTTCATCACTCTCCGGCAGCAACGGACTCGGATCAGACTTTCGCAACACGGCGAAGTAGAGTCCGAAGTTTGTCTCGTGATCGTATGAAGTCATGTCGAGCCACTGTGAGCGCAGTCCGAAATCGGTGGACGCGAGAAACCAGAGATACTTTCCACTCGCATCCCACGTTGGCCACACAGCATCTGCGAGTCCGTCAGTGACCTGTTTCTTCTCGCCTGTCTCGACGTTGCTGATAAAAATCGCGTGATAAAGCGAACGCAAACGACTCGAGTAAGCGACCCACTTCGAGTCAGGACTCCAGACTGGATTGAGTGTGCGCGCAGGAACCATCCACGGATCCTCGCCGACGATCTTCGCTTCCCCGGTTGCGATATCGAGAACCCAAACTTTCAGATTCGTGTCGGTGAACAGCAGCTTCTTCGAGTCGGGTGACCACGATGGTGTGTAGTAGTGCGTCGGTTTCGCTAGCGCGAGCTCGCGCGGCGGTGTTAGTCCATCCTGCGCTTCGATCACGAGTTTATATTCGCCTGACTTGTCGCTGAAATACGAAACAAACTTTCCATCGGGCGACCACGCCGGATCGCGTTCCGCGGAAGCGCTCGAATGCGTCAGGTTGCGAACGTCCCCTTTGTCAGCCGGAATCGTGAAGATCTCACCGCGTGCTTCAACTACAACGCGCTTGCCGGTCGGCGAGAGCGCCATGTTGGTGAGACGATTACTGACGTCTTCCCAATTGGGCATCATCCACGGAAAGTCGCCGGTCGCGACAATGTTTACAATCTTTTCCTTGCCGCTCTTTGGATCGAGTTCGTGTATGTAACCTGCTTGTTCGAAAACAACCGTGCCTGCGCCCGAGTCCATCGACTTCACGTCGAAGTCAGTGAACTTTGTGATCTGGGCCAGCTTCTTCGTCTTCGTTTGATACTCCCAAACATTTGCCACGCCATCGCGATCGGAGATGAAGAAGACTGAGTCGTCGACCCAAACCGGATAGACGTCTTTTGAATCAGTCCACGGTGGCGAAACGAGATCGTAAGTTTTGAGATCGACGATCCAGATCGGACGATTTTGACCGCCGCGATAGTTGCGACGTTCTTCGTCCCACGAGTTGTTCATTCGATAAGCGATGTGAGTTCCGTCAGCAGAGATCTTTCCCTGGTAAGCGCGTGGAAGAGCCATCGGTTCTTCGACGCCGCCTTCGGCAGAGACGGTCCAGAAGCGAGGCGAACCGCTCGGCGCCCACGTAGCACGATTTGAGGAGAAGAGGATTGACTTGCCGTCAGGTGTCCAGCCTTCGACGAGATCGGCG
>DASYPN010000371.1:0-9192 GCA_036006625.1 Pyrinomonadaceae bacterium | reverse complement strand
CATCTGCAACGAGATCATTACCGACGATCAGCAGGCAGAGTCAGTAGCCACCCGCCCGCCACTTCCGAAGCCCGGAGAGATTAAAAACTTTTTAGATGAATACGTGATCGGCCAGGAGGAAACGAAGAAGCGCCTGGCCGTTGCTGTGTATCAGCACTACAAGCGCATTGAGCTCGGTCGCCGTCGTTCCGATGTTGAGATCCAGAAGGCCAACATCCTTCTGATCGGACCGACCGGTACCGGCAAGACGTTGTTGGCACAGACGCTCGCGCGCATGCTTGCAGTTCCCTTCACGATTGTCGACGCAACAACGTTGACTGAAGCGGGCTACGTTGGTGAAGACGTCGAGAACATTATTCTCAAGTTGCTCCAGGCTGCGAACGGCGACGTCGAACGCGCGCAACAAGGGATCATATATATCGACGAGGTCGACAAAATTTGTCGTAAGGATGAGAATCCGTCGATCACTCGTGACGTGTCGGGCGAAGGAGTGCAGCAGGCGCTGCTGAAGATCCTTGAAGGCACGGTCGCAAATGTTCCACCACAGGGTGGTCGTAAACATCCGCACCAGGAGTTCTTCCCGGTTGATACAACCAACATTCTTTTCATCTGCGGTGGCGCGTTCGTCGGCCTCGAGAAAGTGATCGAGAGACGACTACGGAACAAGTCGCTCGGCTTCCACGCTGAGGTGAAGTCAGGCATGCATCGTCACGCGGAAGCGCTCGCGGCAGTGCAGCCGGAAGACTTGATCCGTTTTGGATTGATCCCCGAGTTTGTCGGACGTCTGCCGGTCTGCGGCGTGCTCCACGAACTCGACGAAGGCGCACTCATTAAGATTCTTACAGAACCCAAGAACGCTCTGGTCAAGCAGTACCAGAAGAAGTTTGATTTCGATAACGTCAAGTTGAAGTTTACTGAGGACGCGCTCAAGGCTGTCGCCCGACAGGCTGTTGAGCGGAAAGTCGGCGCCCGCGGCCTGATGATGATCCTCGAGGAACTGCTGCTTGACGCGATGTACACCCTTCCTTCTCAAAAACGAGTCAAAGAATTCGTTATAACCAGCGAAATGGTCGAACGTCGCCGAGCCGTTCCGGGTGAAGGCCTCACCGGAATCGACGGCGCCGCCGCGTAATGATCGAAGTCAATATAGGTCCTATAGGACATATAGGCCCTATATTGCGCTAGAACCCGCAATGTAGCGCGCCCGGCCGGAAATGTTTTACAATTAGCCCTCTTTCTCAGGTAGAGTTGTTTCAATCATGGAAGAATATTCAGACAGAACCCCCGCCGACGTAGCCTGGTATCCGATGGTGCCAATCCGCGACGTCGTGATATTCCCCTTTACTAAAGTCGCTTTCAAAATAGGACGGTCCGGATCGGTCAGGGCGCTCGAACAGGCGCTGGCTACGGATCGAACGATTTTCCTGGCCACACAGCACGATGCCACTGTCGACGAGCCTACTCCGGAGCAGATCTACGGAGTCGGCACGCTCGGCCGCATTCTCCAGTCGCAAAAACAGGAGAACGGCCAGATCAAGGTGGTGGTTGAGGGTCGCGAACGTGCGACAACTGTGCGCGTTGAGAACACCGACGGAGCCTTCATGGCTCTCGTCCGTCGCGCGCCAGTGGTCAACGAGGAAGGCACCCGTCTCGACGCATTGATCCAAAAAGTCGGCCAGCTCGTCGAGCAACACCTGCGACTCGCACCGGATACGCAAACCGACGCACTACAAACAGCACTTCGCAATCAGGAGCCTTCGCATCTTGCCGACGCACTCGCATCGCAACTGAGAATCTCAGTTGAAGACAAGCAGGGTCTGCTCGAGATCTTCTCCACTCAGGCGCGTCTGCAACGTCTAATCGAGTTGCTGGAAACTGAGATCGAGAAACGTCAACTCGATCGCACGATCCAAACTCGCGTGAAGCGACAGATGGAGAAAGCTCAGAAGGAGTACTACCTCAACGAGCAGATCAAAGCGATTCACAAAGAGCTTGGTCGCAAGGATGAGAAGGCAGAACTCGAAGAGCTGAAGAAAAAGATCGAAGAAGCCGGCATGACCGACGAGGCCAAAGAGAAAGCCATGCAGGAACTGCATCGCCTCGAAGCCATGCCGCCGATGTCTGCCGAGGGCACAGTCTCGCGAACGTACATCGACTGGCTGATTAGCGTGCCCTGGAAACAGAAATCGAAAGAGATCAAGGATCTTGTCAAAGCTGAAGAAGTTTTGAATGAAGATCACTTTGGACTCGAGAAGATCAAAGAACGAATTCTCGAGTACCTCGCAGTTCGACAACTGGTGAAGAATCCGAAGGGCTCGATTCTATGCTTCGTTGGTCCTCCGGGAGTTGGCAAAACAAGTCTCGGAAAATCGATCGCACGAGCTACGGGGCGTAAGTTTGTAAGACTTTCGTTAGGCGGCGTGCGTGATGAAGCTGAAATTCGCGGCCATCGTCGCACATACATCGGCGCACTGCCCGGACAGATCATTCAGATGATGAAGAAGGCGGGTGCGGTTAATCCGGTGCTGCTGCTCGATGAAGTCGACAAGCTCGGCGCTGATTTCCGTGGCGACCCGAGTGCGGCGCTCCTCGAAGTGCTCGATCCGGAACAGAACCACACGTTCCAGGATCACTATCTCGACGTTGAATACGATCTCTCGAAGGTCTTCTTCATCGCTACTGCAAACGTGCTGCACACGATTCCGCCGGCGCTTCAGGATCGTCTCGAAATTCTCAGACTCTCCGGCTACACGGAACGAGAGAAACTCGAGATCGCGAAACGTCACCTCGTGCCCAAACAGGCCGAAGGCAACGGTCTCAAGCTCGAACAGTTTGACTTCACCGATGAAGGCATCCTCGAAGTCATTCGTCACTACACGCGTGAGGCTGGCGTTCGTAATCTCGAACGCGAGATCGGCTCGTGCTGTCGCAAACTTGCGCGCAAGTTTGTTTCTGAACAGTCAGGTGACAACACGAATGCAGTCGTAGTCGACGCCGAACGAGTCCGCGAGATGCTTGGTCCGATCAAGTTCAGACAACAAGGCATCGCGGCGCAGAGTGAGATCGGACTCGCAACCGGATTGGCCTGGACTGAAATCGGTGGTGAAGTGTTACAGATCGAAGCCACGCTTGTTAAAGGTCGTGGCGGCGTAACACTGACAGGCAAACTCGGCGACGTCATGCAGGAGTCAGCACAAGCGGCGTTGACCTGCATTCGGGCACGAGCTGAACGTCTCGGCATGAGTCTCGACTTCATTCGCAAACGAGATCTGCATATTCATATTCCGGAAGGCGCCATTCCGAAAGATGGACCTTCCGCCGGTATTACGATGGCGACTTCGATGGCCTCTGCGTTGGCGCGCGTACCCGTTAAGAGGAATGTCGCCATGACTGGTGAGATCACGTTGCGAGGGAAAGTGCTTCCCATCGGCGGTGTGAAAGAGAAACTGCTTGCGGCCCATCGCTTTGGCATTGACACAATCATACTGCCGAAAGACAACGAGAAAGATCTGATCGAACTGCCTGAGGAAGTTCGCGATGTGCTTTCCATTCATCTCGTCGAAACGATCGACGAGGTCTTGTCGCTCGCGCTCGAAGATTCGTGCCCAACGCAGGCCGCTGCTGACGAAGGTCCGCCGATCTGGAATACCGAGCAGCCTTCACAAGGAATTCAGACTAGCTAATTTACACCCAACCCATCCACAGATTACACAGGTGTTTGCGCGCATCTGTGTAATCTGTGGACGGATCTACTTAGGAGAATCACATGAGCAAATATAAAGATGCGGATCTCATTTTGAAACTTTATGACCTCCGCCGCGAGAAGACTATGCGCGAGGCGCGCAATTGGTTTTTCACCTTCAATCCGCAGGGCAAAGAAGATTTTATCGATGTATTAACGAGCGATAAGAGCGGTCTTTATCGCATGGTAACTTCTTACTGGGACATGGCCTGCTCATTCGTTACTAACGGCGCGATCGATCCGCAGATGTTCAACGACGCTAACGGTGAGCACTTCTTTGTTTACGCCAAACTCGAACCATTCATTCCGACTCTTCGCCAGGAGATGGGAAATCCAAATCTTTTCGGCCACCTCGAAAAGGTAGTCAAAAGCTGTCCCGACTACGAAACCAAACTTGCGACCATTCGCGATCGAATGGCGAAACTGATTGCGCTCCACCAGCAACGCGCCGCCGCCCAGGCCGCCGCGTCGGGTGATTAATCCGGTTTCATCCGTGAGATCAGTGGCCAATTAACCGATGAAGGTCATATCTGCCGAGTTTTTGAAGAGCGCCTTCAAAGAAGATGATTGGCCACGAGATCTAAAACCCGAGATCGCTTTTCTGGGACGTTCAAATGTCGGCAAGTCGAGTCTGATCAACTCCTTACTCGCTGTTCGTGGTCTGGCTCGCACTTCCTCGACCCCCGGCAGAACGCAGTCGTTAAATTTCTTCCAGATAAATGATCAGTTCCGTTTTGTGGACTTGCCGGGCTTTGGGTACGCCAAAGTACCGAAGGAAATAAAATCGACTTGGGGCGAGATGGCGACGAGTTATCTTGCCAAGCGCCGCCAGCTTGTGCTATCAATTCACATCGTAGATTCGCGCCACGAACCCACAAAACAGGATTTGCAGCTTCACGAATGGCTTGAGGAAAGTAGCAAGCCGCAATTAGTTGTTGCCACGAAATCCGATAAGCTTTCGAACAACGAGTTGAGGAAGAACCTGGGGCACATTGCACGCGTGCTCAATGACGACAGCGTAATGGCCTACTCGGCCAAAAGCGGCCGCGGTCGCGAAGAGCTATGGCGTGCGATTAAAAGCGCAATTGAACAACGTTGAGCCCGTTGTGTAAAGAGTGCGGACAGTTTTATCAACAGTTTGCACACACATGTGTTGCTCGCGTTTGCGCTTTGCAATGCTAAGTTAGTATCCTGAATTGTATCCGAAAAATCTCATCAGCCCCCTTGTTGGTCAATCTCGAATTTTGGGCCACGCCTCTTGAATGGGTGGCATCATAGACGTTACCGATTTGCCGCGCGCGAGAAGTTGAGTTACATTGCACAGTACCGTTTGAGGAGAATCAGATTATTGCCCCGCGAATGAAGTGGGAGCCGCTGCGCGCGTCCTGCATCTCGCTCTACCACACAATCGTTCATTTCAATCACATAAGTAATTGGTAAACGCTGAAACTGCGTACAGAAATACAGAGAACAACTGATATGTCACAACGAACACGTTCACGCGCAACAAGCGCGAACAACGACGCCAACGGTGAAGACGGCGGCGCCACTGTAGCAACCGCCGAGCCTGAACGAGAATCCAGAGATGGCCGCGATGGCGGCAAGAACGAGGGTTTTCACAATCTGGCTGATCTTAAGGAGATGTCCATCTCCAAACTTACGCAAATTGCGAAGAGCATGGACGTGCCGGGTGCAACCGGCATGCGTAAGCAGGAGCTCATCTTCAAAGTGCTGGCCGCACAAACTGAGAAGAGCGGTCTTATCTTTTCTGAAGGTGTGCTGGAAACGTTACCGGATGGATTCGGCTTTCTCCGCGCGCCGGAGTACAACTACCTGCCGGGCCCTGACGATATTTACGTTTCGCCGTCACAGATTCGCAAATTTGATTTGCGCACCGGCGACACCGTCAGCGGTCAGATCCGGCCGCCCAAAGAGGGCGAACGATACTTTGCACTGATCAAAGTCGAAGCGATCAACTTTGAATCACCGGATCAGGCGCGCGAGAAAGTCTTCTTCGACAATCTCACGCCGTTGTATCCGGAAGAGCAGTTGAAGATGGAGACGTTATCGGAAAATCTTTCCGCGCGTGTGATCGACCTGGTGACGCCGCTCGGCAAGGGCCAGCGTGGTTTGATCGTCGCTCCACCGCGTACCGGTAAGACGATGTTGCTGCAAACGATCGCCAACTCGGTGACGCAGAACCATCCTGAAACAACTTTGATTGTGCTGCTGATCGACGAGCGACCGGAAGAAGTCACCGACATGCAGCGATCGGTTAACGGAGAAGTGATTTCGTCCACGTTCGATGAACCACCGACACGCCACGTTCAGGTCGCTGACATGGTGATCGAAAAAGCGAAACGACTCGTCGAGCACAAACGCGACGTCGTGATTCTGCTCGACTCCATCACGCGTCTCGCGCGTGCGCATAACGCAGTCGTGCCACCGAGCGGCAAGATCCTCTCTGGTGGTATCGATTCGAACGCCTTGCAACGTCCGAAACGTTTCTTCGGCGCCGCACGCAACATCGAGGAAGGCGGATCGCTGACGATCATTGCCACCGCTCTTATCGATACGGGTTCGCGCATGGACGACGTGATCTTTGAAGAGTTCAAGGGTACTGGTAACTCGGAAATCCATCTCGATCGTCGTTTGAGTGATAAGCGTCTCTTCCCTGCCATCGACCTGCAACGCTCGGGCACACGTAAGGAAGAGTTGCTCATCAGCAAGGAAGATCTCAATCGTATCTGGGTGATGCGGCGCGTTCTGAATCCGCTGTCACCAGTCGAGCAGATGGAAGTCGTCCTCGAGCGACTCGAGAAGACTAAGTCCAACGCCGAATTTCTCGCCTCGATGCAAAGCTAACACTAAAATCTGTCCACAGATTACACAGAAAATCTGCGTAATCTGTGGATGACTTCTGTCTATGCGCGTCGCGATCCTGACTTCTGAAGCTGTGCCTTTTGCCAAGACTGGCGGGCTGGCTGACGTTTCAGGTGCACTGCCAAAAGCCCTGGTTGAGCTCGACGTCGAGGCGAAGCTGATCCTTCCTCTGTACGAGCAAGTCGATCGAACGCTGTTGAATGGCGGCTCGGTTGAAAACGTTCGTGTTGAGTGGCGTGGCCAGGTTCATCTGGTTCGCTTCTGGTACAGCGACGCAGCAGGGGCACCTGCTTACCTGCTTGAGACGCCGGAGTTCTTCGGCCGTTCTACGATCTACGGTCACAACGACGATCACATTCGCTTCGCGTTCTTCTCACGCGCTGCCCTCGCCTTACTCAAACATTTGAGCTTTGAGCCCGACATTGTTCACGGCAACGACTGGCCCTGTGGTTTCGCGATGGCCGAGTTGAATGCACGTCGCCACTATGACGCGTTCTTTCAAAAGTCACGCAGTCTGTTTTCGCTTCACAACGTCGGTTACCAGGGACTCTTTGATGCCGGTGATCTTTGGTGGCTCGGATTTGGAGATCCGCCTGAACGCGACTACTTCTCGCTGGATCGTCACGCATCCGCACTGAAGGCCGGAATCATGGCCGCGGATGCGCTCTCAACTGTGAGCCCCCGTTATTCATACGAGATTCAGACGCGCGACCAGGGTCACGGACTCGAATGGCTGTTGCGCGCACGCAAGGATCGTCTTGCAGGGATCACTAACGGAGTCGATTACAGCATCTGGAATCCGGAAACTGATCCGCACATCGCTGCAAACTTTTCCGCCGATGATTTGTCAGGGAAACGCGAGTGCAAGCTCGATCTGTTGCGCCGTTTCAGTTTGCCTGAAGAACCTGAGCGACCGATCATCGCGATCATCTCGCGACTCGTCGGGCAGAAGGGCTATGACTTGATCCGCCAGATCGCTGGTTCGATTGTCGAAACTGGATCTTTTTTCATTGCGCTTGGAGCGGGGGCGAAGGAGTACGAAGACTTTCTGCAACGCTGGCACGACGCGGCGCCGCAACGGGTTGGCATTTACAAAGGCTATGCCGGCGAGCCTCTCGCGCACCAGATTGAAGCGGGCGCCGACATGTTTCTCATGCCGTCGCTGTACGAGCCGTGCGGTCTGAATCAGATGTACAGCATGCGTTATGGGACCGTCCCGATCGTACGTGCAACTGGCGGTTTGGATGACACGGTCCAACAGTTCAACCCAGCAGATGGCACTGGAACTGGATTCAAGTTTGGACCGTATGAAGCTGGTGCTTTGCTTGAAAAAATACGCGAAGCCCTTTACTTTTATGCGCGGCCCGAACAGTGGCAAAAGATTCAGCACAACGGAATGTTAGTCGATAACTCCTGGGAAGCTGCGGCAAAGAAGTACATCGAGTTGTACCAGGAAATACAAAAACTCTGATCCGTGCAAATTCGGTTTTGGAGATCGGTTTAAATCTGTGACCAAAGTAATCGCAGTGATCGGCGCCCAGTGGGGCGACGAAGGAAAAGGCAAGATCGTCGATTTGCTCGCAGAGCGGTTCGACATCGTTGCGCGCTATCAGGGTGGACACAACGCCGGGCACTCAGTCCAGGTGGGCGATGAATCGTTCGTACTCCATCTGCTGCCGTCTGGAATCGTGCATCGTGGCAAGACCTGTGTGCTCGGCAACGGGATGGTTATCGACCCGAAGGCGTTTTTCGTCGAAGCGGATCGACTCACGCAACAGGGTATTGAAGTCTCACCGGAACGCGTGAAGATCAGCTCGCGCGCACATCTCATTCTTCCGTATCACCGCGCTTTGGACCACACGAGCGAGGAACGACTCGGCAACGAGAAAGTCGGTACTACTTTGCGTGGTATCGGCCCGGCATACGAAGACAAAGCCGGTCGACGTGGCATTCGTACCGCCGATGCGCTTGTGCCCGATGTGCTTCGCTCTCGCATCGAACGGAATCTTGAAGATGCGAATCGCATCATCGAAGCTTACGGCGGGGAGCGTCTCGATGCGGATGAGATCTTCAAAGAGATGTCGGTGCTGACCGAACGACTTGGGCCATTCATCGCAGACACGACACACTATCTGAATGTCGCTGCGACCGAGGGACGTTCGATCCTTCTCGAAGGCGCGCAGGCGACGCTGCTGGATGTAGACCACGGAACCTATCCGTTTGTTACTTCGTCCACTACAGTCGCAGGCGGCGCGATTATCGGCACTGGTCTCGCTCCGAACAGATTGACTGGCGTGCTGGGGATTGTACGGACTTACACCACTCGCGTCGGCGAGGGTCCGTTTCCGACCGAGATGCTTGAAGGTGAAGCGGAGCTAGGGCAGTTGATTCGCGAGCGTGGTCGTGAGTATGGAGCGTCGACTGGTCGCCCGCGCCGTTGCGGCTGGTTCGATGCGTTCGCTACTCGCTACGCCGCGGAGATCAATGGCTTCTCTTCTGTGGCCCTCACAAAACTCGACGTGCTCGACACACTCGACGAGATCAAAGTCTGCACTGGATACAAGCTC
>DASYPN010000370.1:0-4110 GCA_036006625.1 Pyrinomonadaceae bacterium | reverse complement strand
GCATCATCAACTGTACGTTCCGTTCCGAGAATAACCGCGATGTTTGCGTTTGCAGCCGCTTCAGCAACACTGGCCCAGGCTCGTTCGAGAAACGCAGCGTCCGGCGCCGGCACGTTCTTCCCCGGCGCGCGATAGCCAGGCACGAAGCACTCCGGAAAGCAGATAATCTCCGCCTCACCTTTCGCCGCCTCGTCAATTGCCCGCTCGCTCAGCGTGATCGATTCTTCCGGAGTTTCGGGAAACCGAATATTCGCGAGTGCGATTCGAACCATGTTTTCATCAAGTAATTCGGAGATGTTTGTTTAAGCGTTCTTGCGCTACTATAACTAGCCAATTCTTCGCATGACAACAACATTCATCCACGACAAAGCGTTGGTCGAGACTGATGCGATTGGTGAGGGTACGCGTATCTGGGCGTTTGCTCACGTGCTGAAGGATGTTCGCATCGGATCTCATTGCAATATCGGCGATCACGCTTTTATCGAGAGCGGAGTTACGATCGGCAACAACGTCACGATCAAGAATGGCGTCTGCGTGTGGCAACACGTACACGTTGCCGATAACGTTTTTCTTGGTCCAAACGCTGTGCTGACCAACGATCTCACTCCGCGCAGCCGCGACGCGACCTGGATTCCGGTGGAAACGTGGATCGAAGAAGGAGTGACGGTCGGCGCGAACGCAACGATCGTTTGCGGTGTGCGACTGGGCCAACGTTGTCTT
This sequence comes from Pyrinomonadaceae bacterium, assembly GCA_036006625.1. Lineage (GTDB taxonomy): Bacteria > Acidobacteriota > Blastocatellia > Pyrinomonadales > Pyrinomonadaceae > PSRF01. The sequence continues at coordinate 3,390 of DASYPN010000370.1, read as the reverse complement.
ATCGGCGCGGGCGCGGTCGTCACACACGACGTTCGTCCTCACGAGCTAGTTTATGGAAATCCCGCGCGACACGGTGGTTGGGTGTGCTTTTGTGGTGAGCCTTTGCAACCCACTACGGCGTGCGACCGGTGTGGGCGAAAGTACAAAATTGGAGATGATGGCGTCGAGGAACTTAAGGAGTCTTAGTCTCTGCAGCGGCTGGACGTTTCTGCGGTACTTCGACGATCGACTCAACCCTGCTCTTATCCACAAAAGAAACCACGTTACTACGCCGGAACCATACGCCCTGCTTGTCTTCCCAGGCGGCATCCGCTTCGAGTGACGATCCATCCTTCATCTTTATGATCGCGCGTTCGGTTACGGCGACATCTTTGCCTGCAGTCGCTATCGGACCATGATTGACAACTGCCGGCAGTGGTGTAGCCGCGGTAGCCGCCGCGGGACTAGGACTGGCTGCGGCTTCGGCAGGACTCGCGGTTTCAGTTGGTGACGCAGTCTCACTCGGCGGCAACTGCGGCGGAGCCACCACGACCTGATTGGTTTTAGGAGGCACAACTTCAGTGTTCTGATTCTGATGATCTTGCTGCAACGCAGTCTGGCGGCTCGGCGCAAGAAAAGCGATGTACAGAAGCACACAGACGATGATGCCGATGAGTCCGCCAATCAACCCCGTCATCCAGAGAGGCGTAGACCCGGCCGGCGGGTTCGTCTGGCTAATCGCTCGCGGTGAATCAGTCAGCTTAACGAGCTCCGTCCCATCCATATCGCAAAACGCCTTCTGGTTGTCGAAGACCTCATTACACTCAGGACACTGTTTCATACTCCACTCCTAGCCACAATAAAGCACACAAAACACAAAACAATTTGTGAACCAGCATACGCTAACTTCCCTTCACTCTCTTTGTGCTTTTTGTGCCTTTTGTGCTTTTTGTGGCACTACTTAAGCAGACTGAGAATGTTAGAGAAATCGTCCGTCCAAACAATATCTCCCTGCACTCTGGCCCAGCGCGAGTCGCTCGCGATCGATCCCAACGCGGCGTCGTTACGCGCCATCACCACCCATACCGATGGATACTTGCCCGTCAAACCTCGCTCCTGATCCCTGCGAATAAACGCTGAGATGCCGGCACGCTTCGACAGCCCCGAGAGCAGCGGTTCAAGATTCAGATACCGGTTGCTGATATGAAACGCAAGCATCCCGTCGTTAGAAAGCTTGCTGAGATAAAGATCCATTGCTTCGGTCGTCAGAAGATGCGCAGGCACAGAGTCGGAGCTGAATGCATCCATGATCAGCAATCCATATTTACCGGCGGGCGCCTCGCGTAATCTCAAGCGCGCATCACCGAGAATCATGCGGTACGAACCTTTAGTGCAGTCGCTGATGAACGTGAAATAGTTCGGCTCAGTCGCGATGCGCACGATTGCCGGATCGATATCATAGAAGTCCCACTGCTGACCCGGCAAAGAATACGTTCCAATCGTACCTGCACCCAACCCGGTGGCCGCCACCGGCAGATTCGCCGGCTTGCCATTGTAGACGTCAAACACCTCACCGAGCGGTCCGGTCTTGTGATAGTACGAAGTCGCGTCACACTTTCGCACCGAGTCGTTCATCTGCACACCATGAACCGTGCTGCCATGGTAGAGACGGCGAAACTCCTCATTCGGACTGGTAGTCACGCGCCAAACACCAAAGAAGTTCCGCTCAGTTGCCAGTGTTTCGACAGAAGCATTCAAATACGGAATCGACGCAAACATCAGCGCCGCCAGCGAGAGTGCGAAGATAAACGGACGCCGGAAACTAAAAACAAAACACAGCAGCAGCGGCAGCAGCAGCACAATGCCGTGCTCGAGTTGTGCGCGAAACTCCAGGCGTGGAATCGTCAGCGCCAAAACAAACGTCAGCACAAAGATGAAGACCGGAAAAGTGGTTCGCATCAGCGACTTCGTCTTCTGTTCCTGCATCGTCACCGGTCGTATCAAACACGCCAGAATGATCGCGGCCGGATACTCGAACGGCGTTGAAAACACCATCGGCGCGACAAGAGCGTTGAAAATCCCACCCAGCACTCCGCCCACCGCGATCCAGAGATAGTATTCCGGTAACTTACTCACATGCGGACGACTCTGCGCTAACCTTTGATGACTCACGAGCGCGGCGAAAAAGAAGACGAGCAGGTGCAGCGTGATTGTTACCCAAACCGAGATCGGTGGCGCCAATATTATGAGCGCGCCGAGCACGACAAGCGCGATCGGAAACAAGATCGAAGTTACCGGCAACTTGATGATCTGCTTGTTTCCAAACGCGATGATGAAAGTCAGGAGATAAAGGGCTAAAGGAATGATCCAGATCAGTGGCACTGACGCGACATCAGTGGCGATGTACGTCGTCACGCCCAGCATCAAACTCGAGGGAACGAATGCGAATAGAACCCACTCAAATCGTTGCGGGTTTTCGATCTTTATCTCAGTTTGTTCGACTGCGACTTGATTCTGATCTGTGGCGGCTCTCCTCGCGTTGAGCACTAACGCGCAGGTAATGATCAGCACCACGAGCGTGACATAACCAACAGCCCAGATGGCGCTTTGTGTCCTGATCGCGAATGCCGGTTCAAGCAGAAATGGAAAGCCGAGAAGCGCGAGCATACTGCCGGCATTGCTGACTGCATAAAGAAAATACGGATCGCGAGCGGCTTTATGTGTCGAGTGTGAGAACCAGCGTTGCAGCAGCGGCGCCGTCGCAGACAGTAGCAGGAACGGTGGTCCAACAGTCACCGCCAATGTGGTCAGCAGCCAAACTATCGGACTGCTCTGTGTCGGTAACGATGAGAGCACACGCTCTGACAAGCCGAACGGCAAAACCAACCCGGCAACCAAAAGCAACACGGCGTGAACAATCGCCTGATTTCTCAGTGACAACCGCTGGGAAACAAAGAGTGCGTACGCATAGCCCGCAAGTAATAAGGACTGGAAGAACACCATGCACGTGTTCCAAACCGAGGGTGCACCACCGAGTAACGGCAGGAGCATCTTTGCCACGAGCGGCTGCACCCAGAAGAGCAGCGCCGCGCTCGTAAACAAAGCAAGCGCAAAGACCGGCGCGAGCACCGAGGCGCGTGCGGCGGTACTGTTAACCCGATTCAGTTCGACGTCGATGTTCATTTGATTGCCCTACCCGAAGACCTGGTGTGACTCGGCGGCGACCAGAACCGCCATGTTGACCAAGCATAACAGGGTTTAACCCACTTCGGGTGGCAAAAATGCAAGGCGTTCCAGCTTAAAGTCTTAAGGCTCTCGCGAGATCCTGATCTCCACGCACCCGCCAGATCTTGGTATCCAGAACGTAGTGCATGAAGGTTGGTCCGGTGAGAATTAGTTCGCTTCCAACTG
>DASYPN010000369.1:0-10576 GCA_036006625.1 Pyrinomonadaceae bacterium | reverse complement strand
GCTCAAATGTTCTATCAGTTTCTCTTCTTCCGGCAGTGGTTCGCGCTGAAGCGTTACTGCAACGAGCGCGGCATCAGTGTTGTCGGCGATCTGCCGATCTTTGTGGCCCAGGACTCGGCCGATGTTTGGACCAACCCCGAGCAATTCAAGTTGGACAAAAACGGAAAGCCTCTCGTCGTTGCGGGTGTGCCGCCGGATTATTTCAGCAGCACCGGACAGCTTTGGGGCAATCCGCTTTACAACTGGGAACGCATGATCGACGACGGCTTCAGGTGGTGGATCGAGCGCGTGCGCGCGACGTTCACAGTCGTCGACATCGCGCGTGTGGATCACTTTCGCGGCTTTGCGGCGTGCTGGGAGATTCCCGGCGGCGACAAGACGGCGGAGCGCGGGCAGTGGGTGGAAGCGCCGGGAAGAGAACTGTTCACCGCGATTCGCAAGACACTCGGCGAGTTGCCGATCATTGCCGAAGACCTCGGAGTGATCACGCCCGACGTCGTTGCCTTGCGTGAAGACTTCGGCTTTCCGGGAATGCGGATTCTTCAGTTCGGCTTTGGCAGCGATTCGAAGAACATCGATCTGCCGCACAACTACGTTCCGAACGTCGTCGCTTATACCGGCACACACGACAACGACACGACGGTCGGTTGGTTCAATAGCGTGGCCGGTGAGGGTTCGACACGAACAGCCGAGCAGATCGAACACGAGCGCAAATTTTGCATGAATTATCTAGACACCGACGGTCATGAAATTCAGTGGGACCTCATTCGCGGCGTACTTGCTTCGGTTGCCAACACCGCAGTTGTTCCATTGCAGGATCTTCTCGGTCTCGGCACCGAAGCGCGCATGAATCTTCCGAACAGCACCGAAGGAAACTGGGCCTGGCGATTCACTACCTTGCGCGGTGATTTAGCTACTCGACTCAAGCAGCTAAGTGAACTCTATGGGAGGAACGGATGATCCGCACCATCTGTTTTCATCTGTGTTTCACTCTGACTGTGGCTGCGCAGGCGCCAGAGATCCTCAAGATCGATCCGCCCAGCTGGTGGACCAGGAGCTCCGTCAATCCGGTGCGGCTGATGATTCGAGGCAGAAATCTTCAAGGAGCACGAGTGCAGGTTAGTGGACTGCGTGTTGGTATCCCGAAAGTTAACGAGCGAGGTACATACATCTTTGTTGATGTCTTTATCGCGCAACCTGGAGAACATGATGTCTCGGTCACGACACCCCGCGGCTCCGCTCATGCTTCTTTCGAAGTGCTCCCAACTCTCAATCGCACAGGTCGCTTTCAGGGATTCTCTCCGGCTGACGTGATGTACTTGATCATGATCGATCGCTTCGCTGATGGCGATCCGTCGAACAATGCACCCCTCTACGATCGCAAGAACAAGTTTTATTACCACGGCGGTGACCTTCAGGGCGTGATTGATCACTTGCCATATTTGAAGGATCTCGGAGTCACGGCAATCTGGCTCACCCCGTGGTATGACAACTACGATCGACTCAACCAGATCGAGCTCAAAGAAGACAAACCGAGCACCGGCTTTCATGGATACAACCCACAAGACTTCTACGGTGTTGAAGAACACTTCGGCACTCATGCAAAGCTGCGGGAACTCGTCGAGACAGCCCATCGCTCTGGCATCAAGATCATCCAGGATCAGGTGATGAATCACACTGGTCCATACCATCCGTGGGTGCACGACGTACCCACGGCGACGTGGTTCAACGGCAACAAATCCAAACACCTGAACAATGCCTTTCAGACGTGGACGCTTCACGATCCGCGCGCCGTCGAGTTGTTGAAACGCGAAACGATGGAAGGCTGGTTTCTCGACTTCCTTCCCGATCTCAATCAACTCGATCCGGAAGTCTCGCGTTATTTGATCCAAAACACGCTCTGGTGGATCGGCACGACCGGTCTCGACGGGATTCGAATGGACACGTGGCAATACGTGCCGAATTCTTTCTGGCATGATTGGACGAAGGCCGTTAAGCGCGAGTTCCCGAATTTCAAAGTAGTTGGTGAAGTGAAAGATGGCGACGTGGTCCATACGTCGTTTTTCCAGGGCGGCAAAGTTCGGTTTGATGGAGTCGATTCAGGTCTCGATTCACTGTTGGACTTCCCGCTCTTCTATCCGATCAGGCACGCGTTTGCAGAAGGCAAGCCAATCGACGAGATCCCCAGGACACTTGCGAAGGATTATCTCTACACCAACTCAGAAATTCTGGTGACGTTATTAGGCGGGCACGATGATGGCCGTTTTATGAGCGAGAAAGGCGCGACGATCGCCGGTCTCAAACTGGCGAACGCGTTTGTGTTGACGACGCGCGGCGTGCCTCAGCTTTATTACGGCGATGAGATCGCGTTGGAAGGCGGTGACGAACCTACAACGCGAGGCGACTTTCCCGGCGGATTTCCAGGCGACAAGAAAAACGCCTTTACCGCCGGGGGTCACACTAAAGATGAGCAGGAGTTGTTTGAATTTATTCGCCGGCTCACAACCCTGCGTCGTGACGTCGAGCCACTGAAGAGTGGATCGTTGGTAAACCTCCACGTCTCCGAGCAGCAGTACGCTTACGCGCGCTACCTTCGACACAACGTCGCCATAATTGTGTTCAATAACGACGACAAGCAAGCCGAGATTGAATTCGATGTCTCACCTCTTTTCATTCTCAACGGAACTCTGTTGCACGATCGTCTTGGCGTAGCCCGTGACGTTATTGTTCGCGATGACAAGATGCGCGTGAGTTTACCTAAACGTTCGGTAGCGATTTTTGCAATCCATTCAACCCAAAAAGTCTTGTGAATTCTGTGAAGCAAATCTCGAGTAAAGGAATCCTCGGATGAATAAACCACGCTTGAGCTTCTGGCAGATCTGGAACATGAGTTTCGGATTTCTCGGGATTCAGTTTGGCTGGGGGTTGCAGCTCGGCAACATGAGCGGCATTTACGAGAAGCTTGGCGCAAATCCCGATCAACTTCCAATCCTTTGGCTGGCGGCGCCTCTCACGGGTCTCATCGTGCAGCCGATCATCGGTTCCATGAGCGATCGCACCTGGAGTCGTCTGGGACGCCGTCGCCCATACTTTTTGGTTGGCGCGATTCTGGCAAGCATTGCGCTCTTTATTATGCCTACGTCTTCGACGCTCTGGATGGCGGCGGGACTGTTATGGATTCTCGATGCCAGCATCAACATCAGCATGGAGCCATTTCGCGCTTTCGTCGCGGATAAACTGAACCCTGAACAACGCACGACGGGTTTCGTGATGCAGTCGTTTTTCATTGGTGTAGGAGCGACCCTTGCCGGATGGTTACCACTTCTATTTCGTCGCTATGGTGTCTCGGGAAATACCGAAAGCGGTATTCCTTTGACCATAAAGTACGCTTTCCAAATCGGTGCGGTTGCATTCCTGGTGGCGGTGCTTTGGACCATCTTTACCTCCAAAGAATATCCACCGGAGGATATGGCTGCTTTTGAACGCATGCGTCGCGAAAAAGCAGGGTTTGCGGCCGGCTTTGCTGAGATCATGACGGCGTTACGAGAGATGCCGCGGACGATGCGGCAACTTGCGCCGGTACAAATCTGTACCTGGCTGGGACTCTTCTGCATGTGGCTTTTCTATGTCCCTGCGGTGGCTCGCCACGTCTTTGGCGCAGTGGATGCAAAATCCGAAGCCTACACACATGGCGTTGAATGGGGCGGCTTTGCCATGTCGTTCATGAATATCACCTGCTTTGTAGTGGCGTTCCTGCTGCCAAAGCTCGCGGCCGCCACCAGCCGCAAGACGGTGCATATCCTCTGTTTGGTCTGTGGCGCCCTCGGTCTGCTGTCGATTTATTTGATTAGCAACCCATGGCTGCTGGTGCTGTCGATGGTTGGGGTTGGAATCGCGTGGGCGTCGATCCTGTCGATGCCGTACGCCATTCTCTCCGGTGCTTTACCGGCCGCCCGAATGGGCGTTTACATGGGAGTCTTCAACTTCTTCATCGTGATTCCCGAGATTACTCAGGCGCTGACCTTTGGGCCACTGATTCGCGGAATTTTTGGGCCGGACAATCCACGAAGTCCGCTTTATGTTGTGCTGGTGGGTGGTTGCTTCATGTTGCTGGCAGCATTGCTGGTCACGCGCGTCGACGATGTCGCCGACCTTGATGCGTCCGGAGCGAAAGTTATCGAAGGAGATCGCACAGAACCGTTAACGGTCGCTGAATCTGTGCAAGCGGTCCCGAGCACGGGCTTGATAGACGAGGAATGATCTTCAACATGCAGCGTCGGTTGATACCACACGTACTTAGTCTCACGTTGCTGATTGCGAGCGGCGTCCCTACCGTACCTGCACAATCGGGCCGCGATGTCTCCAAAGAAAGGGCAAGGCCGGTCAGGGATTGGGTGCGTGATGGGGTGATTTATGAGATCTACCCGCGCGCGTTTTCACAGCAGGGAAACTTCAACGCGATTACCGCGCGGCTTGATGAGCTTAAAGATCTGGGTGTCACGATACTCTGGCTCATGCCGATTCATCCGATCGGCCAGGAAAAGAAGAAGGGAACGATCGGAAGCCCTTACGCTGTTCGCGACTACTACGGAATCAATCCTGATTACGGCACTGCTGATGATCTGAAACGCCTCGTGCGCGAGGCACACGCGCGTGGTTTGAAAGTCATCATCGACATCGTTGCAAATCACACGTCCTGGGACAGCGTGTTGATGAAGCATCCGGAGTTTTATAAGCATGATGCGAAAGGCAACATCACCTATCCGTACGACTGGTACGACATCGCTGCTCTGAACTACGGCAACCAGCAGTTGCGACGTTACATGACTGACATGCTCAAGCACTGGATTCGCGAGTTTGACCTCGACGGGTTTCGTTGCGACGTTGCCGGTGAAGTTCCGACAGACTTCTGGGAGAACGCGCGTCGAGAATTGGAGCAGATCAAACCCGACATCGTGATGCTTGCCGAAGCTCACAAAGCAGAATTGTCAGTGAACGCCTTCGATCTCGACTATTCGTGGCCGTTGCACACTGCTTTGACAAACGTGCTCCAGGGACGCGGTCGCGCTTCGGATCTGCGTGAGGAGTGGGAAAAAGAAGTGAAGGAATGGCCGAAGGGCTCGTTGCACATGCGTTTCTCAGACAATCACGATGAGCGACGCGCGATAGCACGTTTTGGTGAACCGGCAGCGCTCGCGGCGTCGGCGTTTGTGTTTACGCTTGATGGTGTGCCGATGATCTATAACGGCATGGAGGTTGGTGATACGACTGAATCAGGCGCGCCTGCGTTGTTCGAGAAGATGCCCATATTCTGGGCAATTGCTGAGCGTCGTAAGGAGTTTCCCAGGTTTTACAAAGAGATGATGACGATGCGGCGTGGGAGCGTGGCGCTGCGACGTGGAACGCTAGAGTGGTTACGGAACTCGGATGAGTCGCGTGTGGTGACGTTTGTTCGGCGTGCGGGGAATGAAAAGGTGCTGGTGGCGATCAATTTTTCGAGTCGTCCTTTTGTCGGATTGGTCGGCGGGCGAAAAGTCTCGCTGGATGCGTGGGGCTACAGGATTTTTAACCGCTGATGAGACGGATCTGTTTACTGATTTTACTCGGTAGCCGCGTGGTGATGGCGCAGGGCGGCGATGCGCATTGGCCCACGGCAGCGAAGAATGGGTTTGGGACGTCGAATACGCTCGCATCGAAGGTTTGGTTTACGCTTGCTGATGGTGTGATGACCGAGGTTTTTTATCCAACACTCGATATGCCGAGCGTGAAGACGCTTCAGTTTAAGGTCGTGATGAGCACGAAGATCGAAAACGAAGTCGATGACACGCTGCATCGATTGGAGCTGCCGAATCCATCGTCACTCATGTTCCGCCAAGTCAATCGTGCAAAGACTGGTGCTTACACGATCTCAAAGACCTACGTTACCGATCCGCGGCGAAGCTCCGTTCTAATCCGTGTTGAGTTTGATACTTCGACCAATGCGCAGTTGTATGTCGATTACGATCCTTTGTCGAACGCTAAGTCTGCGCTGATTTCGACTTGCGGGTTCCCGAAACTGGAGCAGAGGCAGTGTACGTTAGCACTTGGATTCGGTGAGACAAGAGCGAAATCCGCGGCAACAGCGCGTGCTTCGCTAGCTCGAGGTTTCGGAGCGGTCAAACGTGAATACGAGACCGGATGGCAAAAATATGTAGCGACCTTGCCCGTGATCCCGAAGCATCAGCAACAGTTCAACATGGCGGCGATGGTGTTGAAGGGACTCGAGGACAAGACGTATCGCGGCGCTGTGATCGCTTCGCCTTCGACGCCGTGGGGTGGTGGACCAAATGCAACCGGGTATCACGCTGTTTGGTCACGCGATCTTTATCACGTCGCGACAGCATTCGACGCGTTGGGCGATCGCTCAACTGCCAATCGACTGCTCGACTACCTGTTCCGTGTGCAGCAGAAACTGGATGGCAGCTTCCCGCAGAATTCGTATGTCGATGGTCGTCCGATCGGTCGTGGACTGCAAATGGATCAGGTTGCGTGGCCGCTTGTTCTTGCTTACCAGTTGAAACGTCACGATAGAAAGTCGTGGCTCAAACACATCAAGCCCACTGCTGATTTTATTGTGCTTCACGGTCCACGCACGGACCAGGATCGCTGGGAGGAAAAGCCGGGCTACTCACCGGCAACCATCGCGGCGCAGATTGCCGGTCTCGTCTGTGCGGCCGAAATCGCAAAGCTGAACGGCGACAAACCCACAGCCGAACATTATCTCGAAACTGCCGACTATTGGGCGGGTTACGTTAATCCCTGGACCGTTACTCGAGAAGGTCACGTCGCAGCTTATTACATCCGAATCACTGAGAACGACGACCCAAACGATCACGCTAACCTGGAGATCAACAGCAGCAGTCTTGTGGTTGATGAGCGTAAAATTCTCGACGCCGGTTTTCTTGAATTGGTACGCCTTGGTATCAAGAGCCCAAACGATTATGTGATCGTCAAATCGTTGAAGTTTATCGACCAATTAATAAAAGTTAGGACACCCGTTGGAGACGCGTGGTACCGATACAATCACGACGCCTACGGTGAGACTGCTGACGGCGGAAACTACGATGCGCGCAATGGAATCGGGCGTCTGTGGACGTTGTTGACGGGCGAGCGTGGTGAGTATGAGTTGGCGCTGGGCGATGTTGCTGCGGCAAGAAAGAGACTAGATACGTTGGCCGGATTCGCGAACGACGGCTTGATGATTCCCGAGCAGGTTTGGGATCGAAAGGAGAGTCCAGCGCCGAGTTTTCGTTTCGGTGCCGGAACCGGATCGGCGACGCCACTCGCCTGGTCGATGGCCCAGTTTATTAGACTTGCCATGAGCATTGAGCGTGGGAGGAATGTTGAGACACCCAGAATCGTGTGGGAGCGATATGGAAGCCGCGGATAATACGAATACAAAACTGATCTTCGCTGCCGACCTCGGTGGGACGCACCTCCGTGCTGCCACGGTTGATCAGAACGGGCGTATTCACTCTCGGTTCAAACAGAACACGCCGCAGGTCGCAGACGCGAGTGCGATTATTGATGCGATCGTGTCTGCTGTTCGCGAATTTCAGAAAGCGGGTGAGATATCGGCGGTGTCGCTGGTTGTCCCCGGGACCGTAAAGGTTGAGGAAGGCGCGGTGGTGAAGGCGCCGAACCTTCCGTGTCTCGATGGATTTCCTCTCGCTGCTGCATTGACTGAACAGCTTGGTCTGCCGGCCATTCTCGAGAATGACGCGAACGCGGCCGCGGTCGGTGAGATGTGGCAGGGAGCTGCCGTTGGTTGTAAGACGATCATTTGCGTGACGCTTGGCACTGGCGTCGGTGGTGGAATAATTCTCGACGGTAAGTTATGGCGCGGAGTTGATGGCTCGGCGGCGGAGATTGGACACATGTGTGTCGATCCATTTGGTGGTGTTGCGTGTACGTGTGGGAGTCGTGGTTGTCTCGAAGTCTTCGCTTCGGCGACGGCGATTGTGCGTATGACGCGCGAGGCGAGCCCGCGCTATCCGGATTCGGTTTTGGAGGGCGTAGACGATCTGACTGCGGAGATGATCTTTGAAGCGGGGCAACAGGATGACGAACTCGCCCTCGAGATTTTCCGGCGCATGGGCGTCTATCTTGGGATAGGATTGGCGAACCTGATCAATATTCTGAATCCGGAGATCATCGTGATTGGTGGTGGGGTGGTGAACGGGTGGGCGTTGTTTGAGAAGCACATGCATCAGCAAGTTGAGGAGCGCGCGTTTCCGTTGCTGAGAGTGAAGATTGTCAGGGCGAAGTGTGGGGATGATGCGGGTCTCCTGGGCGCTGCACGGCTGGCCTTCTGAACCACAGATTACACAGATTATATGAAGCGATTTCTACTGATAGTTATTTGTGCGAGTTGCGCTTCAGTCGTTGCGCAGGACATCACGACGCTCGAGAAAATCGGGCCGGTTGTCAGCCTCGTGAAGTCTGATAAAGCCGTCACACTCAACTGCCAGGACAAGTCGCAGGTTCAACTCACTATGCTCGCACCGGATCTCATTCGCGTCCGAGCATCATTCACAAAACCGATCCCTGTGACGGATCACTCGTGGGCGATCGCCAAACAAGACTGGCCCACACCGCGCTGGAGTCTCAGCGAAGCATCCGATCTCATAACAGTCACCACCGATGAGCTCGAAGTCGTTATCCGCCGTTCACCTTTGCTGATCGAGTTTCGCGACGCTCGCACACATCGTGTTCTCAATTCGGATGAGCGTCCGATGTCGTACGACGCACAGGCGCGTCTCAACAGCATGATGTTCGATCCGAATGCGGGCATGTTTGTGGCTGCTTCAAAGAAACTCGGCTTCGACGAACATTTCTACGGTCTCGGCGAGAAAGCCTCGCGACTCGACAAACGCCGCAGCTCATTCATCAACTGGAATTCAGATACACCCGGCTATGCCGAAGGAAGAGATCCGATCTACCAAACGATCCCGTTCTACATCGGCCTGGAGCGCGGCGTTGCTTACGGAATTTTCTTCGACAACAGTTATCGCAGCTATTTCGATTTCGGTAAGTCGTCGCAACAGCGTGCATGGTTTGGCGCTGAAGGCGGCGAGATGAACTACTACTTCTTTCACGGACCATCGATCAAGAAGATCCTCGGGCGCTACGCAGACCTGACTGGGCACATGCCTCTGCCGCCGCTGTGGGCACTGGGCAATCAGCAGAGTCGCTGGAGTTATTACCCCGATACCATGGTCGAACAAGTTGTGAACGAGTACCGCCGTCGCGACCTGCCGCTCGATGTCGTTCATCTCGACATCGATTACATGCACGGGTACCGCGTCTTCACTTTCGATAAAGAAAGATTTCCTGATCCGAAGGGTTTGAGCGACAAGCTCGGTCGCCAGGGCGTTAAGCTGGTAACGATCGTCGATCCGGGAATCAAGCAGCCGCAGGATAAGAGTGAGCGTTATCACGCCTACGATCAGGGCGTGGAGAAAAACTTTTTCCAACACCGTCGTAATGGCGATCTGTTTGTGCCGAAGGTCTGGCCCGGCGAGAGTGTTTTCGTGGATTTTACCCTGCCGGAGGCGCGACACTGGTGGGGCGACCTGCATCGTGCTTACACCGACAATGGCATTGCCGGCATCTGGAACGACATGAATGAGCCGTCTGACTTCGTAGATCAGACCGGCAAGAACCAATTGGACGTCGTCAGCTACGACAACGGCGAGAAGACAACTCACGCGAAGAATCGAAACACGTTTGCGTTGCTGATGGCGCGCGCGACTTACGAAGGTCTTGAGCGTCTGCGACCGAACCAGCGCCCATACGTCATCACGCGCGCAGCGTATGCAGGAATTCAGCGATACTCCACGATGTGGACCGGCGACACTAATAGCACCTGGGAAGGGCTCTCGCTGAACATTCCGATGTTTACGTCGCTGGGTTTGTCGGGCGAACCTTTTGTCGGCAGTGATATTGGTGGTTTCATCGGACGAGGTAACGGTGAGTTGCTCGTGCGTTCATATCAGGTCGGCTTTCTGGCGCCGTTTTGTCGCAATCACAAACAGATTGACGGTTATGACCAGGAACCATGGCGCTTTGGAAAATACTACGAAGACATTATCCGCAAGTATCTAAAGCTCCGTTACACCTTGTTGCCGTTTCTGTACACGACTCTTGAAGAAGCTCATCGCACCGGTGTTCCTTTGTTTCGACCTTTGATGCTCAACTACCAGGATGACGAAAACACTTACAATCTCGACGACCAATTCATGATCGGCGAAGACCTGCTTGTTGCTCCGATCATGAAGCCTGATGTAACGCGCCGTCTCGTCTACCTCCCGGCCGGCAGTTGGTACGATTATTGGACAAACAAAAAATACGCCGGCGGGACGATGATCAATGTCGACGCGCCGCTCGACACTGTGCCGATGTTTGTACGCGCAGGCGCGATCATAGCCACTGGTCCACCGCTCAATTACGTCGGCGAGAAGCCTGTCGATCCGATCACCTTCAATGTTTATCCTGACGATACAGGCGCAGCTTCGACGACACTCTACGAAGACGA
>DASYPN010000368.1:0-5900 GCA_036006625.1 Pyrinomonadaceae bacterium | reverse complement strand
GCCGGCCGACATCTCACCCAGACTCTCAAGGTTGTTCTTCAGCGCGACCTGCTCGCGCAGCTCAGTCACCTCTGTGATGTCGGTCAACAGGCATAACGCGCCTCTTGGACCACGCTCGGGCGGTAAATCAATCGGAGCGATCGTCGCGCCGAGTCGTCGCATCGTTCCATTCGGGCTTACCGCTTCGATCTCTGAGCGCCGGTACACATTGCCCGTTTGCAAACAGTCGCCGACCATCTTCGCCAGTTCTTCGTGTGGGCCGAAGAGTTGTTTGTACGATTCGCCGAGTGCGGTACCGTTCACTTCGAGCAGGTTGCGTCCCGGAGTGTTGATGGCCATAGAGAGTCCGGCACCGTCGAAAGCGATTAGGCCGGACGGCAAACTGGCCACGATGCGTTCACTGAATTTTTCAGCCGAATTGGCGCGCTCTCGCGCCTCAGAGCTGAGTTGTTCGAGCACCTTTCGTTGCTCCTGAAGTTGAGCTACGACTGATTGAAACGTCTCGAGGACAAACTCGGCTTCGTCCTGCGATTTGACCTGATTAGAAACGGACGCGCGTTGTGCTTCGCCGACGAGCTGGTGATAAGGACGCAGCAGCCAGCGCAACAGAAACAAAATCGCGAGCAGACCGCCGATCAGAATGGCGATGAACGATGCCAGCAGGATTGGACCACGAGCGGCGGGAGTTTCAGGTGTGATCGCATAGAGAATAATCGCAAACAGGACCGCCACCAGAAACAGTCCTGTGAGCATCGTCAGTCCGGATTGAAATCGAGTGCGATACGTCACCTGAATTGGCCTGCGTACCACTCAACCAGTGGTGCGCCGAAGAGTAATGCTGCAACTGCGCCGAGACCGAGAAAGACGCCAAACGGCAGCAGCATCTGCATGTTTCGTTCGCCCTTGCGGGCCATCAACATGATACCGATTACCGAACCGGTGAGGACACCAACAAAGATCGTCAGGATCGTGAGTCGCCACCCGAGGTAAGCGCCCACCATAAACATCATCTTCACGTCGCCAAGTCCCATCGCTTCGATGCCGCGAAGTTTTTCCCACGTCCAACCCATCAGCCAAAGCGAACCGCCGCCGATCAGCGCGCCAATCAATGCTCCCGCAAGTGACACCACCCAGATTGGCATATCCGCTAGAGCGCCATGCTGGAGTGAAGGTATGTCGTCGAAGTGTGGGGTTCCCGTCAAGTAAGGAATGGCGATGCGAGCAATGACTGCGAACGCGATTCCCGGGTATGTGATCACGTTCGGAAGAATCATGTGTTCGGCGTCAATGAACAGCAGTGCCACTAACGCAGAAACAAATACGAGATCGAAAGGAAGAGCGGCACTTAAACCAGTGTGCCATGCGACACCTACAAACAATGCCGCTGTGAGTAGCTCAACTGCGGGGTAGCGGATCGAGATGCGCTCTTTGCAGCGCCGGCATTTCGCTCGGAGCATCACCCAACTGAGAACGGGAATGTTGTCGTAAAAAGCGATCGCACCGCCGCACGAAGCACAGCGGGAATTGGGAAACACTATCGACTCTTCAAGCGGAACGCGATGAATTACAACGTTGAGAAAACTCCCGATGACCGCCCCAAAAACTCCTGCGACAACGTAGCCAATAACCGGGGGAACTAAATTTAGATCAGGCATTTTTATCTGTGTGATTTGTGTTTTGCTGTCGTTCCCAAAGCATCAGGTGCTTCAGAAACGCATGATGCGCGGCGAAGCTCGCAATCGTAAAGCCCGCGAAGCCGTCTCGTAACCCGCCTTTCAAAATCAAACTACGAACGAACGCCGCTGGCCCAGCCGATGCCACACCGAAGACAGAAGTCCGGCGGCCCTCTTCAAACATCTGTAGCGCAGCGAGAGGCGCGTAGCGCTCACCAATCATCCGGTGGTGATGCGCAGCATCCTGTGAAGTGTAATGCAAAAGATCGCCGTTCAACTTTTCAACACGCGCACCGGGCTCCATCGTTACCGACTCGTGAATGTGTCGTTGTTTCCAGTGTCCCTTGCTCTTTCTGAAGAGTCGTAACTGATAATCAGGATACCAGCCGCCGCCGCGGATCCACCGTCCCTGATAATAAGTGCGACGAGCGACCTGATAACCATCAGCGAGCTCAGGTTTCGTTCGTAGAGACTCGATTGATTTCTTCAATCCATCTGAGACGCGCTCGTCTGCGTCGAGACTGAAGATCCATTCGTGTTGCGCTAGCTCAACTGCGAACTGTTTCTGCGCGCCAAAACCGGGCCATGGATTCGTTATCACACGCGCGCCGCAAGCCTCAGCCAACTCGCGTGTGGCGTCGGTCGAGTTTGAGTCTACCACCAAGACCTCGTCGGCCCATGCGACTGATTCACATGCGGCTTTTATATTCGACTGCTCGTTGAATGTGATGATGGTGGCGCTGATCTTCATCCATATCAAGCGTACCTTAGCAATCGCAAACTGAAAAGATACTTTCACGCAAAGACGCAAAGGTGCAACGAAAAGGCGCAAAGAAGAAGCTAAATTCTCCTTTGCGCCTTCGTTGAGCCTTTGCGCCTTTGCGTGAAACTGCCCTACGGGGCCGTGGGCGACTCCACTACCACGTTGTTAACTCGCAACGTCGTCGAGGTCGCACGTTGCAAGTCGGCCAGTGCCTTGTTGTAGTCAGTCTCAGCTCGCAACTCGGAAGCGCGTGCGTTTGCCAACGCGTTTTCACGTTGGAACAGAAGGAACGTCGTCGAACGTCCCACCTGGTACAAACGCTGCTCGCCTTCGAGCTGCATCTCCGCGTTCGTTCGTGCCTCGCGTGCTGAAAGAACCCGCTGGCGCGCCGACTCAACCGCTTGTGCAGAGTTACGAACGTCAACCTCGATAATCTGCTCCTGGGATCTCACCGAGGCCTGCAATTGCTCTTTCTGAATTCTCGCACCAGCCAGATTTGCTTCGGCAGTCTTGTTCTTGAACGGGAACGAGATCGCAGCGCCGAAGGTGATGTTGCGTGTGTCGCCGCCAATCAGATTGCGCAGGTCTCGTCCGTAGCCGCCGATAAGATTGGAAGTCACGTTATTAGCCTGTACTGGCACCAGGGGAATAATCGGCGCCGTTAGACCCAACGCGATCTGAGCCCGCCGAACCTGGTCAAATAGAAACGCGTTTGGATCGGTCAAAATATTGGTCGTATCGATGAGTGGCACCTGTGTTCCCGGCGGTACGATAGGACGGACGTTCTTACCAGCGAGACCAGTTAACGCCACTGTACCCACCAAATCGATCTGCGGCTTGGTCTGGTTTTTGAAATACTTGATGTCGATGTCATTGATGTCGTTCTGCAGACGCAAACGTCGCAACTCCGGACGATTGTCACGAGCTGCTTTCAACGCATCGGGAAGATTCACCGGGTTTGTATCGAACTTCGGCGTGTCGGTCGGAGTCACTTGGGCCGACCACTCCGGATTGCGTGGATCCTTAAAGATTAGGACCTTGAGATTGTTCTCAGCAATCGCGACTGCCTGGATCGCCGAGTAGAGTGCGGTCTCACGATTCGCGAGCTCGGTTTGCACTTCAGCTCTTTCGAGTGGAGCTTTCGCACCGGCGGCGATCTGTGCTTCGACGTTTCGCAGGCTCTCGCGCGACAAATTCAAGTTGGCGACGTTGTTCTGCTGATCGCGCAGTGCGAACACCAGTTCCCAGTACGCTTGTTGCACACGCGTTATTACGTCGATTGTTCGCTGGCGGAAGTCTGCGTCTGACTGGTCCAAACGCTTTCGCTGAATGCGAATCTGCCGGCGGTTGTTGTCGATCGAACGATCTCGCCACAGCGGTTGTGTGAACTGCAGTGAGAGATTCGACGAGTAGAACGGATTCAGCAAGCTGAAACTGTTGCTCGTGTTCGTGTGCGAATTCTGAAACTGGAGGAAGTAGTTTCCACCACCGCGGCCAAACTGCTTAACGACGGAAGGACTCCACGAGTACGTCGTCGTGCTGGTGACGGAACCGCCGCCCAGTGAGCTCTGCTGCGGAGAGATGCGCTTGTCGTATTGCGGCGTGATCGCGAAGACCGGATCGAAGATGCCTTCGAGCGCGCGCAACTGAGTTTCCGCATAGCGAACGTCGTCGCGTGCGACTTCGATGTCGTTATTGTTTTCGAGCGCACGCTTGATCGCATCGTTCATCGACAACGAGAGAGTCTCGCTGCCGACACCCAAACGTTGCAGACTCGGCACGGGCGGAAGCGGCCTCGCCTGGAACTGTGGAATCACTGGCTCGCGCATCGGCTCTGTGGATCCGCCGGGCACTGTACCTGCCGGTGGTGTTGCCAACGGCGTTGCCTGCGGGGTGACGGTACTTCCCGGAGGTGCAGTCGGACTTGTTTGCTGTGTTCCCGGAGGCGCGCTTGGGTTCTGCGCCGGCGTCGTTGTGCCAGGGATCGGTTCGGTTCCCGGTGGCCTTGTTGGATCGTTCGGCGCCGGTGTCGGCCGCGGCGTTGAAGTAGGTACTTGGGCGACGGCAGCACTCGCTCCGACGACGACGATACATGCCAGGACCGCCGGGCCAACTAAGTAGCGGGTCAAGTGGCGGACTAAGTTGCGAGATATCAAATTGAACATCAGACGAAGAGCTCCTTAAACGTATTTCCTTTAGTTTCGACCGCTTTGCAAAGGAAGAGTCGACTTATTCTGGCAAACGAAGGTCCGCCGCATCAAGCCTGTACTACGTCTCGTGCGGAAATGCAGTTTCAAAAAGTTGAATAAGTTGAATAAAAGCCTCGCTTGACACGCCGAAACCCTCCGCATAATCTTGCCTTTCATCTTTACAAGCAGTTTGCACAGGCAAATAGGGAAAATCTGTCCCACATTCGCGACAGCGCTTGTCCCACAATCGAAACAAAATCATTAAAGTTGGAGGGCTTCGGCAATGGCGGTTAAGGTTGGTATTAACGGGTTCGGTCGTATCGGGCGAAATATTTTTCGCACGTCTCTTGGTGATCCAGACATTGATTTCGTCGCCGTCAACGACTTGACCGACACCAAAACGCTTGCGCATCTGCTGAAGTACGACTCCGTGCTCGGGAATCTGGATCATCACATCACCTCGACGGAAACCGGAATCAAGGTCGACGATGAGGAGTTTCGTGTCTTCTCACAGCGCGATCCGGCGGCGATAGATTGGGAGTCAGTCGGCGCTCAGATCGTTGTTGAGTCGACAGGTATCTTCACGAAGGCAGAGGATGCGAAGAAGCATCTTCATGGCTCGGTGAAGAAAGTGATCATTTCCGCGCCCGCGAAGAATGAAGACATTACGATAGTTCTTGGAGTGAACGAAGAGAACTACGATCCGGCTGCGCATCACATCATCTCGAACGCGTCATGCACGACCAACTGTCTCGCGCCGGTAGCGAAAGTTGTTCATGAGAAGTTTGGAATCAAGTCAGCGCAGATGACGACGATACACTCGTACACAAACGATCAGCAGCTTCTCGACCTGCCGCACAAAGACATGCGACGTGCGCGAGCAGCGGCGCTCTCCATGATTCCAACTTCGACTGGAGCGGCGAAGGCTGTCGCGCTCGTGTTGCCGGAGTTGAAAGGAAAGTTTGATGGCATCTCTGTGCGCGTGCCGACGCCGAATGTTTCGCTCGTCGATGTGGTGATGGACCTCGAGAAAGAGACGACGGCTGAGGAAGTGAATCGCGCGTTCAAGGATGCAGCGAATGAAGAACTGCGTGGGATTCTTGCTTTCAGTGAAGAGCCACTTGTCTCAGTTGATTTCAAACGCAACTCGAATTCGTCGATCGTCGATGCTGAGTACACGAAAGTGATCGGCGGCAACATGCTCAAGGTGCTTTCGTGGTACGACAACGAGTGGGGTTATTCTTGCCGCGTTCGTGATCTCATCAAGTACATCGC
>DASYPN010000367.1:0-4181 GCA_036006625.1 Pyrinomonadaceae bacterium | reverse complement strand
GATAATCCAGATAATAACCGCAAGAACTCGTCCCATCGGTTACATCTCCTTTTGATTCAGATCTGTTTTTATCTGCGCGTTATCTGCGGCCTAACTATTCAACACCATCAAGATAAACAGCAGCGGCAAGTAGAGTACTGACGCCAGCAACAAACGCCGCGCGTGTTGCCGTGACATCGAGAATGCCGCTTGAAGACTGCTGTAGAGAAAAAGCAGTCCGAGCACGATCGCTCCTATGAAGTAGATCTGCCCTGACAATCCCAGTACTGTCGGCAGCAGACTCACGGGCAACAACATCAACGTGTAGACGACGATCTGTTGCGCGGTAACTTTGCCGTCAGGTTCGACTACGGGGAGCATCAAGATGCCGGCGCGTCCGTAGTCTTCGCGATACATCCAGGCGATTGCGAGAAAATGCGGGAACTGCCAGAGAAAAAGAATTGCAAAAAGTATCCACGCTTCGAGACTGATCGATCCTCGCGCCGCGGTCCATCCAATCAATGGCGGCACAGCGCCGGGAAAAGCGCCGACGAGCGTCGATAGCGTCGTACGTGTTTTGAGTGGCGTATATGCGAACAGGTAGCCCGCGATCACTGTCAGACCGAGCAAAGCGCTCAATGGATTTACGAGCACGAGCAGGTAGATCTCGGCAAGAACTGTGATACCCGCTCCGAATGCCAGCGCCTCCCAGGGCGCGAGCTTGCCTGAAGGCAGTGGACGGTTTGCAGTGCGACGCATCAAGCCGTCGAGATCACGCTCTGCGTACTGGTTGAGCGTTGCGATTCCCGACGATAAGAGACCGATTCCCAGCAAGGCGCGCAGCATCGCGACGTAATCAATCCCACTCCGCGAAGCAAGTGCGAAGCCAGCTGCTGAAGTCAACACAATGAGAAATGTGATGCGCGGCTTTGTCAGCTCAGCATACGCCGCCACACGCTCGCGCAACGACAACCGCGTTCGCTCGACAACTTCGACGCCCGAACGTAAATCGATAGCAAACTCTTCCATTAAGAAACCTTTTACATGATTACAAGATTATTCAGGATTAACATGTAAATCTTGTCCAATCCTGTAATCCTGTAAAACATCACTCAAAGCACCAGTGCCCGCCAAGACTCGATAGGTGCGCAACGTCAACACGATCGTGCTGACAAACACGAGCGCACCACACGCCACGTGAGCGACCGTGATCGCGATCATCGGATTGAGCGGCTGCGGATCGCTCGGCGATGCCAGGCGCGTCATATAAGCCGCGATACCGAGACAAAGCTGAATCGCCAAAAGCGTTAATGCGATGATTGCCGGTCGTGTCAAAAATCGCGTTTCCGGATGACGTCGCAACACACTCACGCTTGCGCTGCCCAACATCAACGTCACCGCAACTGCGCCACCAATATGCGCCAGTATCAACTCGACCGGCAGGTGACGATCCCACGTCGCTGAATGACGCAACGTCGCTCCAAGTATCAACTGCAAAAAGATCGTGACGAGGGCGGCGGTGCACAAGTAACGCAACGGCACATTGCCCTGCTCTTCAATCAGCGGCTTCGCTTCGATCCAGCTTCGGGATGTGAAAACCGCGAGACTGACAGTCGTGCAAAAGAAAAGCTGTGCGAGCGTTGCGTGCGCAGTCGAAACAGCCAACGGCAGCATCAACTTCACTGTCAATCCACCGAGCAATCCCTGCGCGATCACTCCAAGGAGGGCACACCAACCGAGCTTCCGCACCCACGATCGGTTCTCCTTTTTAAGAATGTAAACCAGGAGAACGATCGTCAGTATACCGACGGTAGTCGCAACCATCCTGTGACCGTGTTCCCAGAACAGGTTACCAACCATCTTCGGAAAAACCTGTCCATTTGAGAGCGGCCAATCGGACGTCGCCAGTCCCGCATCATTACTCGTGACCAACGCTCCCGCGATAATTAAGAAAAACGTCGCGCAAGCGACGAGAATTGCAAAGCGATTAAGACCGGGATTCATTGCCAATTGCCGACTGCCAATTGCCAGTTTGTCTTTCGCTGCTACCATGACGAATCAGCAATCGGCAATTGGCAATTGGCAATCAAAAATAGTTTTAGTGTTTGCCCAGCATCGGGAATTCGATCGCGGGCATCATCTGCAATGAAGGCTTGGTTGAACTGGTTGCTGCGCCAGCCTTCGGGAATGCGAAGTCGGCTTTGGCCGTGCCATTCGCAGTTACTGTTACTTCCATCGGTGTCTCTTCAGGAGTCTGACCTTCTCTCCACGCAACGACGGTGTACTTACCCACCGGAACATTCGGGATTGAGAACGTGCCATCCGCCGCACTGACCGCGTAAAGCGGATTCTTCATGACGCCGATGTAAGCCTTCATCCAAGGATGCTGGTTGCATTTGACCGGAATCATTACTTCAGAGCGGGTAAAAGTCTTCTCGATCGGCGGTGCGCCATTAGGCTGACCCTGGTTCCATTCTGCATTCAGCTTCGGTGTTGGGTGAATGTTGTGCTGAGTGGCATCGCTGTTGGTGATGCTGATCTTCTGGTTGACCATAATGCCCAATACGTGTGGTGCATAGTGGCAACCATTCTGATCGAGCTTGACTGGTGTCGGAGGAACCGGCCAGCTATAGTCGGCAATCTTCTTACCACCTTCGACGGTACCTTCCTTGATGTAGATAAAGGTGTTCGCCAGTTTGCCGTCTTTAACCTGCGTGTCGTCGGTTGCTAGGTTCGGATTCTTCTGGCCGCAGACCGGATCGGCAGTGGTGTCGATCTTCTTCGGAGCCGGCGGCGTTCCGTTATAGGAAATCACACCAGAGATTGTCCCGGTTGGACCGCTGTAAGGTGCTGTCGCATCGGCTGTTGTGCTCGGTGTATTTGTTTCTTTGTTGGTGCCGCCACCACCGCATGCAGAGCCGAGTACGAGCAAAGACAGTGCAATCGATATCACAAGCCAGACTTTTGTCTGCTTATTCATGATCAACTCCTCCAAACTAAGATAACTTGCGCATTAACTGTAGCACGGAAGCCGTGTTAACACGGAACGCACATTACTTTAAAAAACGTAAGTTCGATTGTAGGGGCGGCCCTCCGTGGCCGCCCGGCGTCGAACTCGATCTCTAGGCACCACAACATACCGACGGCCCGCGTATCGTGAAACTTGATCTCGCCAATAACGCCGGGCGGCCACGGAGGGCCGCCCCTACAGTTCGTTCCGCAACGCCAGGGCTGCTTTTCGTCCTAATGCGGCACGGCGAAGCAGGCGAGCGTGATTGCGTTTACGCTTCGTACTTGCGTGATGCTGAGTCGTCGGTGCCGCAGTCGTTACTGGCCCGGTAGCGAGCAACGCACGCTGCTCATCCGGACTCATCAGGAACATATAGCGCATCAACAACCGCGAATGGTCGCCCTCATACCCGGCAGCCGCTGGTGGCAATGTCGCCAGATTCGCAACCATCCGATCGCCCTCTTTACGGAACAGTCCACTCGGCATCGCCGTTCCCGGACTGATCTGCGCCGGATCAAGTAACCAACGAACTGTCCAATCAGGCTTGAGTCGCTCGGACGCCAATAGGAAATTCGGCGCGATCGCCTTCGCATCATGCGAGGCCTCACCCGTAATGTGACACTTCAAACACGGCGTTCCGGACGTAAACAACTGCCGCGCGAGCAAACGCTCCTGCGCAGTCAAAGGCTGCAACGGTTCTCGAATGTACGGATCCTGCTGACCCGACATCGCCATGAAGAACCGCACGAGAATCTGCAACTCGTTCGGCGAGAAGGTGAACGTCGGCATGCGGAACTGCAAATATGGGCGCACACCGTTACGGTCCAATCCAGGTTGCGGCAACAAGTGCGCAGTTTGATTATTCGCCGCGGGGCTCGCACCAGGTTGAGGTGAAGCCGCAGTCTGTGGACTCGCCGACGGCAACGCAGCGATCTGTTGCGCCTGCTCCGGCGTCTTCTCACCACTCAACGACGGATCGTGCAGGAACTTCAGCAACCACGCCGGATCGACACGCGCGCCTTCACTCGTCAAACGCGGCGGCAGCAGATCCTTTCCTTCAGGTGTCTGGTAGAACGGCAGATCCTGGACCACCGATCGTTGTCCAATCTGAAGCTGGTGACAACCCTGACAGTTGTACTTCTTGATCACCCACCAGCCATTTTGAATATCCTGCCGTCGTTGATCCTGCGGA
>DASYPN010000366.1:0-1739 GCA_036006625.1 Pyrinomonadaceae bacterium | reverse complement strand
CCGGTGTGGGCCAGTAAGAAAGACAATCGCACGACCCGCGTGGGTCGCATCATTCGCAAGATCAGAGTCGATGAGATTCCCCAGTTTTGGAACATCTTGAAGGGGGAGATGAGCTTCGTCGGTCCCAGACCTGAGCGGCCGCATTTCGTGGCCCAACTGGCTGAGGAAATTCCGTTCTACGAGCAGCGACATCTGATCGCCCCCGGCCTGACGGGTTGGGCGCAGATCAAGTATCCGTACGGCGCTTCAATCGAAGATGCGCGACAGAAGCTGCAATACGATCTCTTCTACATTAAGAACCATGGATTGTTTCTTGATGCACTCATCATGTTTGAGACCATCAAGATAATTCTGTTTGGGCGCGGTGCTCAATGACAGTTGGTTGGAGGTTGAGATGATAAGTACGAAACGAATAACACTGGTAGCGCTCGCGATGTTGGCCTTGACTATCAGTGTCGCGGCCCAGCCGCAAGGTGATCCGCAAAAAGCGAGACCGCGATCGACCACGAGCGACCAGGTAAAGGACAAGAAGACTCGGACGGCCAATGGCGACAGGCTCGAGGGAGACGACACGACGCGGACCCCGTCTGATGTGCCGCAGGACATCCAGGCAAATCGCCAGCAACAGATGTCAGAGGAAGAAGCTGCGATCTCTCCTTTTTACAACAACTTCTTCGCCAATTACCGGCTAGGACCAGAAGACATCATTTCGGTCGAAGTGTTCAATCAGCCTCGTTACTCCCGCGCCAATATTATCGTTCCGCCAAGTGGCCGCGTTTCACTGGCGCTGATAAAAGGCGGAGTTTTCGTCAACGGCAAGACTGTTGATGAAGTTGCAGAGATCATTAAGAAGAGTTACGACGAATACATTATCGATCCACAGGTGAATGTCTCGCTCGACAAGGCGATGTCGTATCGTTACAGCGTGATTGGCGACGTGGGCCAACCCGGTATTCGTCTCATGGGCCATCGCATGACCGTCACAGAGGCGATTGCCGAAGCAGGCGGTGTGCTTAATACGGGCAAAAAGAGCGGTGTTTTCGTTTTACGGCGCCAGTCGACGGGCATACTCGCAAGAATTCCGGTCGACTTGTCGGCAATCTATAAAGGTAAAGCGGCTGATAACGTCTATCTGGTTGCGGGCGATCAGATCGTCGTGCCTGGAAACACGCTCAAGAAGATCCAGACCATTATGGGTCTTACACCAATCGCGAGCTTTGCTCGCATCTTCGGCGCCCCAGTCCCATAAGGACCGGCGGGTATTTATTGTAGGGCGGCCCTCCGTGGCCGCCCTCGGTTTAAATCGTGTTCACCAAACCAGAGTTCGTAATTCCTGAAGCCCGTGTGCCAACCAAGGGCGGCCACGTAGGGCCGCCCCTACAGTTATGACTCAAGCGCTCACATCCTTCTTGCTTCTTCTGCTTCTTGCTTTGCCGGCGTTGGCCCAAACGGGTACGTGGGCGCGGCAGCGTAGCGGAACGATGTCCTGGCTTCACGCGGTCTTTTTCCTCGATCAAAACCGTGGCTGGGCCGTCGGAAGCAAAGGCGCACTGCTCGAGACCCGCGACGGCGGTAACACCTGGACCACGCGCACCGGCGCCACCGACGACGTCGTGCGCGACATCTTCTTCGTCGACGACCAAAACGGCTGGCTGGTGTGCGAAGTCAATGCCTACCAACTCAAGACTGTCGAAGAGCCACGCGCTTACCTGATGAAAACCACTGACGGTGGCGAACAC
>DASYPN010000365.1:0-11800 GCA_036006625.1 Pyrinomonadaceae bacterium | reverse complement strand
ACAATCACATGCCACGCGAAATTACCGATCGGGGTCGCGTAGTTGAAGCCGTCCAGCATCTTGCTCTTACCGCTGAACTTTTCGAGGAACAAAATGGCAAACAGAAGTATGCCGCCGATCTCGAAGTCATAGTTCAGGGTCGCGATTACGCGAACGGTAAGCGCGTCGGACCTTACGTCCGCCTTCTCACGTACGATGCAGGCGAAGAGATCATGCGCCAGGGTGAATGGGGCGGGAACACGTTCTACATCACCGTTGAGGGCGCGCTCGATGTTTACGTTCGCGACGCCGCCGGACAGAAAAAGATAAGTCAACTCGAGCCGGGCTCAGTGTTCGGCGAAATGGCTTTGCTTGCCGGCATCGAACGCAACGCGACCGTTTCTGTTCCGCCAAATCAAACGGCAATTGTGCTGGAAGTCACTCGCCCCGCACTGCGCCTGCTGCGCAAACTCCAAACCTTCGGCAACATTCTCGACGAGACTTACCGCACGCACGGTGTTGGTCGCGTTCTTGAAGATCTCTCACACGTAAGTGGCAAGTCTCTCAGCCTGGAGCTAACCGGCGAACTACTCCGCACGTCACGCTACATGGTCTATGGCAAGAACCACGTGTTATGCCAGGAAGACGCCCCCATAGATCGACTCATTTTGATCAAGAGCGGCTGGGTGCGACGTTCTCATGGCGCTCCGTTCCACGCGGCCTCGCCTGAAGTCGTGTTGGGAATGGACGAAACGATCGGCGTGGATTTTCTTGGCGGCGGAAACTGTCTCGGACTCGAAGGAGTTGCTCAGCCGGCAGTTTGGGGATTCCGCGCCAGCATGATGCAACGGACGGAAGTGCTCGAGATATCACTGGAGAAGTTCCCCACTGATCCGGCACTTCGTAAAGAACTGATCGATGCCTTTTCGAAACTCTCAAACCTGGGCAGTTCGTCGCCACTCACGATCGAAGCGCTTCCCGATCTGAACGCACTCAAAGCCGCCGAAGAGGAGATCGCGACCGGAGTCGTTGACGGCACGAACGTGCTCGTCATGGACATGGACCTCTGCATTCGCTGTGGCAACTGCTCGCTCGCGTGTCACAAGGTGCACGGGCAGTCGCGTCTGTTGCGCAGAGGCATTCAGATCGAGCGCCCGAAATCGATCGGGAAGAAGCGTCTACAGCATGCGCTCGTTCCGCAGGTCTGTATGCACTGTCAGGACCCGGAGTGTTTGACCGGTTGTCCGACCGGTGCGATCGGCCGCGATCCGCACGGACAGATCGAAATCGACGTGAACACTTGCATCGGTTGTTTCGACTGCGCCACACAATGTCCTTACGACGCGATCACGATGGTGGCCCGCACGCCGGCGCCATCTAACGGGGGTTTTGCGTCGAAACTGAGAAGCGCGTTCAGTTTCAGGAATGATCGACCCACGACTCCGGAGGCTTCCGACGATCCGGTCGCGATCAAATGCAATCTTTGCGAAGCGACACCTCTGAATCCGCCGGGTGCGAAACGCCAGGCGTATTCGTGCGAAGAGAACTGTCCCACCGGAGCGCTCGTGCGTGTTGATCCGATCGAGTATTTCAGCGAGATCGGTCCGGCACAGGCATTTGTCTTTCGCGATCAAACGCACGCCGTCGGACGCAACATCCACAAAAGCGATCCGCTCGCTCGCGCATGGCATGCCGGCGGAACCGTAGTCACGATTCTCGCGGCCCTCGCTCTCGTGTGGAGCCTGTCGAAATATGGATTCGACACGGTGATGGCAGGCAGTTGGTTGACGATGCGTTGGCTCACCGGACTGGTCGG
Organism: Pyrinomonadaceae bacterium; assembly: GCA_036006625.1. Classification (GTDB taxonomy): domain Bacteria; phylum Acidobacteriota; class Blastocatellia; order Pyrinomonadales; family Pyrinomonadaceae; genus PSRF01. The sequence continues at coordinate 10,005 of DASYPN010000365.1, read as the reverse complement.
GCTCGTCGGCGTTGTTGTCGTCATGACGTATCCGTTTCGGAAGAAGATTTATCGCAGGCGTGCGGGTGCGTTGAGATATTGGATGCTTGCGCATGCGTACGTGGGTGCGATCGCAGGCGTGATGCTTTTGTTTCACTCCGGTTCGCACACGGGAGGATTGCTAACAACTCTGCTTTACGTCGCGTTTGATCTGACGATCATTTCCGGTCTCGCGGGTGTGGTCGCGTATTTTATAGCGCCGAGAATCATGACTCGTATCGAAGGCGAGCCGCTGTTGGTTGAGGATCTCGAAACGCGCCGCACAGAATTGCGGAGCGACATTCGATCGATTTACCAGAAGAGCGATGGATGGCTGAAGGAAGAACTGAGCGATCGAGTCTACCCGCGGTTCCTGTCATTGCGATTTCTCTGGCGGCAAATCTGGCGACGCGAAGAGTTAAAGGCCCTCCTGGCGCAGGCGCGTCAGGAGTTCAAGGATCGGACCACACGTTTGACGACGGACGAGGAACGCGATCTTTTGATTTCCGCGGTTGAGGCGGCTGTGACCTTGCGCCGGGTTGACGCGCTGTTGGCGCTGCACTGGTTACTCACATTCTGGATTCCGATGCACGTTGGCGCGACCGCGATCATGCTTGCGCTGATGATTGTCCACATTGTTCAGGTGGTCTTCTTTAACGTCAGATGAACCGCTACCTCATCATTCGTGACGATTTGCCGCTGGATCCGGTGACGATCATCAGCGACGGTTTGCTGATTGGCCGGCTGCCGCAGTGTGAGGTGTTGCTGAATCACCCATCCGTGTCGCGTGTGCAGGCCGGGATCAAGCAGCTTGAAAGCAACTACTACCTGTTTCCACTCCGTCCGAAGAATCCAGTCCTGCTCAATGGCAAGCCCGTCGACGAGAACGAGGCACTCGCCGCCGGCGACATCATAGAAGTTGGGCCATTTCAACTTCAGATCGACTCGGTTGACGAAGCGCTTGTGATCCGCGTTGAAATGCAGATCGGCATGAAGCCGTCTGAGATCGACGTCAGCGATCCGGGTTTGAGCACTGACAACCTGATTGCGCCGGATGGCAGTAAAGCAAAGAAACCGCGCGCGGCGCCGATTGCGGGCACAAAGGCACTCGACGTTTTTTGGGACAAGAGAATGCGAGAAGTCGCCAAGATGGCGCGGCCATCGCCGCTGCTTCCGAAGGGTGGAAGGCGCGCGGGTAAGGCTCAGTACAACTGGGTACCGACGACCGATCTGATGTCGAGGTGGCCTATCGCCGTTTTTACCTGGGCGCTAATCATTGTCGGTGTTGTTTCAGTGGCGGCAGCTTATCGTTACACGAGTGCATTCGCGCCGGCTCCGATCTCGAAGGCTCACAAGCTCTCGCAACTCAGCATCGTTCCGGCTGTAGCCAGGTCGCCAAACTCGGGTTCATGTACAAACTGCCATTCATTGACTGGCCAGATGGAACAGCGCTGCGCTGCGTGTCATACGACCGAAGCGTTTAAGTCGACGATGATCAAGCCGCACGAGGCGGCGGGAATCGGGTGTGTTGATTGCCATGCGGAGCACAAGGGTACGGAGTTTAGTGCGAGCAAAGGCGCGCTCGATTCGTGTACGCAGTGTCACAACGACAGCAATAAAAAACTCTACAACGGCCGCAAGGTTGGGACGCCTCACGGCGGGACGGTTGGTTATCCGGTCGTGAATGATGTGTGGAGTCCGAAGTCGATCAACGATGAGGAGTGGGATTTACGACAGCTTGGGACATCGCGACAGCAGACCGACACTGATGATAAATGGCGCAGCAACCAGTTCCATGCTTTGCACGATCAGCGTGTGAAGATTGCGCCCGGGATGAAGGGAAACTCCGAAGGGAAGCTCTCATGTTCGAGCTGTCACAACTCGTTTGATCCACCTGATCGAGTCACGCCACGAACGACGTGCGCGAATTGCCACATGACCGATGGCAAGCCCAACTGCACCTCCTGCCACGTCCAGCACATCATCGACCCACGCCGCTGGAACGCCTCAATGCTCTAGGCCACAAAGAAGAGTTAGCCACAAAAAGGGCCACATAAAGCACAAAAGGCACAAAAGGCACATAAAAAAAGTGAGCTTGTTCCTTTTTGTGCTTTATGTGCCTTTTGTGCCTTATGTGGCTCTAACCGGCTGGTTTGTGGCAGGGGATGCAATCATTTGACCCCGGCACTTTACCTTTGAGCGCAGGTCTCGCCGCAATCGCTTTGTCGTGACAGATGTTGCAATTGAGGTGATACGCAACCTCATTGGTGAGCTTTGTGGGTGCGGGCTTATCGGGATATTGGACCGTCGGCATCGGCGCGCTATCGTCACCCGCCTGCAGATGACACGCGCGACAACCCTTCACCGGCTTTGCGTCTGCGGCCGCGAGGGATTCGGTCGTCAACACCACTGCGCGCTCCGAAGTCTTTAGCGGCGCTTTTAAGTTCGCCGCCGGCTGGTCCGTGTGATGACACTCAACACACGTCAGCACGCTCTGCCCATCGATGCTGTACTTCTTGGTCGAGTGATTCTCGTGACTGAAAGCTACTTCACCATACTTGTCTGATTGGCTGTCTTTGGAGAGCACGAGTTCCTTGGGCTGAGTCTTGCTCTCTTTTTCCTGTGCGACCAGGCCAAGGGATACGAGCGCCAGCAGCAGAATGACTAGTATTTTCATGCGGGAAATCTTGCCACAAAAAAGCACAAAGGCACAGAACAAAATCTTACATCGGCATACGAAAACTCGGACCGGTGTGGCAGCGCTTACAATCCCTGAATGCCAGATCGCCGCCGAAGGATCTTTTGCTGTTGTGACAGGTGAGACACGTCGTACTGCGCGTTGTCACAAAGTGTTCGGACGGCGCAGGCGAACTCACCTGACGCGTCTGCGCCGCGCCGGCTGTGAGCCGGTGACAGTCATTACAGGCCAACTTTTCTCGGGCGCCGTGGTCTGCGTGAGTAAAGGCGTAACGATACGAGCGCGCACTCGTCGGTGTCGGTCTATACGACTTCTGATCGTGACAGACGCCGCACGATGCGATCTCGCGTCCCGCGGCGGATTTGCTTGAGGGTGTGTGGCATGTATAGCAGCCGTTGTGCGCTGCCAGGCTAGCTGGAATCGATAGACCGGCACCCCGATTGATCGCCGAACTGTGACAACCCGCGCAGCCTTTTTGTGGTCGTGCCGCGCCGGTGTTGTGTTGCGCGTGATCAAATTTCACGTTGAATGGTTCGTTGAAGCTCGCGGTAAAGTTTTTCAGGGGCGGATTGTTACCGGACGTGTTCGTGTGGCAGATGACGCACATCGGTATCTGCGGCGTTGTGAACTGGCTGCGATGACAATCAGTGCATGCTTTGTGACCTGGAAAGCGTGGCGTTGCTGAGTTGTCCGTTCGTTCGTGACACGAGTTGCAGGCGAGAGAACTATGCTTTTGACTCGAGTGCAGGAATTTGGAGTAGTCGCGGTTTGAGTCCTGCGCTGATGCGGACTGAAGGAGCAAGATTACTCCCGCAACGGCGCAAAGGCGCAACGAAAGAACCACCGTGGTGACCTTTCCGTTGCGCCGTGGCGCCGTTGCGGGAGTAATCTTTTTCTTCACTTGATGTCCTTACGCTTGAGCGCTGGGCGTTCAGCTATCAGATAGTGGCTTGCCGGTGGATCGAGACTGCCAACGTTCGGTGCGTGGCAGTAAACACACGTGAAGTTGCGATTCTTATCGATCGCCACAAGCTCTGTATTCAGATCCTGTCGTAGTCCCTCCTTGTTGTGACACTCAGTACAACCTGTTATCGGGACGTCGGGCTTCAATCCTCGCAATGATGCGGCTTTGGTGATGTTGATGTGACATGTGGTGCACTCTGCAATGTGTTGTTTCTTCTCGCCACCGCCTTCGTGCATGAACTTGATCGAGATCCTCGTTGGATCGGTTATCGGCACGTAGGGCGTCGCAAGCTTATGACAGCCGTTACAGTTGGTGGCGACTGGCTGTTGCGCTTTCCAGTGACAGTTGAAACACGATGAATGGTCCGCCGGCGCGGCTTTGAATGTAGTGGTGCGTGACGCGTGGCAGACGGTACAGTTGTAGTAGTTTTGCTGTGCGTGTGAGAAACGCAGCATCGCGATCACGTCCTGGTGTCGATCGTGTGGAAACTCGATCGTGAATTGCAGCTTCGAAGCGGGATTCCGAAACGCATATCGCGCCTCATCACGCGGCGAAGTCTTCGAGTGACAAACAGAACAAATTACAGGCTTCGCGCCTTTGAAAAACTGCGGCCGGTGACAACTCACGCACGCATCATGATCGGGATAATCCTTGATGTCCGGAAAGGTGGTTGCATTTTTTGTCGGTATTTTGTGACAGGTATTACAGGCTGCCTGATGCTTCTGTGTGGCGTGCGAGAACTTCGAATAATCAGCCGCGGATAGGCGCGGATGAACGCAGATTAGAAAGAAAAACAGAAAAACAGTAAATGTCTTTATCCGTGTCATCCGCGTTAATCTGTGGCACAAACTGGTTTTGGTTTTTCAATCCCGACGCACTTTACGTTTCTGTCTTTTCGATTTGAAACGAGGTACGGTTTCTCGGTCGCAAGATCCCCGGGTTTGACTTGCACTTCGCAGTTCCACGTAACGAAAGTCTGACCCAACTCGGTTGGGATCAAGTTCGAGAGGACATATGTTCCTGGTCCGAGGTCGGTGAAGTAAGCGGTGCCGTTGCGATCCGTCATTACTGAGTGAACTTCGGGACCAGCCTGCTTGAGCAGTGTTTGGAGCACCGTCTGCTGAGTTCGATAAAAACCGTCGCGTACGTTGGGGGCGAGGTTTGTCGTCAGCCACTGCCGCGCCGTTTCATCGTTTCCATACTCCTTCTGGCTCGTGGCAAAAGCGGTCGCGAATTCCGGCACGGCCTTTGGTCCGCTGACGAATTCCTGTTCGACACCGCGACAATAAACCGACTCGCAATCACTTTCCCGAAGCCAGTTAATTAGCGCCGAGCTTGCTCCGATCTTCTGATAATAGCAGTCGCGGCTTAGTAATGCCTGTCGCTCGATCGCGTCGATCAGCGCGCGGTTTTGTTCGATTGTTCCCGGAATAAGAAAGAAACGCTTACGCGCGAGACCACGGAGCGGCGCCGAGTCGTCAGCCTTCACACGCACCCGCAGACGAAGCACGCCGGTTTGCCTGGGTACGGGTTGCTGAGCCAGCACGACCGTGACCATCAACAAGATCGCGAAGAACACGAGTTTCGGAGCGCGCATTATTTACAGATTTGGGCTTCGCGGAAACTTTAAAAACGGCAGACGCACGCCGCGCACAAAGATTTGATCCGAACGGATCGCCGCCGGTGGTGAAAAACCATTCGCCCCGGCGCCGGCAATGAGATCGTCCTGGTCGACGCCGTCGCCACTAATGCCGATGCCGCCAACCAGCACACCATTTTTATACAAAGGCACGCTGCCGGGGAAGATCTGAATTCCGTTTGGCAGCGCTGGAATCGAAGTACACGGAACCGCTGGACCAATTACCGAGGCTAAAAAGTTTGTCTTGACCAGATCGAGTTGCAGCCCGTCATTGAAAGGACTCCAGTCAGCAAGCGCGGTGCTGAAAGGCCCGGCCGCGGTGTCGTTGATCCCGTCCGGGAAAAACGGGCGATGAAGAAAACCGGTCGCGCGGTCAGTGAAAGCGACAGTCCCGTCGAACCGCAAACCATCAGCCGCCGCGCGATCGACGTAAGAACCCAATCCCGCTGTTCGTAAAGCCGTCGCGGCGTTTGCCCCGGAAAAGAAGGTAGCCGTTCGTGCTTTTTGTACGGCAACATCGAAACCGAAGACGGGAGCGTCCTGTTGTCGGAAAACTCCCAGCACAATGCCCGCTGTGTCGACGACAGCAATCGTAACGCGCGCATTACTGCCGAGCGGCTGTCTGATCGCCGCGCGCGTGATGTTTGCCTGTTGGGCCGCATGCGTGATGATCGTTCCGACGTCACTGGCTGTTAATGCATTGGTGCTCGGCGCGGTACCGGCGATGAACGGAAAGAAGCGTGGATCAACTTCACCTCCGATTCCTCCCAGAGTCTGTGGCACAAATTCTGAAGCAGGCGGCACACCACCCGGTCCAAAACCAAAGGTCGCTCCGGCAATACTTGCCGTGCTGCTCGTCGCAGGTGGATTCGCGACATTTGAGAACGGCAGACGAATTCCATCGACGAGAATGTTGTCGCCACGGATGAGCGCAGGCGCTTCGAAACCCCGTATGCCTGAAGCGGCGATGAGTTCTTCAAAGGGTTGATCGTCATCAGCAGGATTGCGATCGACTGTGTAAAGTCCATCACCCTCGACGCCGATGCCGCCGGCAGGCTGGCCGTTTTTGTAAATCGGCAAGCCGCCCGGATCGCCCGAGAGCCCGAGTCGCGCGGAAGGCTTCTTGATGTCACTGCACGGAAGTGAAGAGAACTGAACACCGTAAAGCGGACCACCGGCGCGGAAATCAATACCCGGCGGAAAATGCTCCTGAATGATGAAGCCCGCGGTTCGCGTTGTGAAAGCGTTACCTGTGGTGCTGAAGAATGCAGCCGTTGCTGCTTTTGCGGTTGCGGCCTCGGCCGGTGGAACGGCTGTTCCTTCGAGCCCCTGACCGAGCCGTCCGACGCTGCGAATCACGGAAGGACTCGGTGTGCCGGGCATCGGCAGAAATCCAAGCACGTTGCCTTCGCGATCGGTGACGACGATGTTCACCGGCTTTCCGAGTGCGTTTGCTGCAGACGCGGCCTGTTGCAGAATCGTTTGCACGTCTGCTTGCGCGAGGTTGGTCGCCGTGAGACTCGACGGACGAGGCAATATCACTCCGGGTGTCGGCACCGCATCGAGATCGTCAGGTGGCCCATCGCCGGTGTGCCCAATCCCAACTCGCACGCGATTGCTCGCAATTCCCCGGTATGTAATCCGCACGAGCACATCGCCCTCTTGCGGTAAGTTATCTGCAAGCCTGACAACCATCGAGGTGGCCCACGGTTGATCCGGAACACTGTCGACGTGTTCGACAGTCAACGGATAAATCGTGTGGCTCGCATCTTCTGCGTCTGCAGTAACGGCGCTCGCCGTCTCGCCCGCCTGCAACTGCAGGTTCATCGCAAACAACATGATGCGCGTGACTGAATCGGATCCGTATTTAACCTGGACCGCGGTCGTGAATGGTTCGCGCTGTCGCGTAACGGATTCGAACGCAAGGGCGCGCGTGGAATCGGGATGACTGATCAGGATTGGTTTGGTCGACTGGGCCCCGGCGTGATCGAAACTGACAAGGCTGATCGCGAGCAACAGAACCGCCAGCAATATGACGCCAAGCCGCATGGCGCACAATTTACCACAAAGCCATCCGCAGATTACGCAGATTTCTTCTCTGTGCTACCTCTGTGTTCTCTGTGACTCTGTGGTTGTTGTATCTCGTATTCCTTTAACCACAGAGACACAGAGAACACAGAGGTGTCACGGAGACGCTCTGTCTAATTTTGTGGACTAGTCGCAAGTCGTATGTTACAACGCCACGAACGTGATCCGTCGCTCGGTCCAAACAACAGTGCTGACGTTGCTGGTCATGATGAGTTGGGTTGTTGTGTGCGCGCAGCAATCGGGCCGACTCAAAGGCATGGTCCGTACTTCCGCGGGTGCCCCGGCAGCGGGCGTGGTTGTGGTCGCTACGAACCAGGTTACACGAAAGGCCCAGCGCACACGCACGGATAGCAGCGGCAGTTACTCAATCTCACTTCCCGCCGGCGCGTATCGTCTCACTTTGGACCAGCCCAACACTGCACAGTTCGATAAAGACAAAAATTACGGCGACTTTGCGATCGTTCGTGGTGACACACTCGAGAACGTCGTGATCGAAGCCGGCAAGGAAACGGTCGTCGATATTCCCATCGCGCCGCCACCGACTGGTGCGACGCCGGCGCCACAGCGGCGTGAGACGCCCGATCGCTGGCGTCTCAAGTTTCCCGAATACGATCGATACGGTGACCGCGGCGCGCGCGGACGCGACATTCCTTTCAAACGCGGTCGCTGGTGGGATCCGTACAATCAGAACGTTCTCAAAGGCGACTACCCGATCAGAGGCGACAAGCTGTTCCTGATTTTGACTGCAGTCAGCAGCACGAATGTCGAACAGCGTCGCGCGCCGACACCGTCTGATGTCAGCAGCGTCGATCCTTTGAGTGGCGAGTTTTTTGGACGTCCGGAACAGTTTGCAGCGAGCGAGACGTTGCAGTTCAGTTTTGAGCTCTTTCACGGCGATACGACGTTTAAGCCGCGTGATTGGGCGATCAAGTTCTCACCGACTTTCAGCGTGCCGAATTATCTGAATGCGCGTGAGAATGGCGTCGTCAATATCGACGTGCGGCGTGGCACGAATCGAACGGATTGGCACGCTTCGCTCGAAGAGGCATTTGGCGAAGTTAAACTCGCCGACATTGATGCAAACTACGATTTCGTTTCCGTTCGCGCGGGCATACAGCCTTTTGTTTCCGATTTCCGCGGCTTTATTTTTTCCGATAACAACCTTGGCGCGCGTGTCTTCGGCGCGTTTGACAACAATCGATACCAGTTCAATGGCGCGTACTTCTCGATGCTGGAGAAGGACACAAACAGCGGTCTCAATCGTTTCGACACACGGCATCAAAACGTCTACATCGCGAACATTTTTCGACAGGACTTTATCCGCAAGGGCTACACGGTTCAGGGAAGTTTTCATTACAACGACGATCGACGCAGTGTTGAGTTTGATCGGAATGGATTTCTGGTTCGTCCGGCGTTGATTGGTGACGTGAGACCACACGCGATCAAGGTTGGTTATCTGGGGTTTAGTGGTGACGGTCATCTCGGCAGGTTGAATCTCTCGCACTCTTATTACTTTGCGTTTGGTCACGACGAGCGCAATCAGATCGCAGGCCGGAGAGTGCAGGTGCGATCGAACATGGCCGCGGCGGAGCTCTCTGTTGATAAAGACTATCTGCGCTTTAAGGGCTCATTCTTTTTTGCGCAGGGTGATGGCAATCCGACTGACAATCGTGGAACCGGATTTGACGCGATCTTCGACGATCCGAATTTTGTTGGTGGACAGTTTTCGTTCTGGGTGCGGAATGGGATTCGTCTGACCCAGACTGGTGTCGGCCTTGTTCAGCCGAATAGTTTGCTGCCGAGTTTGCGAAGCAGCAAAACGCAGGGACAGGCAAACTTTGTAAACCCCGGAATCTTTATTTACAACGGCGGCGTCGACGTGGAACTAACGCAGCGGATCAAAGCCGTCGTCAACGTAAACTATCTGCGTTTTCATCGGACAGAGCCGCTGGAGTTGATACTGTTTCAGAATCGCATTCGTCACGACATCGGATTTGATTACAGCTTAGGGGTCGCTTACCGGCCGTTTCTGATCAATAACTTCACGCTCACGTTCGGTGCTAATTCGTTGCAAACCGGTCGCGGCTTTCGCGACATATTTACTGACGCCTCCCGGAATTGTCCGCCCGGTCTCGAAGACTTTTGCCAGCCGAATGTGATCAGTCCGAAGAAGATGCTGTACTCGCTGTTCGGGCAGGCGAAGTTTGTTTTTTAGCCACAGATGACACGGATCTTAATAACACTGATTTTGGTAGTGGGTGCGGCGGTTGTGGTGACCGTTTGGCCGGTGACTGCGTCGAATCAAACTGCTACGGCGGTGAAGGTCGAAGGGTGTGTGAAGTGTCATGGGCAGATTGAGCCGATGCATAAGTATGGGACGACGGAGACGCTCGAGAAGTTGAAGGATGGGAGGGATGCGGTTGGGCTGAGTTGTACGGCGTGTCATGGAGGGAATCCGGCGTCGGAGATCAAAGAGGAAGCGCATGTGAGGCCGAAGTTCCCGCGCGAGTGGCGACGAGATGGCAAATACACGGGGGCGAATCCGGAGCGGTCCAACACGCTTTTGGCGCGCGAGAGTTGGGAGTTTGTGCGGTTCAT
>DASYPN010000364.1:0-14908 GCA_036006625.1 Pyrinomonadaceae bacterium | reverse complement strand
TTGGCGCTGCTCTTCGAATTGGATCCAGGGGCGACGCGCTCGCGTCGCTCGCGCTTGCCCTTGGCTGTTATATTCCGCGCCTTTGGCGCTGCTCTTCGAATTGGATCCAGGGGCGACGCGCTCGCTTCGCTCGCGCTTGCCCCTGGCTGTTATATTCCGCGCCTTTGGCGCTGCTTTCGAATTGGATTCGAGCTCTGTCTAAGTTGTCACTTTGAGATAGAGCGTCTTTATCAACGGATACCTCGATCGGGTTACCTCGCAAATCCACAATGCCGTGATGCGCCAAAGGCCCTGACGTGGCAGAATGACGATCTATCTTATCGGCATTATTGGAGCACTAACGCATGGCGAAACCGGTTTTACTGACGGTAGATGACGATCGGGAGGTTTTGCGCGCGATCGAGCGCGATCTGCGGCGGAAGTATGGGAGTGATTATCGTGTGTTGCGCGCGGGTTCGGGTCCCGAGGCACTCGAGATCGTTCGCGAGCTGAAGATACGCAACAACACGATTGCACTTTTCCTGATCGATCAACGCATGCCCGGAATGTCGGGCGTGGAATGTCTCTCTCAAGCGATCAGACTCTTTCCGGACGCGAAGCGTGTGTTGTTGACAGCTTACGCTGACACTGACGCCGCGATCGCCGCGATCAACGATGCAGGCATCAATCATTACCTGCTCAAGCCCTGGGACCCGCCTGAAGAAAATCTCTATCCGGTTGTTGACGAACTGCTCGAGGATTGGGAAGCAGCATTCCCGCCCCAGTTCGAAGGCATTCGTGTGTTGGGAAATCGCTGGTCGCCTGTGTCACACAGCATCAAAGATTTTCTCGCGCGCAATCACGTTCCATATCAGTGGCTCGACATCGAAACTGCCGCCTCTGATTCGGAAGTTCGTAGTCTTATCGGGTTGCTGGACGAAGAAGAAACGCGAAGTTTGCCAATCGTGATTCTTCCGAATGGCGAACGTCTCAAGCAGCCTTCGCTCGTAGACCTGGCTGAACATGCCGGATTAAAAACTCGTGCGACAGAAGCTTTCTACGATCTCGCAATTGTCGGTGGTGGTCCAGCCGGACTTGCCGCGGCTGTTTATGGCGCGAGCGAGGGTCTGCGAACAGTAATGATCGAGCGAGAAGCGCCCGGTGGGCAGGCCGGCATGTCGAGTAGAATCGAAAACTACCTGGGTTTTCCAACCGGACTCACGGGCGCCGACCTTGCACGACGAGCAGTGGTCCAGGCCAGACGATTTGGAGTCGAGATCATTTCAGCGGAAGCGACCGAAGTGAGAATTGATGGTCCATATCGCCTTTTGAAGCTCGCGAACGGCGAGGAGCTAAGCTGTCATGCGTTGCTGGTGGCGACGGGTGTGCAGTGGCGGAAGCTCGACGCGCCCGGAGTGGAGCGACTAACCGGAGCCGGTATTTACTACGGCGCCGCGATGACCGAAGCGATGTCGACCAAAGGTGAGGATGTTTATGTTGTCGGCGGCGCAAACAGTGCGGGACAAGCCGCGATGCACTTTTCGAGGTACGCGCGTCGAGTCGTGATGCTCGTGCGTGGCTCGTCGCTCAACGCTTCGATGTCGCAGTATCTGATTAATCAGTTGAAAGCGACTCCGAACATTCAAATCGAATTCAACAGCTCCGTCGCCGAGGCGCATGGCGAGAATCATCTCGAAGCGATTTCGATTCACTGTGCGGAAACGAACGAGGTCAACAAAGTGCCGGCCAGCGCATTGTTCATCATGATCGGAGCAGCGCCAAATACAGATTGGCTTGCAAACATTGTCGAACGCGATGAGCGTGGGTTTATTTATTCCGGCCCGCACCTCACACGCGACGGCAAGCGGCCAAACGGCTGGAAACTCGATCGTGAGCCAGGTCTACTGGAGACAAACGTGCCGGGAATTTTCGTCGTCGGCGATGTTCGGCACGGCTCAGTGAAGCGCGTGGCGTCGGGTGTGGGCGAGGGATCGGTTGCGATCTCGTTCGTGCATCAATATCTAAGCAAGGTCGTGTGATAAATGGAAGAATCAGTTTCGGGTGGCATTGACGCATTCGTTCCGACGACCGCTTCGCCGCCGGATAAAGTCGAGGCACTTCGTCGCGTGCATGTCTTTGCCGATCTGCCCGACGATCAGTTGCGGTGGTTCGCTGATAACTCGGAAGAGCGGCGATTCCCCGCCGGCGCAGTTCTGTTTCGAAAAGGCGACAAGGCAGACCGGATGGTGGTCTATCTCGAAGGCGAAGCACACGCTTACTGGGACGAAGCCGACCACGACATTGTTTACATAGCGCGCGCCGGCGAGCAATCAACTGAAGTGACCGGAATGCTCCCGTTTTCACGCATGACCGAGTTTACGGTAACCGGTTACGCGGTGACAGATGTGCGCCTGCTGTGGTTTCCAGTTAGTTTGTTTCCCGAGATGATGCAGCGCATGCCGCTGCTGGTCCAACGTCTCGTGGGGATCATGAGCGACCGCGTGCGTGAGTCGACCACACTCGATCAGCAGCAGGACAAGTTGATGGCACTAGGCAAACTGTCAGCGGGTCTTGCTCACGAGCTCAATAACCCAGCAGCCGGCGCGACGCGTGCAGCGAACGACCTGATTGAAGTTTTGAAAGAACTGCGCGCGGCCGACATGAGACTCTGCTCTCACGATCTCACCTCGAGCCAGCAACAATCGATCGACACGTTCGAGAAGAAAGCAATCGATCACACAGCAACGGCAGAGCAGTTGAACTCACTCGATCAGAGTGATCTCGAAGATGAGGTCAACGAGTGGCTGGAGTCACACGGCATCGCGGATGCGTGGAAACTCTCGCCCAATCTCGTCGAAGCGGGAATGGATTCAGCGGCACTCGAACAACTCCTCGGAGAGATCCCGTCAACCGCGACTGCCGACGTATTGGCCCGAGTCGACTGTCAACTCGCAGCGGCAAAACTTGCGGCGGAGATCAAGACTGCCACGACACGTATCTCCGAGCTCGTCGGAGCAATCAAAGAGTACAGCTACATGGACCAGGCTAAGGTCCAGGAGCTGGATGTCCACAAAGGTCTCGATAACACCCTCCTGATCCTGAAGTACAAGTTGAAAAAGAAGGACATCACTGTCACGCGGGACTATGCTGAGTCGCTGCCCTTGATTAAAGCCTACGGTAGTGAGCTCAACCAGGTGTGGACCAACCTGATCGTTAATGCAGTGGATGCAATGAGCATTGGTGGAAAGCTGAAGGTACGCACGAAGCGCGAGCCGACTGATATCCTGGTCGAGATTCGCGACAACGGCGCGGGCATTCCCGCCGACGCGAGGTCGCGCATCTTCGAACCATTCTTCACCACTAAAGCAGTAGGCGAGGGAACCGGCCTCGGCCTCGACACCGTCGCACGCATCGTGCGCAAACACCGCGGCAACGTTCGTTTCGAATCAAAACCCGGCGACACGTGTTTCCAGGTTCGATTGCCGATTGGGTAGCGCCGCGGCTTCACTTGGCATCGTGAAAAATTATTCCGAGTGTGTACCGGTTTCCGGAACGAATGCGACTCACACCATGCCTTAGGTTCACGCGGTAAACACTCTTCTTTCCCTGAACCGGGCGATAACGAACGGCAAACATGACGCCATCACCTTTTCGCAGTTGAACAACCATCGGCCGCGACTGCATGCGCGGCCTTTGTTCCGTCATCACAAATTCGCCGCCCGTGAAATCCTTCTCGCGTTCTGACAACAACACAGCGATCTGTAGCGGGAAGACATGTTCGCCGTAGAGATCCTGGTGCAGACAGTTGTAATCGTCGGCTCCGTACTTGAGGATTAGCGGTGTCGGCTTATCCTGGCCCGCTTCATGGCACCGCCGAATGTACTCGGCATGCATCGCGGGAAATCGAGCATCAATACCCATCGCCTCATTCCAGCGATTGGCAATTGGCGCCAAATGCGGATAGATCGACGTTCTTAGATCGTGAATCAGATCCGGCAGCGGATACCTGAAATACCGGTACTCACCCCGCCCAAAACCATGCCGCTCCATCACCACCTGGCTGCGGAACAACTCGTCTCTGTCATACAACCCCCGAACCTCGTCGCATTCATCCGGTGTGAGGACGCCTTTGATGACAACGCTACCCTCGGCGTTAACATCTCTGGACACCTGCTCCCAGGCCACTGCCTCAACTCGCTCCATCACACTGTTTATTCTTGCCGGTCTCGACATTGTTCATCCAAGATACACAACCGCGCCGTACATGACACTCCGTTTCTTGCTTTCAAATTGAATTCGGGCCTTAGCAGACGAGGTGCAATTACGCCGAAGGCGTTCGCTAATTTCAGCCCAGGGTCGAGCGTAGCGAGAACCCTGGGATCAGACATCACATAGTGATTGAACCCTGAAAGGGTTCTTCTTGAGAGAAACCCTTTCAGGGTTTTCGCTTTTTGAGATTACTGTGACCCAGGGTTGTCGCTGCGCTCCAACCCTGGGCTGCAATTAGCGAACGCCTTCGGCGTATTCATCAAACTTTCAAGTCCACTCCATTGAATTCGGACCCGCTCCTAAAGTCTCACCAAAGAACGATCATTCACTGCGTAACGTCTGGATCGGATCGATCCTGGTTGCTCGTCGGGCGGGGATGCTGGAGGCGAGGAGGGCGATGGTGATTACGAGTGTTGCCATGAGGAGGTAGATCAGCGGATCGGTAGCGCTTACGTCGAACAAAAGGGATTTCATTAGCTGATTCAGCACCAACGAGGCGGAAAAGCCGATCAGCAGTCCGGCAGAGACGAGAATACTTCCTTCTCCAAGAATCAACTTCATCACGGCACTCTTCTGTGCACCGAGCGCCATTCGAATCCCGATTTCTCTGTGTCGCTGGACCACGGCGAAATTCATCGTCGCATAAATTCCGGCCGCTGCCAGCAATGCAGCCAGAAATCCAAACGCTGAAAAGAGCCACAGATTGAAGCGTCGTGGCGCAACCGCATCGGCGACGAACTGATCGAATGGTCTGACGTTGAATACGACACCGCGTGAGTCGAGCGCTTGAAGTCTTTGCTGGACAGGAACGATCAATGACGAAGGATCACTCTTTGTCTTCACGACAAAATTCATGATCGGAAACGTCGAAGACTGCAGATAAGACACGTAAAGCGCCGGTTCTGCATCGAGCTCGAGACTCCTATGTTTGATGCTCGCGACGACTCCTACAATTTCGCCTTTAACGAACTTGTTATCGCCATCGAGCCGAACGCCGACAGGCTCTCTTCCGGCAAGGTAGGTTCGAGCGAACGCTTCATTTACGACGAACACCTGAGGCGTATCTTCGCGATCGCGATCGTCGAACAATCGGCCCTTCTTCAACTGCACTCCTGCTGTCTCGAAGAAAGAAGGAGTTACTACGCGGTAATCGGTGACTCTTTCGTCGGTCTTTTTATTGGTCGTCTCCCCTGCGATCCATAACGGCTGTTTCATCGTGCGGCCACCAAGCGGCAGATGCGATATCGCGCCGACCGAAGTTACACCAGGCAACGTGCTCAATGTGTTCAGTGCCTGATGATAAAGTTGCGTGCGACTCGCACTGCCGTACGGATAGTCACCAAAACTCAACGACAGTCCGGCCGTCAAAAGATGTTCACCCTTGATCCCGGGATCGACAGCTTGCAATCGCCAGAAGCTTTTAACGATGAGACCCGCACCGGTTAAGAGAATCAACGCGAGGGCAATTTGCCCGACGACAAGAGTGCGACGAACGGTGTTGGACCGTCGCGGAGTTGATCCATGACTCTGAGAGTTCTTTAGCGCATCGTTGAGCTCGAGTTGTGATGCCTGGAACGCCGGAAACAAACCAAACAGGATCGTGCTGAAACAGGAAATTGCCAGGGCGAAACAGAACGCAGGTACGCTCAATGCCGATTCTGTCAGGCGAGGTATTGAGTCAGGGCCGAGCGTACGAACAGCCGATAGACAAGCTGAGGCGACAAACACGCCGAGCGTTCCGCCAAAGACAGAGAGCAGCATGTTCTCGATTAGGAATTGCCGCACAATACGGAAGCGTCCGGCGCCGAGGGCGAGTCGAACTGCCAGTTCTTTACGTCTACTGTGAATGCGTCCGAGCTGCAGGTTCGCGACATTTGCGCAGGCGATAACGAGGACGATCGCAACCGCACCAAACAACAGCAACAATGCCGCGCGTGAGTTACCGAATAGATAATCGCGCAGTGATTGAATCTGGACCTGCCACCCGTTGTTGGTGTCGGGATAGAGTTCCGCCTGTCGCTGCGTCAACGTGTTTATTTCCGCCTGGGCCTGTTCGATGCTGACGCCGGGCTTGAGTCTTCCAATCGTGCGCCAGTTATGTGAGCCGCCGCGGTCGGAGGAGTTATCTCGAGTGATCTCGGTCGGAGTAAAGACGTCAATGCGCGCGGGAAAGTTGGCTTCTGCGGGAAGTACGCCGACTATGATGTCGGTTTCGTTGGTCCTCAACCCGAAGGTGATCTTTTTGCCGATGACGTTTTGATCGCTGCCGAATTGCCGTAGCCACAAGCCGTGACTGATGATGACGCTGGTTTCGGGTTCGTCGACTTCCGCGAAGTCTCTTCCCAGTTCAGGACGCACTCCGAGTGTGCGAAAGAAGTTTGGTGTGATGAAGATGCTCTCGACGCGTTCGAGAGACTTCGCGCCATATAGATTGACTGGTAGTGTTCCCCACGCGGCAATCCTCTCGAAGCTTTGACTCTGCTCGCGAAAGTCCAGGATATCGGCAGGATTTAGAAAGGCCCCGTTGATGCCGAGTGTCGAATTGCGATTGGACAACCAGACGACTCGCTCGGCATCGGCGTAAGGCAGCGGCCGAATCAATACGGTCAGGACGATACTGAAGATCGCAGTGTTGGCGCCGATACCGAGCGCCAGCATAAGTGTTGTGATGAGGACGAAGCTTCGGCTGCGCGAGAGAGTTCGCCATGCGTAACGAAGATCTTGCCAGACCTCTGTCATACGCCGCATTTATAGCATGGCTCAATCCACAGATTACACAGATTGTTTTTAGAATCTGCGTAATCTGTGGTTCAATGTGGGCCGAGGTTGATTACGATGGAGACCTTGTTGATTGTGTGGAGATTCCTCCTGCTAGCCGTCATCCTTGTATTTCCACAACTCCTTGGAATTCTGCTTTACTTCCGACTCAGCCGTGTACCGCGCTGGGTAGCTGCAATTGCCGCGGCCTTAGCTCCGGCCGTCTTCTTCTTTTGGTTTACACGGCTTTTGATGATCGCACAGTTGCGTGAAGCTTATGCTCGCGGTGAGAGGTGTGGTATGCCCGCAGTCGCGGCCGGAATTCTTTTACTTGCGGGAACAACGATTCAATTGTTCGGCGGCATCTTCACTCAGATGATCCTCTCGTCAAGAAGACGCCGTAAGGCTAGATCACTCGTTACGTAGAGCAACCAACGGATCGACCTTCGTCGCACGACGCGCAGGAATGTAGCAGGCGAGTAGTGCGACGATAAGCGCGCCCGCCGACACTGCCGCAAATGTGAATGCGTCTGTTGAGGCTAAGCCAAACAAGAGCGACGCCAAAACCCGACTCAATACAACTGCCGATACGACACCAATCGCCGTTCCAATCGCCGCGAGCTTCATTCCGTCGCGCACGATGAGCAACAGAACACTACGTCGCTGTGCACCGAGTGCCATCCGGATGCCGATTTCGCTTGTTCGTTCGACAACGTGATACGACAACATTCCGTAAATCCCGGTTGCGGCGATGATCAGCGCCAGCAAACTGACTGTCCCGGAAAACCACGCGCCGGTTCGCGCCGGTTCTAACATGCGTCTCGCGTTTGCTTCGAGCGGTTCTACGGTCACAAATGCGTCCTTATCAAGCGAACGCGCCAGGTCTCTGATTACACCGAGCTGATTCTCGTTTGTTCGCAGGACTAAGCTGTGGCCGGTCAACTTTTCGGGTGAGGCCACTGTGTAGAATAGAGGACCATCAAGTTTACCAACGTTTATGCTACTGACGTCACCAGCTACACCAATGATCTCGTGCGATGTTCCCTCGCTGTCTTTGAAACGATTACCAATCGGATCGGCGCCCGGCCAGAAACGATTCGCCATGGCCTGATTGATCACTGCAGGCAATTCTGCGCTGCGAGCATCTTCATCAGTGAACTGCCGGCCGCGACGCATCGGAATTCCCAGAGTTTGAAAGTATTCAGCCGACACCATGTTGCCGTTCACACTCAATCCTGATCCCTGGCCGTCGATATCGATCAGGTCATTGCGCCAGCCGGCGAAGGGAACTATTTGCGCCACAGTAACCGATTTGATCCCCGGCAAAGCTTTCAAGTGATCGAAGAGTTGCGTCTGGAATGTTGCGGCACGTCCTTCGTCGTAACTCAGTGGCGCCAAATCCATCGATAGAACGAGCAGGTTTTTGCTTTCAAATCCGAGGTTCGTAGATTGAGCTCGTTGTAAGCCGCGCACGATCAGACCGGCTGCGATCAATAGCACCATCGATACCGCAACCTGACCAATCACGAGCAGATTTCTCAGGTACGAGCGCGACCCCCGAGTCTTGTTTCGCGTCGATCGAAGCGCGTCCGTCAAGTCCGGTTTCGTCGACTGGATCGCGGGCGCCAGGCCAAACACAACGCCAGTTACGAGAGAAATCAAAAACATGTAAGCAAAAACTGTTGTATCGGGTTTCAAATCGATGTCGAGGCCGATTTCAGGAATCAATGTCATCAGGATCGGCGGCAAGACCACTGTGAGCAATAACCCGGCGAGGCCGCCGAGTACGGCGAGGAGCAAGCTCTCTGTTAGTAGCAGCCTGATCAATCGCCAGCGACTCGCTCCAAGCGCGAGTCGCACAGCAATCTCTTTGCGTCGCGCTCCGGCACGCGCAAGCATGAGATTCGATACGTTTGCACACACGATCAGAAGAACGAGACCAACGGCCGCCAACACCATGACTGCGATCGGCGCTCCTTCACTCCGAACTTCAGGCAGGTTCAGATACGAGCCAGGCACTACACTTACAGTCGTCTTTCGCCCGGGATACTCCTTGTCCATCTGAGCAGCCACGAGTTGCATCTCCGCCTGCACCTGTGCGGACGAGGCGCCGTCCTTCAATCGTCCAACTGTGCTTAGCCAACTAAGGTTAGGTTGCGATAGAAACTGGCTCTCCTTTATCAATGCGGGTTGCATCATTAGCGGAAGCCACACGTCAGGAACGGTCATTTCAGCGCCGCGAAAGTCGGCTGCCGCGACGCCAAGGACAGTAAAGCGTTGGCGATTCAGAGTGATCGAAGTGCCGATTACGCTTTGATCTGAGCCAAACCTGCGCTGCCAGAAACCGTGACTCAGAACTGCGACCGGACATTGAAGTGGCGCCTGACATTCTTTGTCGAAGAATGTGCGACCGAGTGCGCTTCCTCCGCCCAGAACCGAGAAATAATTGTCAGTGACCAGGAGACCGTTGATTTTTTCAACGTTGTTACCGCCGAGATACAGGTTCACGTCCGCTGAAGCTGCCAGACCGGACAGACCCGAAACTCTGTCTCGATAGTTCAGGTATTCGGGATAAGAAAGGAGCGACACGTTGCCTTCGACCTGACGATCAAACTCGCCCTCAAGCGTTTGGAAAACATTCACCACCTGTTTTGGGTTCTTAACCGGCAACTCACGGAAGGCGACTGAATACAGAAGGGTGAAGATGCTCGTGTTGATACCGATGCCCAAAGCGAGCGTCAGTAGAGCCGCAACTGTGAAATTGCGATGCTTGAGCAACGCGCGAAAGGCGTAGCGCAGATCATTGAATGTACTGGTCAGCATGTCCGTACTGTACTACGGACTGTTTTGAAAAGTTCACAGTTTTTATGTCAACGACGCTTTTGTCGCAAAAGTCAGACGTGGGGTTGGACACAGTCAATACCGCCCCCACGTCTGACTCGGAGGTGAGTCATAATCACCTGTTGACAACCAACATGAGGCGCTGTAGCTTTCTCCTGTTGATTATCAACAGGAGGCGCCTTCGATGGTCAGGGACAGCAAACATGAAGTTCTGCCCGGCACGCTCAATCTCTTAATCCTCAAAACACTCGATACCCTCGGACCGCTGCATGGTTACGGAATTGCGCGTCGCATCGAACAAGTAAGCGGCGACCTGCTTGAGCTCAACCAGGGCACAATATATCCCGCGTTGCTGAAACTCGAGCAGATGCGCTGGATCAAGACTAAGTGGGGCACGTCAGAGAACAACCGCAGTGCCAAGTACTATTCGATAACTCCTGCCGGAAAGAAACAGTTGGCCAGGGAAGAAGAAGAATGGGAGCGGACATCTGCAATCGTGACTCGTTTTCTCAATCCCTCGGAGAAATAACCAATGACCAGCGTATTGATCTTCTTGTCGAGACTGCGCGGACTATTTTCGAAACAAAAAGGCGAAAACGAGTTGACCGATGAGATCCAGTCGCATATCGAGATGCAGATTGAGGATCTCGTGCGGCAGGGTATGAGCCCGGAAGAGGCACGTTACGTCGCGTTGCGAAAGTTCGGCGGCGTGGATCAGGTCAAGGAAACTTATCGTGACCAGCGCACTCTTTCATGGATCGAAACATTCTTTCGCGATCTGCGTTACGGCCTTCGCATGCTGCGACGCAGTCCGGGTATGACGGCAGTCGCAATCCTCTCGCTCGCGTTAGGTATCGGCGCAAACACAGCGTTGTTCAGTGTCGTCGATGCCGTGCTCTTGAAAACTCTGCCGGTGCAGAATCCGGAACAGCTGGTGATCTTTGAATGGAAGTCAGGACGTGCCTTCAGGCTTAGTGGCATGAGTGGCACTTCAAATGTTGATACTGATCCGGGTGGAAGAGGTCTCTCACTGTTTCGCTTTGACGTCTTCGAAGAGATGCAAAAGACGCAGGCCGGCTCGACAGAAAGTCCGCTCAGCGATCTGTTTGCTTTCGGCCCACTCCCTGAAATAACAGTCCGGGTGGGGGAGCAGCCGGAAGTTATCAACGGGCAAGCCGTGTCAGGCAATTACTACACGGGATTGCGCGTGAACCCGAGTTTGGGACGAATGATAACTGTTGACGACGATCAGAAAAATGCAGCACCCGTAGTGATGTTGAGTTACCAATTCTGGGAAGAGCGCTTCGGCGGGAATGCTTCCGTCATCGGTCAACAACTCAAGCTCAATCAACAGTCATTCACCATCATTGGCGTCACGCCTCCTGCATTCAACGGCGCGCTCCAGGTTGGTTATCACCCGAGCATCACGATTCCACTTGCTGCTGAACCATTGTTGAAAGGCGAACGCTCTAATTTGGGTCCATCGGCGCGCACAGGCGTGTGGTGGTTGGATGTGATGGGCCGGCTCAAGCCCGGAGCGACTCAGGAACAAGCACGCGAGAGTCTGAGCACAGCGTTTCAAACTTCAGCACTCTCCGCTATGCCTCCGCCGCGTAAGGCTAATCAAAGCGCGCAAATCGAACCAAAGGATTATCCGCGATTGATGGTGGAAGACGGCGGTCGCGGAATGTTGGACATGCGGAAATGGTTCGCGCCTACGATCTATGGACTGTTCATCGTCGTCGTGCTCGTCCTATTAATTGCCTGTGTCAACCTCGCGAACTTGCTTTTGGCCAGAGCCGCGTTGCGGGGTGCAGAGATCAAGATTCGACTCGCTGTTGGCGCAGGTCGCTGGCGTTTGATTCGCCAACTGTTGACCGAGAGTTTATTGCTCTCAACGCTCGGCGGCGTTGTTGGCGTGCTGTTCGCGTTCTGGTTCAAGGGCGCGTTGACGGCCTTCGCGAATGACGACAATGGATTATTGCCAGGTGGCGTTGAACTTAGTCTGAATTGGCGCGTACTCGGATTCACGCTCGCAGTGTCGCTGCTGACAGGGATTCTGTTTGGACTCGCGCCGGCCTGCCGAGCGACAAGTCTCGACTTGAATTCAACGCTAAAGCAAAGCGGCCGCACAACGGGCAGCATGTCGCGTTTGAGCAAAGGATTGCTGGTCGTACAGGTCGCAGTCTCGGCATTGTTGCTGGTCGGCGCCGGCTTGTTCATTCGCACGCTCTACAATCTCCAAAGAGTCAACCTCGGCTTCAATCAGGAAAACCTTCTCATCTTCTCGGTGCAGCCCGAACGAAACGGCTACAAGGACGAACAACTGTTGCGCTTCTACCAGCAACTGTTTGATCGCTTTGACCATCTGCCCGGGGTGCGTTCGGCAACGTTCGCGAAGGTTCCACTGATCGCGAACGACAACTGGTTTTTCGATTTTCTGTTGCCGGGTGAAGTCGAAGGAACTGCGCCTGAGCGCGACACCATGCGGCAGGTAATCCGTGAAAACTATTTTGCGACGATGGAGATCCCGTTGTTGCGTGGGCGGGAGTTCACGACGCAGGATGACAGTCATGCTCCGGCGGTAGCGATTGTGAGCCAGGCTTTTCAACGGGAGTTTTTTCCAAACGAAGAGATTCTCGGCAAGCACGTCACGTTCAACTACAAGAAGGGCGACGTCGAGATTGTCGGCGTCGTTGCAGATACGAAGTATGAGAATCAGCGCCAGGAGATTACGCCACTCCTTTACACACCGTGGCGGCAGGAAGCTGAAGATATTGGTGTAATGCACTTCGCCCTTCGGACTGTGAACGACCCAACTGCGCTGACTGCCCAGGTACGCGAGATCGTGCGCAGCCTCGATAACAATCTGCCTGTTGTTGAAATCGGCACTCAGTCTGCGCGATCAGAAAAGACACTTGCGCAGGAACGACTCTATGCGCGTCTGTTCAGCTTTTTCGGCGCACTTGCCCTCGCACTCGCAGGGATCGGGCTCTTTGGCGTGCTGGCTTATTCCGTCAGCCAACGCACAAAGGAGATCGGGGTTCGGATGGCGTTTGGCGCGCAGGTGTGGAATGTGATCTCGATGGTGGTCTGGCAGGGAATGAAGCTCGTGCTTTTGGGATTATCGATTAGTGTGTTGACCGGATATGTGTTGGTGCGCTTGCTGAATACTAAATATTTTGGACCGGATACGTGGCAGCAGCGTATGAAGGAGCAACTCTACGGAGTTACAATGAGTGACCCTTTGACACTGATCTTTATAGCTTTGCTATTGATGCTTGTTGCCCTCCTAGCTTGTTGGCTGCCGGCGCGACGAGCCGCGAAGGTTGATCCACTGGTCGCGTTGCGCTACGAATAGCATTCACGAAAGGCGGGACCTAATGAAATTGATGCTCGTGTTGTTGAGTGTTGCGATTATGTCCGCTTCGGGTGCGCAGAAGTCGAACCCGCTCAGCGGCACGTCGTGGCAACTGGTAAAGTTCCAGGCACCTGACGAGAGAATATTCACGCCGGATGACAAATCGAAGTACACGATCACGTTTGGCAGTAACGGTCGCATAACTGCGCGAGTCGATTGCAATCGGGCCAGCAGCACGTGGCGAGTGAATGCAAAGGGTGAGCTGCAGTTTGGATCGTGGTCCAGGACCACTGTGAAGTGTGGTCCCGGATCGCTTCATGATCAGATTGTCAACGAAGGTGCGAATGTTCGTACCTTCGAGATCAAAAACGGCCATCTGTTCTTGTCGGGAATGGCAGAGGGCGGTTACTACGAACTCGAGCCAGCCCCGCGAAGATAATTTACCTCAGACCTCCTGCGACCTGGAGCAGCTCGCCCGTGATCCACGCGCTCTCAGGTGACGCCAGAAAACCGACAACAGGAGCGATGTCTCCCGGCTGGCCGATCCGACCCAAAGGCGTTTGCGCCACTGCATCTTTCTCAAAGTCGCTGCCGAGAATTCCCAAAGCGTGGACGCCCTCGGTTTCAACCATGCCTGGATTGATCGAGTTGACGCGAATCTTCTTTGGTCCGAGTTCCTTTGCTAATACACGCGTGACTGCATCGACGGCGCCTTTGGTTGCTGTGTAGACGACTGATGCAGGCGGCGTCAACGAGCTTACAGTTGAGCCGATATTTATGACGCTGCCACCTTCTGGTCCAAAATATTTCAACGCCTCACGCGATGCGAGAATCAAACCCAGAACGTTGATACTGAACATCCGTTGAAACTGATCCTCTGTCGCTTCTTCGAGTGGAGCGAACTGATAAACACCGGCATTGTTGACGAGGATATCGAGTCGACCGAATGCCTGCTTTGTTTCGGCGAAGAGACGTTCGACGTCTTTGCTCCTCGCGACGTCGCCCTGGACCGCGATGGCGTTTCCGCCTTCTTTTGTGATTTCGTTGACGACCTGCTCCGCGCCTTCCTTCGAGGACGCGTAATTAACGACGACCGATGCGCCTTCAGCAGCAAGCTGCTTCGCGATCGCGGCGCCGATGCCCTTTGAGGCGCCCGTCACAACCCCAACCTTACCTGCTAAACGTTTGCTAGCCATATCGATTAAATCCTTTCCGTGGTTAAACTCCGGGTGGTCCGTTGGCAAGTTTGCGGCCAGAGGTATTGCTCGCAAATTCGCAGTTGGTCCACGTCAACGGTGACCAAATGTTGTCATCTGACGGTCGATGGTCACGTGTCGTGGACATGGTCCCCGCGCAGATTCGTCGCACGCCATTGTCATGTGGCTGACTGCATGATATCCAGCGCTCACTTGGACACAGTCAGTACCGCCCGGGTGGTCGAGTATGGTTTCTAGGGAGGTATGGTTCACCAGGCTTTGCACAAAAAGTCAATTCAATCTGCGGAGCGCCAAAGGCGCGAAATATGATAGCCAGGGGCAAGCGTCGAGCGCAGCGAGACGCGTCGCCCCTGGATCACAATCCTAATGACTATCAAGCTCTGAAAGAGCGGAATAACTACCTAGATATTTCGCACTTTCAGTGCTCATCTCAATCTAATTTTTTCTACCCAGGGGCGACGCGCTTCGCGTTGCTCAGCGCTTG
>DASYPN010000363.1:0-2251 GCA_036006625.1 Pyrinomonadaceae bacterium | reverse complement strand
CCAACCGAGGGCGGCCACGGAGGGCCGCCCCTACAGTTCTGTGAACAGGTCGTGGAGTGCCCGAGTTCGTGTACGCGTTGACGAAATGCGCATTGAGCGCGTCAAACATGCGCATTTCTCCAAATAAGAACATCCGGCATGGGCCTTGCCGCAGGCGCTGGCAACGCTACGCTGAATCCTTCAGCGAATACGGCGAGAGGTACAGACCCATGAAACCGAAGTTAATCAACGACCCTTATCGCAATCCCTTTCACAATCGTTTCCACGTTCCAGTCAATTCGCGGCTTGATGAGATGCAGGCATACACAAACATGCCCTGGTTGAACGATAACAAGTTGGACCAGCAGTCAACCTCACAACACGTGCGACACTGGGGACGCGCACTCTTTGGCGCCTTCGCGCTTCTCCTGCTCGTCGTCGGCTCTGCCGCCTGGTTGTCGAATTGAAGCGGCCATCCGCAGACTACACAGATTTTTGCTCTACTAATTTGTGCAATCTGTGTAATCTGTCGATATGCATCCAACAACTCTGCGCGACAAACTCTATGGTGTGATTGCTTTTCCGATCACGCCCTTCAAAGAGGATTTGTCCCTCGATCTTCCCGGTCTGCATCACAACATTTCGAAGTTGATTGAACATCCGATCTGCGCGCTCGTCGTTGCTGGAGGCACGGGCGAGATGTATTCGCTCACGCCTGCCGAATACACACGTGTCGTCGAACTAACAGCGCTTGCCGTCGAAGATCGCGTGCCGGTAATCGCTGGTGTAGGTTTCAACCAACGGCTTGGCATCGAGATGGCCCAGGCCGCTGAGAAAGCCGGCGCCGACGGCATCCTCATCTTTCCGCCGTATTATCAGCAAGCTGACGATGAAGGACTGTTTGAGTATTACCGATCTATCGCCGCATCAGTGAAACTCGGAGCGCTGATGTACAGTCGCGACTGGGCTGTCTTTACTCCGTCGATGGTAGAGCGTATGACTTCGATTCCGACTCTGATCGGATGGAAGGACGGCCACGGCGATATCAGACGGTTGCAGGCGATCATGAATCACGTAGGCGATCGTTTGCACTGGATCGGCGGTGCAGGCGACGACCTCGTTGCCGCTTACTACAGCACTGGAATCCGGACGTTTACTTCGAGCATCGCGACTGTCGCGCCGCTGCTCTCTCTAAAGCTGCATGAGTTGGCCGAAGGCGGTGAGCAGGAACTGTTAACTGAGTTGCTCGATCGCTGTGTGATACCGCTCTATGCAATTCGCGCGCGGCGTCGGGGATATGAAGTGTCGACGATGAAAGCGATGATGGACATGGTTGGATTGAACGGTGGACCAGTGCGACCACCACTGGTCAACGTGGCGCCGGAAGAGGAGCGCGAACTGCAAGCGATTGTTTCGGAGTGGGAGAAGTTTTTGTGAGAGTTCGTTGGGGATTGATCGGTTGTGGCGACATCTCGCGCAAGCGCGTCGCTCCTGCTTTGCGCGATTCTCCGTTCTGCGAGCTAGTGGCAGTCAGCAGGGCGCGGGCTGAACTGGCGGAATCGTTCGCGCATGAGTTTGGTGCCCGGCGATGGTGTGCGGAATGGCAGGAGCTGTTGACGGATTATGAGGTCGATGCGATCTACGTGGCCACGCCGGTGCATTTGCACGCGGAACAAACAATTGCGGCGGCTGAAAGAGGCAAACATGTGCTGTGTGAAAAACCGATGGCGCTCAGTGTGGCTGATTGCGATCGGATGATCACGGCGTGTCGCGCTAACGACGTGAAGCTCGGTGTTGCTTACTATCGACACTTCTATCCTGTTGTGCGACGAGTGAAGGAGTTGCTTGATTCTGGCGATCTTGGTGTGCCGGTTGTTGCTCAGATTAACGCGTTTGAGTGGTTCGATCCTTCGGCGTCCGAGCCGCGCGCGTGGTTGATTAAGAAAAGGCTTTCGGGTGGTGGGCCGATGTTTGATTTTGGGTGTCACCGCATTGAAGTGTTGCTCGATGTCTTCGGTGAGGTGCGCGATGTTAAAGCGACGTTAGCGAACACGTTCTTCTTTGATCGTGAGGTTGAGGACGTTGCAACTGCCGTCTTTCGATTTGAACGCGGAACGTGTGGAACGTTGAGTGTGACTCACGCCGCCCGCGAACCACAGGACACGTTCGATCTCTACTGCACGAATGGCTCGATTCACATTCCGGTTCTCAATGAAGGGAAGATGCAGGTGATAACCCCCGACGGTGAACGCACCGAGACCCACCCCAACGC
>DASYPN010000362.1:0-6277 GCA_036006625.1 Pyrinomonadaceae bacterium | reverse complement strand
GAGCCAAGATGAAGAGTTCACCATGCTGTTTCAGGATTTCTACCCTAGCCTATGCCGCTTTCTGGAGTGTTTATTGGGAGGCCGCGCGCCGCTGGCGCAGGATCTGGCACAGGAAAGTTTCCTGCAACTCCATCGTACGGCATGGGGAACTATGCCGGTCGGTGAGGCGCGCTTCTGGCTCTATCGCGTCGCGCGCAACCTCGCGATCAACGAGTTTCGCAAGTCGCACACGCGTTACCGGCTGTTTGATCGAATGGTCGAAGTCATGAGCCCCCGAGCACGCAACCCCGAGCAGGAATACGAAACGCAGGAGCGCAAAACACTGGTGCTGGAAATGTTACAGACTTTACCCGAAGACCAACGCACCGCCCTCCTGCTGAGAGAACAGGAACAGTTGAGCTATCGCGAAATCGGGCAAGTGCTGAACGTCTCCGAAAGTAAAGTGAAAGTCGACATTTTTCGCGCGCGTGCGTCGCTGAGGGAACGTTGGAACAAGGTCTCAGGGCTTTCAAGATACGCGGGAGTTGGAAACTCTTAATATGAACTGCAGCTTTACTGAAAAAGTCTCATCACTGATCGACGGCGAACTATCTGCTGTCGAGGCACGCGAAGTCGAACGCCACCTGCCTGGCTGTAACGAGTGCCAGCAACTACGCGCTGACTTTCTCAACCTCCGCACACATATCGCCGGTTTTGAAACGTCGCTGACGCCGGAGGTTCAGAATCGTGCGCTGAAGAAAATCCTCGACCGTCCTGCTCCGGCGACGCGCGGGTTGCGCTGGAGTTTCGGCACGCCGGCGATCGCTTTCGCAACACTCGTGATCGCGGCTGCGATTATCGGATTGCTGTTCTATCAGAACTACAACAAGAACCCGCGAACTTCAGAACAGGTAGCGCGGCAACAGCAGCAGAGTCCAACACCAGCGCCGTCTCGCTCGGTGGAACAAAGCAAGCAACAACAACCGCAAGCGACGCCCGAGCCTGCACACGAACAGCAACCAACACCAAACAAGGGCAACGAGGAAACGCCGCGACGTCAGCCAGCCAGGAAGATCATTCGTGAGCCAAAACCAGGTGAACAGTTTGCTGTGGCTCCGGTTCCCGCTCCGATTCGTCCCGCCGACGCTCAGACGATGACGGCCATGCACTTCGAGAAATCTGAAACGTTGTTGCTCGCCTTCAGGAATGTTCGACTCAACGAGCCGGGAACGGCGAAGGAAGTCGATTACGAACGAAAGCGCGCCCAACAACTTGTTCTGCAAAACATGATGCTGCGTCGTGAGGCTGACGCAGCCGGTGACGTGCAGCTTTCATCACTGCTCGAGAGTTTGGAACCGATATTAATCGACATCGCCAATCTTCCCGATCGTCCGGATGAAAACTCGGTGCGCACGATTCGTCAGCGCGTCGAACGCAAAAACATCGTCCCGCTATTGCGGGTTAACTCCACCGCGCTGGCACGCGCGTTGGATTAAGTTCTTTACTTCAGCGGTTCACCTCAGAGGCACAGGGAACAGAGATGCCATGTGCGTTATTTGATCACCGCTCGATCTCTGCGCTCGCTCTCAGGTTCTCTGTGTCTGTGCGGTGAACCGGGTAATGGCCCTGTAATGCTTAGCAACAAATTTATTAAGGACAACTAACGATCATGAATCTACAGGTACGATTTCGCCCCCAACTCAGAATCGGATTAGTACTGCTGACAATCGCGAGCGTCATTACGATCTCGGCGATTTACGCGCAGCGCAGTTACGGTTTCGACCAGGACCTCGGTAAGCTCAACCGCTTCGTGCAGAACAAGGGAAACACTGCGTCGATGCAGATCTTCCGCGAAGGCCGCGACTTTATCGAAGCGCAGAACTGGCAAAGAGCAGCCGAAAAATTCAACGACTTCATCAAGGGTTATCCAAAAGATAAAGATCTCGACGCTGCACTCTACTGGTATGGCTACGCGCTGCAGAAACAGGATCGCAAAGAAGAAGCACGCCAACCACTCGTCCTTTTAATAAACAGATTTCCAGGCTCGAGCTGGCGTCAGGAAGCACAGGCGTTGCTCGTCACGCTCGGCCACAAAGACGACGTGGACCAGGCACTCTCTCGTGATAACTGCGAGATCAAGATGCTCGCATTGCAGAGTCTTTTCGAGGCCGATGAGGAAAGAGCCATCGCTATCGCCACCGACGCCATCAAGGCAAATCCGCAGACATGTCCAAACTTCCCGGCTGCAGCAGTATCGATGCTCGGCTCGCACGCCGGCCCGCGAGCAATTCCGCTTCTCGTCGACATTGCGCGTACGAACCCCGATCAAAAACTTCGTCTTACTGCGATCAAGCGTTTAGGTGAACAACGCTCAGATCAAGTCACCGACGAACTCATCAAGATCTATGACACCGATCGGACTAAGGAGATTCGTACCCAGGTGCTCCGTGCGTTAGTTGAAGGCCGGACGTCGCGCGGTACTGCGAAAGTGATCGAGATTGCACGCGCAGGCGACGACCTCGCGGTCAGGCAATACGCGATTCGTTTTATGTCTGAACTCGAAGATCCCGCTTCGCTCGACGAATTGATTCGCATCTACGATGCAGACAAGACCAAAGAGATCCGCTCGCAGATTCTGCGCGCACTCGCCGAGCGCGATGATCAGCGGGCGCGGAACAAGCTCTTCGAAATCGCACGCCAGGGCGAGACGCCGGAACTGCGCATCGAAGCGATTCGCCGTCTCGGAGACAATCAACGCATTTCGCTCGACGAGCTCCTCCAACTCTATACATCGGAACCGAACCCGCAAATCAAACAAGCACTATTACGCACGTTTGCAGACAGCAACGATCCACGCGCGCGGGAGAAGTTGTACGACATCGCTCGCGGCAACGATCCGGTTGAACTGCGCGGGTATGCGATTCGACAGTTGGGTGAAAAGGACGACGAGGCGACTGTCAATCAACTCGTGTCGCTGTACGACGCAGAAAAAGATCTGCAACTCAAGACTTACATACTCCGTGCGTTTGGCGATTCGAAACAGAAGGTTGCCGTTCGCAAGCTGATGTCGATTGCGCGCAACGATCCATCCGTGGAGATGCGTAAATTGGCGGTCAGGTTTCTGGGCGAGAGCAAAGATCCTGAGGCGCTGAAGTTTCTTGAAGACTTACTGAAATAAGACAAGCCATCCACAGATTACGCAGATTCTTTTTCTGTTATCTGTGTAATCTGTGGATAAACCCGGAGGAATTCGATGCGCTATTCAATGCTCCTCTTTCTCGCAATTATCGGAATTGCTTGTGCAAGTGGAAATCACAGCGGTGCGGTCACACCGGTGGCCGCTGCTGCCGGCGACGATCTGCAAACGCAGTCGCCGAATACCACCATTCAAAGTTTTACGGCCGTCGAGGGCGCCGATCTCATGGCGCGTCTTGACGCTGCTCAATCACGCGGGCGTGCACGTCAAACGCCTTACTGGTCGGCATACACCTTCGACGTGCGACCGGGTGTGGCTGTCGATCCGGCCATTCGTGAGTTTAATGGCACCATGAACACGATGGGCGACACTACTATTTTTGTCGGCACAACCCCGGACGGTGTGACTGTTGAAACACGAAATCTCGCGATTTTTCTGCTGCGTGATCCGGCGAGTAATCAAATCACACGCATGGAGGTTTACAACCTCGAGCGCAAACGCGAGTACAGCGGTTATCCCGTGTACTGGATGGGCCGTGCAAACAACGAAGAGAGTCTCAACTACCTGCGTGCGCTTGCCGCCGCCGCTCCACTCGACATGTTGAGCGAACGGGCTGTGCTCGGCATCGCTTTGCACGACGACGTCCGAGTCGCCGGTATGCTGAAAACGTTTATCAGCACTTCTCCCAACCAACGCATTCGCTCGTCGTCGGTCTACTGGTTAGGCCAGGTCGGCGGCGAAACGACATTCCTCGCCACTCTCGTTCGCAGCGAAACCGAAGACAAGAAGATCAGGCGCTCTGCAGCACACGCGATCGGACAGAGCCGCGAACGTGGAACAATACCCATACTTCAGAGTCTCTACCAGGATGTTAAGGACGGCGAGATTCGCAGGAGCGTGATTTCAGCAGCGGGCAATAGTCCCGACGAACAACCCGCGTGGGCTTTCCTCATCGGAATCGCGAAGAACGATCCGGATTTTGAATCCCGTCGCACGGCAGTGCGCCAGCTCGGAGATTTCAAGAGAGACGACGCGGCGGAAGAGATCATGAAGATCTACAATGCTGACGCGAATATCGAAGTGAAGCGCGCGGCGTTGCGTTCGCTTGCCGAGACGAAGAATCCGCGCGGTCAGGCGCGTTTGCTCGAGATCGCGCGCAGTGAGCAAATTCCTGAATTACGAAAGTCGGCGATTCGCGTGATGAGCGATCGTGGCGAAGCGGCAGTCGACGATCTGCTGAAGCTGTATGACTCAGAGCAGGTCGCGGACTTCAAACGCTCGATCCTTCAGACGCTCTCCGATATCAAGAGCACGCGCGTTGAAGATAAGTTGTTTGAAGTTGCAAAAGGTAACGACACGATGGAAGTGCGTCGCCAGGCGATTCGACTACTCGGCGAACGCGTCAGCAAACGCAGCTTTGAATTTCTGAGTGCGACTGCGCAGAGCACTGATGGAAATGCTGAAGTGCAGGTCCAGGCTGTGCGTGCGATCAGCGAACGGCGCGCTGACGAATCTGTGCCGATCCTGATCAAGATCGCGCGGACGCACCCGAATCAACTCGTTCGCAAGCAAGCCATTCGTTCCCTCGGCGAATCCGGCGACCCACGCGCGATCGATTTCTTCAAGGAAGTGCTGAGCAAATAGCGCCAACGGCGCGGAATATGAAAGCCAGGGGCAAGCGCGTAGCGAAGCGGAGCGCGTCGCCCCTGGATTGAGATCAATAAATGTAATCGAGCCCTGAAAAGGGCGGAATACGGCGGGTATCTATACGGCCCTTCAGGCCTCCATCGCTTTGTGGGTATTAACCAGGGGCGACGCGCTCGCTTCGCTTCGCGCTTGCCCCTGGCTTTCATATTTCGCGCCGTTGGCGCTCTGATAGGAAGAGTTCCTTTTCATTAATTCTTAGATCGCGGCAAGGAGCTTTTTCCATCGGACCCACGATTCGTCGCGGGCCTTCTTGTTTCCCTTCCACGCCGTTAATGCTTTCTGGTAATCCTCGGGGGCTTTATCATCCGCGGCTTTGTCGCCCTTCGGCTGTGGCGCGACGGGCTCGGGCGCGTCGCCGGCGCGCATGAAGCCGTGTCCCGCTCCTTCGTAAGTCACCGGGTCAAAAGTCTTCTTCAACTCGGTCATCGCTTCAGTCGTCTTCGGCAGCGTCGCGTTGATGCGAGCGTCGTTGCCGGCGTAGAACCCGTAGACCGGTGCTGTGATCTTCGCGAGTGCGGCTTTGTCCGGCGTGCCATCGGCTGAGGCCGGAGCTGAACCATAAAACACAAACGCTGCTTTGACGTTCGGATTGTTCGTCGCATAACGGAACGACTGGCTCCCACCCCAGCAGTATCCGGTGACCACTACCTTGCCATTCGACGCCGGAACCTTCGAGATGTAATCCGCCACGGCATTCAAGTCGGCCGTGATTTGATCCGGCGGGAGATCACGGATCGCCTGGCCCACTGCATTACGGTCGAGCGAACTCGTGCCACCGCCGTTTGGTCCCATGCCCGACAGCAGATCAGGCGCGATGGCAACGTACCCGGCCTCTGCGAGTTGATCCGTCAAACTCTGCACCCAGTCGCTCATGCCGAAGATTTCATGGATGACGATCACTGCCGTCGCTTTGTTCTTATTCTCGGGATAGACCACAAAACTATTCACTTCACGCGCGCCATTTTTAACTTTCACCCACTCCTGATGGCGCGGCGACTTAGCCAGTTTCTGTTTGGCCCAATCCTGGTTCTCCATCGAATCCGAATCCGGAGTCGCCGCCGCATTGGCGTTGTGATGGTGGTTCCCGCTCATGTCCTGTGCGCAAGCCGGCACTGAGCACAGCAGTACCAACATAATCAGACTGATCGTTGATCTCATTTTTCTCCCCCGTTAGTCATTTTTTCCTCGTCCTGATCGTCGCTGGGTTTCTGCGGTTGAGGAAGTCTAAAGGAGAAACTACAAAGAACCAAATAGTAAGCACAAAGGACCAAACGGGTGTATTATCTGCCCGCTTTGCCATCCTGCAAATCGGAGAACAATAATGTCGAAATCTCTCCTCTTAATGTTGTGTATTTTAACTGGTCTCCTAGTGCTTGCCTGTGCCAAGTCCGACAC
>DASYPN010000361.1:0-5335 GCA_036006625.1 Pyrinomonadaceae bacterium | reverse complement strand
GCAAAGCACCTGGTTTCCGGTTATCGATCGAAATCCGCAGAAGTTTGTAGCAAACATTTTCAAGGCGACTGAGACTGACTTTCAGCCGGCAACGCAAAAAGTATTTCGCTCCGGCAAGAATGCCTCGTACATCGCGTTGCCGATCCAGGGGAATTAGGAGCCTCTTTGGAGTGCGGTGCCTTGGCACCGCTTTGGTATGTGATTGAATACCAAAGCGCCAACAAGTTGGCGCACTCCAAAGAGACGCCTAACACCGAAGACGATGAAGAATATCGAACATTCTCCCAGCCGACGTAATGTGCTTAAAGGAGCCGCTGCAATGCTGGCGGCGCCGATGTTCAATCGCGGTCGGTTCCGTCTGTTTGCGGGTTCGACGACAGAATACTCGCGACAGGCTATAGATTTAGTCGGACGCGCGACCGTGATCGACATGCTCAGCGTGTTGACTCTCGACTTCAACAAACAAGCGAAATGGTTCAAAGATCCTGAAAGCTTTACCGCCGCTGACCTGCAACCATTCCTCGACTCCGGCATCAACATCTTTCATCCAGCCATCGGACAGGGTGGTCCGAATGCCTACGACAGCGCACTCCAATTCTTTGCTTTGTGGAACGGTTTCATCGCTAACGACGGCGATCACTTCATGCGCGTTGACAGCCCCGCGGATCTGAAGCGAATCAAGAAGTCGAGCAAGATCGGGATCATCCTCGGCCTGCAGAACTCGGAACACTTTCGGCGTCCTGACGATGTGGATTTCTTTCGCGGTCTTGGCCAGCGCGTTTCTCAACTCACTTACAACTCACGCAATCTGATCGGCAACGGTTCAACCGAAAGACGCGACGACGGCATCTCCGACTTCGGAGTCGCGATCATCGAGCGGATGAATAAAGTCGGAATGGCGGTTGACGCGTCGCATTGCGGCGATCGCACCACACTCGACGCCTTCGAGATTTCGAAGACGCCGGTTTTGATTACACACTCAAACTGTCGCGCCCTGGTGCCTAATCATCCTCGCCTGAAGACTGACGAAGCGATCAAGAAGGTCGGCCAGGCCGGCAGTGTAATGGGAATCACGGGTGTGCGCATGTTTGTTAAAGGTGACGAACCGACAACCGTCGAGCACGTTTTGGATCACTTCGATCATGTCAGAAAACTGATCGGACCGGAACATCTCGGCGTCGGGAGTGACATCGATCTTTATGGCTACGACGCGATGCCCCCCGAGCTTAATAAACAACTACGCGCCGGCTACAAAGGCTCATACGCGTTTCGCGAGAAGATCGACATCGAAGGTCTCGATCATCCGAAGCGCATGTTCGATCTGACGGAAGGATTGATTCGACGCAAGTACAGCGACGCGGACATCGAGGGAATTCTGGGCGGAAATTTTGAACGCGTGCTCTCGCAAATCTGGTAGACAGGATTTACAAGATTCTCAGGATTGACAGGATTCATCCTGTAAATCTTGCGAATCTTTGAAATCCTGTCACACAACTGACAGGAGTGTGAGAAGTGAGAAGAGTCATATCGTTATCGTTGATAGCTTTGCTTATTACTCTTTCCGTGGTGGCCCAGGCGCCGGACGAGGCGCTTAAGAAGCGAGAAGGCGCGCAACCACCTGTCCCCGCGCCCGCGCAAACGAGTGCGCACGAGATGACCGCCGCCGACGTCGAAGCGTTTCTCGACGGACTCGTCCCACTCCAAATCAAACAGTCTGACATCGCCGGCGCCACGATCGCGGTAGTCAAGGACGGCAAGCTGCTTTTCGCCAAAGGCTATGGCTACGCTGACGTCAAAAACAACAAGCCCGTCTCCCCACAAGACACGCTCTTCCGGCCAGGCTCGATTTCAAAACTGTTCACGTGGACTGCGATCATGCAGTTGTACGAACAGGGAAAACTCGATCTGGACCGCGACATCAACGAATATCTCGACTTCAAAATTCCTGACGCGTTCGGCAAGCCGATCACTCTGAAGAACGTGATGACTCACACGCCGGGATTTGAGGAGCAGGTCAAAGACTTGATCACTCAGAATACCGGCAGTCCGAACCTGGGCCAGTATCTGAAGACGCATATCCCCGCTCGGATCTATCCGCCGGGAACTGTTCCGGCTTACTCGAATTACGCCACTTCCGTCGCGGGTTACATCGTCGAGCGTGTGTCGGGCCATCCTTTCGATCAGTATGTGGCTGAAAATATTTTCAAGCCGCTCAATATGAGCCAGTCGACGTTCACGCAGCCACTACCAGCTAATCTCGCACCATTGATGTCGAATGGTTATCGACTCGGCTCGGGTGACGCGCAGCCATTCGAGATCGTCAACCCGTTTCCGGCGGGTAGTTTGAGTAGTACTGCGACGGATATGGCGCAGTTCATGATCGCTCACTTGCAGGACGGGCAGCTTGGCAACGCGCGGATTCTCAAACCAGAGACAGCGCGCCTCATGCACAGTCGTCTGTTTGCTCTCGACGACAACATGAATGCGATGTGTTACGGCTTCTACGAGGAATCGCGTAACGGCCACCGCATCATCGGCCATGGCGGCGACACGGTTTTCTTTCACAGCGATCTACACCTGGTGCTGGACCAGAAGGTTGGTTTCTTCGTCTCGTACAACAGTGGCGGGCGTAGCGATAGCCCGGGACGAACAAACCTGTGGCAAGCGTTTCTCGATCGTTACTATCCATACACGGCAACACCCCCGACTTCTGCCACTGCGAAAGAAGACGCCAAAGCCGTCGCCGGCCGGTACGAACTGAGCCGTCGTGCTGAAATGTCATTCCTGAAAACGGCTTCGTTGCTCGGACAATTCACAGTGACGCCGACTGACGATGGCGACATTGAAGTACCATCTCTAACAGGCGCGAATGGCCAACCGAAACGGTGGCAGGCGATCGGCCCGATGACGTTCCTCGAGCGTGGTGGTCAGGACAAACTCGTCTTCAAACCCGATCAGAACGGTGTCATGCAAATGGTTTTGCCGTACCCGTTTTTTGTGGGCCAACGGGTCGGTGCGTTGCAAAACGGAAAGTTGCTCGTAACTGTGCTCGTGATCTCCCTCGTGCTGATGTTACTCACACTGATACTCTGGCCCGTCGGTTGGTTTGTGAGACGTCACTACGGTCACAAGCTGGAGTTGAGTCCCCGTGAGCGACTGCTGCGAATCCTCGTGCGGGTGGTTTTTGTGCTCAATTTGATCTTCGTCGGCGCTCTGTTCGGACTTACGACGTATGGCCTCCAACACCTCGAAGTCTTCAGCGATCGTGGAACTCGATGGTTTCGGTTGATTCAGATTGTGGGCGTCATCGGAGCGATCGGATCGCTCGTCGTTCTCGTCAACGCGGCGCTCACGTGGTTTGGAAAACGAGGGAGTATCTGGATGAAAATACAAGCAACAATTTTGTTGCTTGCCTCTCTCGGCGTGCTTTGGTTCGCGTTCGCTGGTAATCTTTTGCGCTTTAGTTCTACTTACTGAATTCTCATGCAAGGAACAGCGCGAAGTGCAATGAACGTCAAAACCGCCAAAACGCAGCCAGAAATACGCACCATCACCCGGCTCGTCCCACCCACCGGAAATCTGGTCCAGGGCCAATCTGAGCTCGCCATCAATCCAAAACTCGCCGAGGCGGCGGATCGATTTATCAGCTCGAGCCGCAATCATTACAGCCCGGCCGAAGGTGTCGGCGAGCTGCGCGAAGCAGTGGCTCAAAAGATCGCGCGCTTCAATAACATCGAGGTGGATCCCAAAGCGACGCCGTTGCAGTTGCTAATTACGCCGGGAGCGACGGCCGCGCTTATTGCAATCGCGCACACACACTTAAAAGATTCCTCAGCGCTCGTTTTTGAACCTTATTACCCCTATCACCGTCGCATACTTGATGAGCTTGGCGGTCACTCGAATGTGTTGCCACTGCATGGTGAGGGTCTGGAGCTCGATGTTGATGAACTGCGTGCGCGATGTCGCGAGTGGAAGGACCGGCAACAGTTTCCTCTGCGCGCCATCATCGCGTGCAGTCCGGCGAATCCCACGGGCAAAGTGTTTACAAGAGCAGAGCTCGAAGCAATCGCCGCGGTGTGTCACGAATTTGATCTGCTGTGCATCGCCGACGAGGTCTACGAGCACTACGTTGTAGGCGACAGAACGCACATCTCGATGGCGACGCTCGACGGCATGTGGGATCGAACGATCACTGTTAACTCGTTTTCGAAGTCGTGGAATATTTCGGGCTGGCGACTGGGTTACGTCTACGGCGATCCAAAGCTGATCGCGCCGATGAATAACTCGAACAATGTTTTCTACGTTTGTTCGCCGACACCACTGCAACTCGCGCTCGCCGAAGTGTTGATGTCTGACCCGAATTACTATGCGATGCTGCGCGACAAGTTCATGGCAAAGCGACAGATAGCAGTCGACGCACTGACCGCGGCCGGATTCACGATTTACGACTCGAGTTCGGCGTTTTATGTTTGGGCGCGCATCCCGGAGGGATTTGGCGATGCCATCGACTTCAATCAGATGTTGATAAGCAAGGGTGTTGCGGGCGTGCCTGGAGGTGCTTTTGCGGATAGCGATGCGCATGATAATTACATGCGACTCTGCATCGCGCGTGAGGATGATATATTGAATGGCGCGCTCGAGAAGATACAGAAGGCCGTGTTGTCGTAAGGCTGGTTTCACAGGATTACAGGATTTGAGCAAGATTAACACGATTATATTTCTCGTATTGCTGTTGGCTTCAACAGCAATCGCCCAAACAGCAAAGCCTGCCCCAGCGCCCGTCGAATGGCGCCCGTTTCTCGGCGAATACGTCGGCCAGAATGGCGAGACGCTCATCGTTCTCGAGAAGGATGGGAAGCTCGTCGCACTCAAGCGCGGCGAAACGGCGCGGGCGAAAGAGGTCTCATCGAATTTCTTCCTGCGCGATAAGAATAAAAAGGTCTCGCACCTGAAGATTGATGCGTTTATCTATGAACGCCGGCCACTTGGTCCGGAAGAAGGTGCAACGCAACTCAAAGTTAAACCGCTGCGACCAGTCAAGGAGTTGATCAAAGAAGCACTCAACGCGCAGCCGCCACAGGAGACCGGAGATTTTCTGCCTTCAGATCTAGTCGAACTCCGCAAGCTTGACGACACGATCAAACTCGACGTTCGTTACGCCACCAGCAACAACTTATTCGGCACAGAGTTCTATTCTCAGCCACGCGCCTTCCTGCAACGAGCACCTGCCGAAGCGCTCGTCCGCGTCAATCGCAGGCTGAGGCCGTTGGGCTATGGTCTACTGGTCCACGACGGTTATCGTCCGTGGTATGTGACGAAGGTTTTCTGGGATGCC
>DASYPN010000360.1:0-9093 GCA_036006625.1 Pyrinomonadaceae bacterium | reverse complement strand
AATGTCTTTGTGAGCACCGCGGGCCGTGCGGTCCAAACAGACAGCTTCGGGAATTACGAGCTTAAGAGTCTTCCTGCGGGTAATCTGAACATCTCCGCTTTCGAGCCGGTCTCGCAACGCGTCGGTGCAGCGCAGGCACTGGTACAGGTAGGACAAACGACCAGCGGTATCAACATCGTGATCCTGCGTCCGAGTACGTTGCAGGGAACGGTTTACCTCATCAAAGAGGGCACATCGACGCCGGTGCCAGCCGCCGGGATTAGCGTTTCGGTTGATGGATTCAAGATCTTCAACACGAATGCTCAAGGTCAATACACAATTCCGAATATTCAGCCCGGGGATTTCACCCTGCGCATCGTGGACGAGGCAAAGGGTTACGCTGTCAACACGCCAATCAAGCTGTTGCCAGGTGAAACTCTGACGCGTGACGCTACTTTCCGCCCCGGCACAATTCACGGCAAGGTCTTTCAGCCAGACGGTGTGACTCCCACGATCGCTCAGTTGAGCGTATACGTTCCGCATGCGGATCTTACGCGCGGATTTGGTTGGGGACTGCTTTCAACAGAGCCCCCGCTCTCAACTCAGTCGGCTGTCGACGGCACTTACTCGTTGTCCGGATTAAATCCCGGAACGTATCGCATCACGACTTCGAACGTCTTCTTTCCCACGCGCGTGAGTGTTGGTGGAACTCTGCCTCCCGGCGGTAATGAAGAAGCGAATCTAACCCTTGTCAGCACACTTGCCGGAAAGATCCAGGGCAACATATTCCGGCCTGACGGCACAACGTCCGCTGGTCCAGGTATCAAAGTCACACTCAGCGGCGGTTCACTCGCCGATGCAACCGTCCACACTGACGAAAACGGACACTATGAATTCGGCGAAGTTTTCTCTGCTGGTAGTTACAACCTTACCGCCACTGATCCCGCGAGTGGTCAGACGAATCGAATCCTCATTTCCGTCGAGCGCAACAAGGATGCTGTGTTCGATCTGCGACTGCTCGGACTCGGAACTCTGCGCGTACAGGTGTTGGATGGCGCCGGCCAGCCTGCAACAGGCGGCAGTGTGACTATCGACGGCACGAGTTATCCAAACGTGCATCGCTTTACAACTGTGCCCGTTGAGAGCAACGGCCAGATCGTTTTCAACAACTTGCCGGAAGGTTCGTATGCGATCTCGGCGACGCGGTTTGGACTCGGCGGTCGCGCCAACGCAAACGTCGTGATCAATTCGACCGTCGACGTTTCGGTTCAACTTCAGGCGACGGGCAACGTTGAAGGACACGTCTATCTACCTGATGGAACCACTGCGATCAGTCTTGCGGATGTCCAACTGCGAGTTGGCGGACGCTCGATTGGTTTCACCGTGACTTCCGAAGAACCGGACACCGGGAAGTTCTCGTTTGTGAACGTGCCGACCGGTGACTTCACTCTCGATGCTTTTGACAATCACACTGGTCGTGTCGGTCGTGCCGCCGGTACAGTCAGCACGCAAGGTGAAACGGTTGTCGTCAACGTCTTGCTGTTGCCGATCGGCGCTGTTAGCGGGCAAGTCACTGCTAATGGCATCGGCGTGGACCACGTCCTGGTTCACATTACTGCAGACGGCTCCGGTGTGCGCGGCGCTGACCTTCACGCTACCACAGATCCGACTGGTCATTACCGCTTCACCGGCATTCCGGTTGGTCGTTTTGTGATCACTGTTTCCGACGCGCCTGGAGGTCAAACAGGTTCAGCGACGGGGACGATATCAGGAACGGTCGAGCCGTTGCCGGACACGATCGTCAACATTGCTCTCGAGGCGAGTCAAACTGTTCGCGGAACTGTGTACAGAAACGGTGGAACTGAGGCGGTACCCGGAGCGCAAGTAACGATCACTGTCGCTGGTCGTGTGCTCCAGGCAGTGACGAATGATCAAGGCGCATACTCGCTCGCGTTCGTTCCTCTCGGCACAGTAACAGTTCGCGCCGAAGCGCCGGTGGGTTATGACCGGGGCGAAGCTGCGCCTGTTTCGGGAACGCAGCCCGGTGGAACGATCACTGCCAACGTGACGCTCAATGGCGTCGGCACCGTTTCCGGCACCGCGCTCGACAGCAACGGCACGCCGCTCACGTCAGGAACAGTCGTCTTCACAAACTCAGTGTGGAGTCCGGCTGTCATTCTTAACGCTTCCGTTCAGCCGAATGGCGCCTTCGAATTAACCGGCGTTCCAGTCGGTACATTCTCGTTACGATTGACAGTACCAGGTCGTGTTGCAGTCGGCTCCGCTTCTGGCGATGCACTTGCGGGCCAGACCACAAACATCAACCTGCAATTGGAAGATGCAGGGACCGTCACAGGTAAAGTCTATTCGGCGGATGGATCTACTCCCGTACAGGGCGCTTCGGTTTCGGTCACACTCACGCGCCCAAGCGGAACGGTGTCTTTCTTTACTCATTCCGGTGCTCTCGGGATCTGGACCTTGAACAACGTGCCGCTCGGCACGCTCAACATCAACGTTACCGATGAAGTTTCAGGTGGAATTGCGCGCGCTAAGAACGTTGTTCTTGCGACCAACGGACAGATAGTTGATGTCGGTACGATGCTGCTCGACAGCACGCCGATCAGTGTTGTGTCAGTCGAGCCGG
The DNA here is from genome assembly GCA_036006625.1 of Pyrinomonadaceae bacterium. Lineage (GTDB taxonomy): Bacteria > Acidobacteriota > Blastocatellia > Pyrinomonadales > Pyrinomonadaceae > PSRF01. The sequence goes on along the minus strand of DASYPN010000360.1, from coordinate 6,470 downwards.
CGAATGGAGCAGTGTCGGTGCCGACGAATGGAACGATCGTCACGATCACTCTCTCTGAGCCTGCGGAGGCAAGCACAGTCAACTCGGGAACTGTTCAATTACAGCTTAACAACTCGAGCATCGCTGCCACCCGCGCGCTGTCGCCTGACGGTCGCGTGATAACACTGACGCCGAGCAGTCGCCTGGCTGAAAACTCCGTCTACAAAGTATTCGTCAACCAGGTTGAAGATCGAGCCGGTATCCGCATTGCCGGCGCGTTCACTTCTACTTTCACGACTGCTGACGAAACCGCTCCAATCGTTAACTCCACCAGTCCGACAGGCGGCGCCACAGCAGTCTCAGTCGGCACGAGCGTGGTGGTCACTTTCAACGAGCCGATTAATAGCAATGACAATCTTGCGAACATAATTAAGGTTGCTCAATCTACGAATCCGCCGCTCGCCGGCAGCTATGCGTTGAGTCCAGATGGACGCGTGGCAACGTTCACGCCCGCCGTCGCTCTCGCCGACAGCACGACCTACACCATCAACGTCAATGGACAACGCGATGCTGCGGGTAATACCCAAACGCAAGCCCTGGCCCATAATTTCACAACGCAGGATCTCACGGCGCCTGTTGTCGATCCGTTGCCGATCGACGGTGCCACCGTGCGCGATTTCACGCCAACGATCATTGCTACCTACCACGACAATCTCTCGGGCATCAAGACGAGTTCGGTTGTACTCACTGTTGACAACGTAAACGTCACCCAGAGCGCGAGCGTGACCGGCAGCCAGGTCACTTTCACTCCCAGCACAGCACTCACGGGTGGGCATCACACGGTAACAGTGCAAGTGGCGGACAACGTGGGCAACGTGAGCGCATTGCGCACCGCAAGCTTCGATATCGACGGGTCTGGCCCTGCGATCTCCAGCTTCACCATCGGCGGCGCGCCTGCCGTTGACGGGATGTTCGTTACATCGTCGCTACAGCCCGTCTTCGCAGTTACGTACACAGACGACACCGGCATCAATGTATCGACTACAAAACTGTTGTTAGCGCCGCAAGGTTCACCATTGGTTGCAGTGCCTGCGGTCGTTACGCAAACCGGTCTCACGTACCAGCCTCCAGCATTCCTCGCGGAAGGTCAGTATGCGGTCCAGGCAATTATCACGAACAATCTCGGCACGAGTTCGACGACCGGAGTAATCAATTTCACACTCGACGTCGATGCTCCTGAAATCACCAGCGTCACACCTTCAACCGGCAACCAGCACGGCGGCACGACTGTAACGATCACCGGTGCACGTCTCTTAAGTACTGGCGGTATAGCGCCCACCATCACTATCAACAACATCCCGACGCAGGTAACGAGCGCTGTCGCCGGATCACCCGACGTGCTAACTATCATCACTCCGGCCAGTACACCTGGACCAGCCACCATCCGCATAAGCACGGATCGCGGCACGGGTGTGTTGGTTAATGGTTTCACTTACCAGCCTGATCCACGAACGCCGTTCATTACAGAACCCGACACGGTCCTTCTCTGGCACATGGACGAACAGGCGAACGGCGCTATTCGCATTGTTGATTCAGGAATAACTCGATCGATTTTCGGCACGGCGAGTTCGACTTCGCTGGCGCAACCAGGGCGCTTTGCCTTTGGCAGATCAGACGCCGGAATCGTCTCCGATACAAGTAGTCAGCTTTATTTCCCAACCACGAGCTTCACGGTCGAATGTTGGGTGAAGACCGGCGTCGTGCCCCGTACTTACACGATCGTTGGTCATGAGGATTCTACTGGCGGCCAAAGTGCCTTCCCGTCGTACACGGTGCGGCTGTCGCCGAATGGGAATCTGCGCGCACTCGCCCAAGACTCCGCCGGCAGGCAGTGGGTCACCGATGTACCTTCAAGTGTTTATAAAGTTGACGACAATCAATGGCACCAGATTGCTTTGGTCGTGAACAGAACGAACAGCAGGATGTCGCTTTATGTTGATGGCATCGAACGCGCCTTCTCAGCGCCACCGACAGGCTTAACCACTCTTGTCAGCAGTACACAGGTGCTTCGCGTTGGACAAAGGGCCTTCGATGCGGCGACGCCCAATGGGCCGACCGCCTTCCCCGGAATTATCGACGAACTTAGAGTCTCCTCGACTGCGCATAGCTCCGATCAGATTCAAAAGACTTACCTCGGCACCGAGGGCACACTCGGGATCACGATCGCAAATACCAGTCCTCCGAATCTCGCGCGCGGCACAACAACCGAAGTACAACTGAACGGTTACAATCTCGCCGGGACAATCGCATCTATTACGGGTCCGTCCAGCGCGCAGGTGACGGCACAAGTCCTCTCCAGCTCGGTGACGCAGGCAAGAGTGCAAATCACCGTCGCGTCCGATGCGCCTCTTGGTGACGGACAAATCGTAATCTCTTCGAGCGCCGGCCTGGCCTCGCTGCCTTTCCGCATTATCGAGCTCTCGAACATCACGCTCAGTGTTGAGCCTGATACCAGACTGCTCTGGCATTTGAACGAAACCGGCAATGGCGCCGTCACCATCTTTGATGCGGGACCGCTGAGACTCCACGGCACTGCCGGTAGCCTTTCGGCGGCCGAGGCGGGACGTTTCGATGGCGGGCGCCGCCGTGCGTTTATTACCGGAACGAGCGGCATCACCGAGCTTTACTCCGGCTCTTCGAGCTTCACGGTTGAAGGTTGGGTAAAAACGGATCCAGTGGGCCGCACTTACAACCTCTTTGGAAAGCAAGACCAACTCGGCGGCCAATTCAGCCCACCTGAGTTTTGTGTCAGGCTGTATCCCAGCGGTACCTTGCGTGCGCTTGTCACTGACAACGGCAGCAGGCAGTGGCTGGCCGACCTGCCGAACACTCTCTATCGAGTTGACGACAATCAATGGCACTACGTCGCGATGGTTGTTGATCGGACAATCAACCGCTTGTCGCTTTACGTTGACGGCATCGAGCGTGTCTCGTCAGCGCCGCCCGTAGGTTTCACTAACCCCACGAATACCTCGAATGCATTCCGTGCCGGCCACTGGGCGTTCTTCGACTTGCAAACCACTGGCGGGGCGCAGGAGTTTCCGGGTTTGCTTGATGAGATCAGAGTCTCGGTCACCGCACACACGGCTCAGCGGATTCTCGACGACATGATTGGCAGTTCACCTCTGCGTGTCACCTCTTACGATCCGAAAGAGGTCCTGCGCGAAAAGGATGGTCTGCCTTCTACCAGTACGCAGATCACTCTCAATGGTTACAACCTCGACGGTGTGACTGCTCGCTTGATGCGCGACGGACAGGTCGTAGATGCGGTGGTCAGTGTTGATTCAAGCTCACCGCGACAGGCGATCGTGAGAGTCGACGCCCTCGCGACGGCTCCTCTCGGAACTGCGCAGCTTGTCTTGTCGAAGCCCGGGCAGGCCGATGTCGCCGTTAACCTGCGCATCAGCCAGCAAGCTGAGCTTGCCGCCGCTCTCGATACGCTCCTGTTATGGAACTTGAATGAAACCGGTGATGGCGCCGTCCGAGTTCTTGACGCTAATGCGCTGGGTATCCACGGTACGGCAGATGCCCAGTCTCTGGAAAAACCTGGGCGCTTCGGTCGAGGCCGCGCCAACGCCAACATCTTCTCTGATCCGGATAAGGACGCCCTCTACGTAGGCTCATCGAGCTTCACCGTAGAGTGCTGGTTCAAGACGAATCCGGTGTCGCGCGCTTACACGCTAGTCGGCAAAGAGGATTCATTCGGAGGCCAGTTCGTGTCGCCCGACTTCTCCATCCGTTTGTCGCCCACCGGCGCTTTGCGTGCTTATGCGTTCGACACCAGCCAAAGGCTATGGAGAGCCGATATGCCGGCGCTCGTCTACCCCGTGGACGACAACCAGTGGCATCACGTAGCCATGGTCCTAGACCGCTCGATACCACGATTGAGTCTTTATGTAGACGGCATTGAACGCGCCTTCGGTACACCGCCGGCGAACTTCGCACCATTCCTCTTAAAAACCTCGAATCCGTTGCGTGCAGGCCACTGGGCATTCTTCGAAGAAAGCTCTGGGGGCGGACCGGAAGAATTCCCTGGCACGATAGACGACGTGCGTTTGTCAAATACAGCTCACAGCGCAGAACGTATTCGCGCCGATCTCGATGGTGTGCCTGGCCTCCGTATCAATTCGTATGGACCGAGAGAAATTCCTCGAAATCTGACGACCGGCCCCCAGCAATTCACGACGGTCACAGCCACCGGGTTCGGCCTCGATAACGTCACGGCAAGCGTGATGCGAGGTGGGCAGTTGCTCGATGCAACGGTGATCGTTGATTCCAGCAGTTACAACCAGGCCCAGTTGAGAGTTTCAGTCGCTGCCGCCGTTACACCAGGCTTGGCCCAACTCGTGTACGCCAAACCCGGGCTGCCGGTTGTTCCCGTTGAGATTCGCATACGCGAGCAATCCGAGTTTGCCACCGACGTGGATACAAGGTTGCTCTGGCACCTCAATGAGACCGGCGATGGAGCAGTACGTGTGTCCGATGCCGGACCGATTGGAACCGGCGGCACCGCAGACGCTCAATCCATAGCCGAGTCATCCGGCCACTTCGGCTTCGCGAGAAGAAACGCCAACATCGCAGCGGATCCGGATTTCGAGGGGCAATATCTTGGCTCATCCAGCTTCACCGTTGAATGCTGGATGAAGACTGGTCCAGTGACGCGCGCTTACACGCTGGTCGGCAAAGAGGATTCATTCGGAGGCCAGTTCGTGTCGCCCGAATTCTCCCTCCGCTTGTCACCCACCGGCGCTTTACATGCTTATGCGTATGACACCAGTCAAAGGCAATGGAGAGCCGATATGCCGGGACGCGTCTACGATCCAGCTACTGGTCGCTGGTCTCTCATGGTTGATGACAACGAGTGGCATCACGTGGCGATGGTGGTAGACCGCTCAATTTCACGATTAACTCTTTATGTAGACGGCATTGAACGCGCCTCGGGCACACCGCCTGCGAACTTCGCGCCGCTCCTCTTAAAAACCTCGAATCCGGTGCGTGTAGGCCACTGGGCGTTCTTTGATGAAAGCTCCGGAGGCGGACCAGAAGAATTCCCAGGCCTCATCGACGAGGTGCGGATTTCAACTACTGCCCACAGCGCTGCAAGGATCTTCGCAGACGCTGTAGGAACAGATGTCGCACACCTGTCGAGCATGCAACCTTTCTCTATACCGAAAGGCTCATTCTCTGTTCCGGTGACCTTCACCGGCTTTGGATTGGCGGGCGCTACGGTTACGACGGATCAACCAAGCGTCACCCTCGCGGTCACTTCAACGACGTCTACAAAGATTGACGCTTTGATGGATGTGCCAGTGACCGCCAATATCGGTCCGTTAAATTTCAATATCACCACCACGACAGGTCAGATCTTCAGCACCTCATTGACGATCCTTGATCATCAGCCATTTTCCAATCCGCCAAACAGCGGCACGGAGACAGTCGTGCTCTGGCATTTGGATGAAACTGGCAACGGTGCTGTACACATCGACGGCGCCGGCGATCCAGTACCCACAGTAATCGGAGGAACTGCCGCCACTACTTCCACTTCGGTAGATGGCAAGTTCGGCAAGGGCCGCGCCAACGCAAACATAGTCGCTGAAACCGCTAACAATTCCACACACATCGATACCGGCAATTTCACCGTCGAGTGTTGGTTCAAAGGTGGACCCTCAGTGACGCGAGCCTACACCTTGGTAGGCAAAGAAGACACGTTTGGTGGCCAGTTCGTCTCGCCCGAATACTCACTGCGCCTGACGCCTACAGGAGGCCTGCGCGCTTACGTGTTCGACCCCAGTCAAAGGCAATGGAAGGCCGAGATGGCCGGACGGGTCTTTGATCCGGTTAACGGTCGCTACCTGCCTACGATGAACGATGGCCAATGGCACTACGTCGCAATGGTGGCCGATCGCACTACGGGCAAGCTAACCCTCTATGCGGATGGGGTTGAGCGAGCTTCAGGCACACCGCCCGCTAACTATGTCTCAACTCTCCTCAATACATCCAATCCGTTACGCGTAGGCCACTGGGCGTTCTTCGAAGACAGCAGCGGGGGCGGACCCGAGCCGTTCCCCGGAACAATCGACGAAGTTCGCATTCAAAACGTCGCGCGCACGGCTGCTCAGATCGCAGACACGTGGTATGGCACCAACACCGGCGGCGGAAGCAATCTAACGATTAACACTTCCGGCGAGAAAAACATTGCTGCCGTGCCGAGAGATAGCGTGATCGTGAATTCGATCACTCCGAACTCGGTAACGCGCGACAGAACTTCGAAGCAAGCAGTTGTGAACGGGGTCTCTCTAGGCGGTGCAAACTTGAGAGGCGTTACAGCTCGCGTTTTGCGCGATGGGCAACCGCTTGACTCAGTCGAAGCTCGCGTGAAAGTCGCGACTGACTCGCAAGCGCAGCTCGATTTGGCTGTGTCTCCAAACACT
>DASYPN010000359.1:0-1835 GCA_036006625.1 Pyrinomonadaceae bacterium | reverse complement strand
TCGCGTGATGCATGTTCGTGGGCCCGTCCAGGATATTCCGAATCCGGAAGGACGTGTAACTATCGACAACTCGGTACGCGACAAATGGGGAATTCCGGTGGCACGTCTCAGCGGCACGACCCATCCCGCAACTGTCGATGCCGCCGAGTTCATGCGCGAGCGCGGCGAGGAATGGCTGCGCGCGAGTGGTTGTGAAAAAGTTTGGAGCACTCGGCCAGGCCTCGTTCTGAGTGGCAGACAGCACCAGGCCGGCACGTGTCGTATGGGCAAGGATCCGCGCAGTTCAGTTACAGATGAATGGGGACGTGTTCATAGTCACGACAATCTTTTTGTCGTGGACGGATCGCTGCACGTAACAAACGGCGGTTTCAATCCGGTGCTAACCATCATGGCCCTCGCGTACCGTTCCGCTGAATACATCACGGCAAGAGTTTGAAGATCCTCTGTGCAACAGAGAAAACAGAATCGAATGGTTAAATTAAACATCGCACTGATTGGCTACGGTTTCATGGGACGCGCACACAGCAACGCGTGGCGACAAGTGCGCAGCTTCTTCGATGTGCCGTACGAACCGGTGTTGAAAATGATCTGCGGGCGGAATGAGACTGAAGTGAAACGCGTTGCCGATCACTTTCAATGGCAGGAGTACGCAACCAATTGGGAAGAAGTCGTGAACCGGGACGACATCGACGTTGTCGACATTTGTTCACCTGGTCACACGCATGGTCCGATCGCGATCGCTGCAGCGAAAGCGAAGAAGATTCTGTTTTGCGAGAAGCCGCTCGCGAATTCGCTCACCGAGGCCGAAGAAATGTTGAAAGCAGCGGAAGCTCACGGCTGTATTCACATGATCTGTCACAACTACCGCCGCGCGCCCGCGGTTTCGCTTGCCCGGCAACTGATCGACGCCGGTGAATTAGGAACCATTTACCACTACCGCGCCACTTACCTCCAGGACTGGTTACGTAACCCGGAGTTTCCGACGCGTTGGCGATTGAACAAGTCTGAAGCGGGATCGGGCGCGCTCGGTGATCTGTTTTCCCACTCCGTAGATCTCGCGCGCTATCTCGTCGGTGAAGTTTCTGAATTGTCAGCGATGCTCAACACCTTCGTCACCAAACGGCGCGTAGGCGACAGTGACAAAATGGCTGACGTCGACGTGGATGATGCGGCGTTAGCACTCGTCAGGTTTCAGAATGGAGCAATCGGGTCGATCGAAGCAACGCGCTACGCAACCGGACGAAAGAATTTCAACCGCTTCGAAATCAACGGCAGCAAAGGCAGTCTTGCGTTCAATCTGGAACGCATGAATGAACTCGAGGTCTATTCCGATGCAGGACCAAACAGCGGCTTCAGAACAATCCAGGCAACCGACCGTTCCCACCCGTATCTGAACGGCTGGTGGCCTCCCGGTCATATCATCGGCTACGAGCACACTTTCACTCACACCGTTCTCGAGTTGCTACAAGCCCTGGCTGAAGAGCGACTGCCGGTTCCGAATTTCCACGATGGCGTGAAGAATCAGCGCGTGCTCGACGCAGTGGAAAGATCTGCGTCAACACGCGCATGGGAAAGTCCATAAAAGCACCCGCTACCGCGGGCGGTACTGACTGTATCCAAGAACATAGAAAGGTGAAGCAGTTTGCGATTAGAAGTCTTCGACACAAAAGCCGAACTGGGACAGGCTGCTGCTCGTGATGCCGCAGCAATCATCAACCAGGCCCTCAGCGAGCGTGGCGCCGCGTATGTGATCGCCGCCACCGGAGCTTCCCAGTTTGAGTTTCTCGACTCGCTGGTAGTTGAAGAGATTGATTGGGGCAGAGTGGTGTTCTTTC
>DASYPN010000358.1:0-3818 GCA_036006625.1 Pyrinomonadaceae bacterium | reverse complement strand
TCCTGGTTCACGTGTAATTCAATCAGTTGGCTGAATTTCTGAAAATTTGGGTACTCAGCATTCAGTTCATAACTTCCGGCGGGCAAAGACGTGATCGCATAGTTACCTTCGCTATCCGCAGTCACCGTGCGGCGCTCACCCGTGGCGGTATTGGTCGCACTGACTTTTGCTTCCGGAATAACCGCTTGTTGCGCGTCGTGGACCGTACCACGGACTGACGCGCGATTCGTCTGAGCGGTGACTGCAGCCGGCAGCAGAAGCGGAAGAACAACCAGGATGAGAGTTCTAAAGTTAAACTTCAAGATTCAAGGCTCCCCGTTCGAGATTTTGGATGGACTACATCGACCCGTGTGTCGGCAGAACTTAACAAATGAGTTGCACTATGTCTAAGGCTCAGATGTTAGAATGCGTCAGAGAATTACGGTAAAAGTCCTTAGCGAGTTTCAGTTTCGCCACAAAAAGGGATTAGCCACAAAAAAGCACAGAAAGCACAGGTGAAGCAGGTGTGCTGGTTGTGCTGTTTTGTGGTTTACATCCTATTTCGCGGAGGTCCTAATGCTCTGGATCCTTTTTGCTCTCGGCGCCGCGCTCTCATGGGGATTATATGGTCCGGCTCTGCATCGCGGCCAAACAGAGCTTGGCAGCCCGATGCGCGCCCTGCTTTGCGTGGGTGTCGCTTACTTCTTGATTGGTGTCCTCGTGCCGGTTATCAGTCTATCTGCGCAGGGCGAGCTTAACGGTTTCACTATGAAAGGCTCAGTTGGCGCCACAGTTGCCGGCGCGCTCGGTGCAGTCGGAGCCGTTTGTATCATCTTTGCTTTCAGGTCGGGTGGACTACCGACGTACGTGATGCCGCTTGTCTTTGCCGGAGCACCGCTCGTGAACGTTTTGTATTCGATGTGGCTTCATCCCCCAAAAACTTCCCCGAATCCGTTGCTCTATCTTGGTTTTGTTTTGGCCGCGCTCGGTGGCGGTTTAGTGCTTTACTTCAAGCCGTCGTCTTGATCCACAGATTACACAGATTAAAGAATTATCTGTGTAATCTGTGGATGGATCTTTCGTGTCTCCCCTTACTGACGAGTTTTCTACACGAAGGAGATCAGAATGAAGAACACACGGGTTTTGTTGCCGGCGATTTTGCTATTGGCGCTGGCCCAACAGGCGCTCGCGCAGTCTGCGGCAGACTGGCCGCAGTGGCGTGGACCAAACCGCGACGGAATCTCAAAGGAAACAGGACTGCTCAAGCAGTGGCCTGCGGAAGGTCCGCCACTCGTCTGGAAAGCGTCTGGCGCGGGCGGTGGCTACTCTTCGTTCTCGGTTGCGAACGGCAAGTTGTACACGATGGGATTGCGCGGCGAGCGCGAGTACGTCGTCGCGTTTGATGTCGCCACCGGCAAGGAAGCGTGGTCGACACCGCACGGTAGCGCCTTTCGAAACGATCGTGGTGATGGTCCAAGAGGCACGCCGACTGTCGACGGCGATCGAGTTTATGCACTCGGGGGCAGCGGCGATCTGACGGCGCTCGATGCACGCACTGGAAAGATCGTCTGGTCGAAGAACGTGTTGAAAGAGTTTGGCGGTTCGAATATTACGTGGGGGATCAGTGAGTCGCCACTCGTACTCGGAGATAAAGTGCTGGTGAATCCGGGTGGGCCAGGCGCTTCAATCGTCGCACTCAACAAAGCGAATGGCGCGCTGATTTGGAAGAGTCAGAGTGATAAGGCCGGTTATTCGTCGGCGATCCCCGTGGAAGTAAACGGTACGACGCAGGTGGTGTTCTTCACGGCGGAACGCGCCGTTGGACTTGATGCTAAGGATGGCCGGTTGTTATGGGAGTATGGAAAACCGGCGAACAACGTCGCAAACGTAGCGACGCCGATCGCGCGTGGGAATCGCGTCTTCATCTCTTCCGACTACGACACTGGTGGTGGTGTGGTTGAGATTAAGGCTGACAACAAGGCGCAGGAAGTTTGGTTTACGAAGAACATGCGCAATCACCACAGTAGTTCAGTGTTGATTGGTGATTACCTGTATGGTTTCTCGAGTGCGATTCTCACGGCCATTCGTTTTGATACCGGCGAGATCGCGTGGCGCGATCGAAGTGTGGGCAAGGGATCGTTGGTCTATGCCGATGGGAATCTCTATTGCTTCAGTGAAAATGGCGTCGTCGGACTCGTGGAAGCTACACCGACGGGTTACAAGGAGAAGGGACGCTTCCGCATTGCGCAGGGTAATCTGCCGACGTGGACACATCCGGTCGTTGTCGGCGGGCGGTTGTATCTACGAGATCAGGATACGATCTACGCTTACGATGTTCGATCGAAGTAAGCGATCGTGTTTATCTGCGGCTGGTCTGGGCTGTGGCGCGAGCCAGGCCCAGCAGTGAACGGGCGCGGTTTGGTTGACGCAGCAACGAGATCTTGAATTGCTCGGCTGCGTCGGCGGGTTTCCCCGCCCGCAGCAAGATCTCACCAAAAAGCTCGTGTGAGGGCTTGATGAGGCTGGGTGGACCATAGGGTGCACTGGTTGCTTCTTCCAACGATGTCGCCCTCTTCATCAACTCAATCGCTTTTTCGGGATCGTTCTTCATCGAAGCACTCAAGGCGAGGATCTCAAGTTCAAAAATCTCGGAATTCGCGGGCCGACTCGAGCGAACCGCTTGCAGTGCGTTGACGATCTGACTAACGTCGGAGCCTTTCACCGCGGCAGCAAGTCCACGAACAAACAATGGCAAAGTGACACTGGCAGATGAAGTGCGCAATGTTGCGCCTCCTGCAGCGGGAGCCGGATTGTGACTGGCGTGAGTGCCCATCATCGAAGCTTGTTCGGAAGTTGCTGGAGCTTTATTCTCGGGAAACAGTTCATTTGCGAGATTCCATCTTTCAGTCTCGACAACAAACGCTGCGGCCATGTTTGCATAATTGTTTTCGTAGTAGCCGGGTCGCAGCTTGTTGTCGTAAGTCGATTCAGACATCACCTTCTTCATTAACGTGAGTAGCTTCTCGGCGTCGTCGTACCGGCTTTGTTGCAGGTAGACGTAAAGCAGCCAATGGAGACTGTGATAATCACGAACGCTGACCGGGAGATTCTTCCGCTTCATCCACGCATCCGACGACTCCCACGCAGCTTCATTCGACGCTGCGGCTTCGGGCCACATTCCGAGTTGAAGGAAAATGTGCGACGGCATGTGTTGCGCATGATGAGCTCCGGGAGCGATGCTGGCGTAACGACGTGCGGCAGGTAACGCGAGAATAGCGTGGTCGGGATCGTCGAAAGCGTGAATGATGTAATGCGCGGCGCCGGGATGATTCGGATTCTTCTGATAGACCTCGAGGGCGATCGCTCCCGCTTTGGCCTGCAGTCGATATCCCTTCTCTCCGCCGGCCATACCGAGAAGCGACAGCGAATAGAATGCGGCGGCGTCGAGATCGTCGGGATACGCGCGATAGATCTTTTCCATCGCTGCTGAGTACGCAGCATCGCGCGCGCGTTTGTCGCCTTCACCGTAAAGCAAACGAACGGCATTGAGATACGCTCTTTCGCGTTCAGTCAATTTTGGCGTGTCTTTGAACTTGGCGACTACGGCGCGAGCGGCAGTGAGATCCTGCTCGGACCAGAGAGGATGGTTGTACGTCATCGCTTCGCCCCAGTAGCCCATCGCGAAATCAGGGTCGATCTTAGTCGACTCCTGAAACGCCTCGAGCGCCTCCTCGTACCAGAACGAATGCAGAGCCGCGAGCCCGCGCAAAAAATGCGCCTGCGCCTTCGCGGATCCTGACGTCGGAAACTCAACACGCCCGAGCTGCGACTCCTGTGCT
>DASYPN010000357.1:0-6625 GCA_036006625.1 Pyrinomonadaceae bacterium | reverse complement strand
CACTCGCATTCATCAGATGACCGGTCGTCGAGATAACCGCCGAACGCGCATCCGTAGTCAGCGCCACACGAATCCTCGGTTCCGGAGTGGTTCCAATTGTCAGGGGCGGTACATCGACGATGGGATTAGTGGCAGACGGAGCTGTCCACGCCGGCTGCGTGCGCCGCGGCCGTGTTTCTTGTTGTTGGGCAGATGCGATGGGGAGAAAAAGCGACTGCGCAAGCAGTAATGTGATGACTCGTCGGGCGAGGGAACTACACATCATTCGGATACTACTACAATCTGTGTAATCTGTGGATAAGGAATAACGCTATTCCCACGAGCACCAGCTTTATGTTATAGACGGTGCAACCCCCGGTAGCAAAGAGTAAGCGGCAGCGGCTTTTAGGTCTGTCCCGATAATCAGGAGGCCGTACGGTCCTCATGAGGAAGACTACTTCCAGAAGCGTTCCGTTTCTTGCGACCGCGGCGTTAGTCTCGGCGTTACTGGTCGCCGCGTGTCTGCCAAAGCCGCCTGCCGAAAGCGGTGATATCACCATTACGCTTTACGGCTTCTCGGTCATGAAGGAATCGCTCGAGAAGGCGATTTTTCCCGGTTTTACCGCGAGATGGAAACAGTTACACGGCCAGGTAGTGCAGTTTCAGTCGTCATTTGCCGGTTCGGAAACAGTTACTAACCAGATCCTCCGCGGCGCGCCGGCGGAGGTTGCGATCCTCTCAATCGAACGCGACGCGCAACGACTTCAAAAGGACGGCTTTGTCACTTCGGACTGGCACCTGTTAGCTGGCAACGGAATCGTCAACAAGACTCCCTTCGTGATCATCGTGCGGCAGGGAAATCCGAAGGGCATTCACGATTTTTCCGATCTCGGGAAGCCGGGAATTCGATTGATCCATCCCGATCCGATCAGTTCGGGCGGGGCGCAGTGGTCCATACTCGCGATCTACGGGTCGGAGTTGCAGAAGTCAAAGAAAGAGTCGGGCGAGGCTGACACAGGCCGCGCGCTGCAAATGCTGCGAGCGATCTGGAAGAACGTGATTTCGACGCCCGGATCCGCACGCGAGGCGCGAACGACTTTCGAGCTCGGCAATGGCGATGCTCTCGTGACTTATGAGCTCGAGGGACTGTTGATGAAGGAAGCGAAGGCGCCAATAGAAGTCGTGACGCCGCAATCGACGATCTTCAGCGAGCATCCGGCGGTGGTGATCGATAAGAATGTGACGTCAACAAAGCGTGCGGTGATTGATGCTTTTATGCAGTATTTGTGGAGTGACGAGGCGCAGCAGGCGTTCGTGAAGTTTCACTTTTACTCCAGCACGAATGATGCTTTCAATCAGGCGAATCAGGATTTCGGACATATCGAGTTGCCGTTCACGATTGATTACTTTGGTGGTTGGGATAAAGCATATCCGGAAGTGATTGAGAAGATCTTTAGGGATCAGGTGCAGAAGAAATAGGGGACGGGAGTAACAGGATTCACAAGATGCATCCTATAAATCATGCAAATCTTGTTAATCCTGTGAAGCAATGACATGAGCACAGTTGCTCCAGCAATGCGTCACGTACGTGGGTTCGACGTGGTTCGACCGCTCAGTATCGGCATGCTCATTTTCATGATGCTGCCTTTGGTCTTTCTGCCGCTTGCATCAATCTTTATCTTCGGCACGAGTAACGGGCTCGACAAATTCTGGTCCGCACTGATGCAACCCGAAGCCATCTTCGCGCTCAAGCTATCGATGGCGACCAGCTTCTGGGCCACCGTCTTCAACGTGATCTTCGGTCTCTTCGCTTCGTACGTCCTCTCGCGTTACAACTTCATCGGACGCAACGCTCTCATCGTTACGATTTCGCTGCCGACCGCAATTCCAACTGCCGTCGCAGGCTTTGCGTTGCTCCTGCTTTGGGGACCTTACGGCACGCTCGGACGTCTGCTGGCGCCACATGGTATTCAAGTTATGTTCACCGCGGGCGCGATCATCCTCGCAAATATCTTCGTGACGTTCCCGCTCGCTTTCGGCGTTATCAAACCCGTCTTTGATACGATGAGCCGATCGCTCGAAGAAGCGTCAGCGACGATCGGCGCGACTCGCTGGCAGACGTTCTGGCACGTCACCCTTCCGTCTCTGCGTGGCGCAATTGTCTCCGGTGCATTACTGACATTCGCACGTGCGGTCGGCGAGTTTGGCTCGACCATCCTCGTCTCGGGAAATCTTGCCGGACGAACACAAACGGCGCCGCTCTACATCTTCGCAAAGTTCAACGAAGGACAGATCGAAGCCGCCAACGCGATCGCGATTGTGCTCGCGCTTTTTTCTTTTCTGATATTCAGCGTGCTCTTTCTGGCACGCGATTGGCTCGATGTCGACTGAGGCATGATGGTGAAGGCAAAAGAGACACTGATTCCAAGAGCGGTTGAACCGGCGGCGAACATACCCTCGTCACCGGCCGCAGCCAGTGTATTCGGACTCAGTAAGAAATTCGGCAAGGCCAGCGTGCTTGAAAACATCAGTTTCGACGTCGCTGAGGGAGAAGTGCTGGTGTTGCTCGGCGCTTCGGGTAGTGGAAAGACCACGATCCTGCGCATCATCGCCGGATTGGAAATGCCTTACACGGGCAAAGTGATGCTGCACGGCAAAGACGTCACAGAACTGCCGGCGCGTGAGCGCGGTGTTGGCGTCATCTTCCAGTCGTACGCGTTGTTCCCAAAGATGACCGTCGAGAAGAACATCGGTTATGGGTTGCGAATTCGCAAACGAAAGCGCAAAGAGATTCGCGAGACCGTGAACGAACTGCTGCAGTTGGTCCAACTCGAAGAGCACCGCAAAAAGTATCCGTCACAACTCTCCGGCGGTCAGCAACAGCGCGTGGCGATCGCGCGCACGCTCGCTTACAAACCCGAAGTGCTGTTGTTTGACGAGCCGTTTGGCGCGCTCGACACGCAGACACGCGTGCACCTGCGTCGCGAGATACGGGCGTTGCTAAGAAAGGTGAACGTGCCGTCGATCTTCATCACGCACGATCAGGAAGAGGCTCTCGAACTCGGCGATCGTGTTGCTGTGCTCAACGTTGGCCATATCGAACAGATTGGAACTCCGTTTGAAATCTACAACCGGCCGGCGACTGAGTATGTCGCGACATTTCTGGGCGCCGCGAACGTGATCGACGCAGTGGTGCGACAAGATTATCTGGAAGTCGGTGCGGCGCAGATTCCGGCGACGGTGGATAAGGAGAAGTTCAAACCGGGCGATTGCGTGAAGATAATCTTTCGACCGGAAGACGTTTCGTTGAATCCCCGCGAGCTTGGTCCGTCCCGTCTTGGCAAAGCGATTATCGAGGAGGTTGCTTTCGTCGGTGCTTACGAGCGCGTGCGTTTGAAGATGGACGTTGGCAGCGCAGATGAGTGCAAAACTGATGATGAGAAATACCTGCTAACTACTCAGCCACCCGAGCGACAAACGACCAAATCAATTATTGCCACGCGACCCAAGCCGGAAGCGAGTGCCACGCGCTTGCACGTTGGCGAGCGCGTTGTGGTGGCGCTGACATCATTCACAGTCCTGCCGTCAAAGAGTTGAAAAGAATCCTCTACGTCTGTCTCTTGCTTTGTGCACTGAGCAGCCTCGCCTCAGCGCAGGCGATTCAGAGTGACAATCAATTGTGGACCGACGTTCAACTCGCCGTTCCGATCACGAAGAATATTGATTTCAACATGCTCGGTACGTTGCGGTTGGGCCATGATATCAGCCGGCCTGTTGATGAGCGTGTCGGCGTTGGTTTCACTTTCCGTTGGGGGAAGTATGTAACCGTGTCGCCGAACTGGTTACAGATAGGCATGCAGCCATTTCGTGGGCGCAAGGTTTGGGAGAGTCGATTGACGCTGCCGGTCACGCTGCGGTTCACCGCCGAAAAATGGAGGTTTAGTGATCGGAACCAGTTTGAGCGACGCTGGAGAAACAACGGGGCAAAGTCGTGGCGATATCGAAATCGGTTTCAGGTCGAGCATCCGGTCGGATCTTCGAAGCTCGCTCTGTCGTTATTTGTAGCTGACGAGGTCTTTTACGACTGGAGCATCGATCGCTGGGTCCGCAATCGCTTCTCCGCCGGCGGAATCAAGGTCTTCAACAAGCACTACACCCAGGAATTCTACTATCTCCGCCAGAACGATGGCGTCAGCCTGCCGGGCGATCTGAATGTGATCGGAACGACGTTGCGCTTCCGCATGTAATTTCACGCAAAGACGCAAAGGTGAAAAAAGGCGCAGAGAAATCTTTGCGCCTGCTTTTTCATCTTTGCGTCTTTGCGTGAAACTTATCCCAGAGCCTTGATCGCCAAAGTATTGAACTCGCGCCGAACCGCGTTGATGTTTGCAAACGGCAGCGCGTGGGCGTGGGTGCGGTTGGTGAGGAGGATAAAGACGCGCCGGTGGATCGGATCGATCCAGACGCACGTGCCGGTGAAGCCGTTATGACCAAAACTGTCCGGTGGAAGATTGACTCCTCCAGTCGAATCTTTCGTCGCCGCCAGTTGCCATCCAATCGACCGCGCCTCTTCCAATTCCGGCGTCATGTTCTCTCGAAACATCTTGCACGTCGCAGGCGCCAGCAATCTCGTCGACTCGCTCAGAAACTGCTGCGCCAACAGAAACGTCTCGCTCGCAGTCGAAAACAGCCCCGCATGACCGGCAGCGCCACCGAGGAAATACGCATTACCATCATGCACCTCTCCCCAGATCACACGTTGCCGTGAATTCGCGTAAACGCCGGCATTCATCTGCTTGCTCATATCGGCCTCATACGCGTTACCCGTCTCACACGCAGCAATCCCCGTTTGCAGTGCGACCTCAGGATTGAAAAAGGTCTGTTTCAAACTTAGTGGCTCGAAGATTTCCTTCCGCGCCAACTCCGCGATGCGGTGTCCGGTCATGCGCTCGAGCAAGACGCCGAGCGCGATGAATCCGAGATCGCTGTAGACCACGCGCGACCCTGGTTTGTACTCGAGATCGAGATTCGCAATTGCGCCAGCCGCGCGCTCCGGTTCGTCCTCAGTCAAAATATAAAGCGGACGCCATGCAGGCAGACCCGAAGTGTGCGTCAGAAGCTCGCGAACCGTGATCATCTGCTTGTCGGTGCGATCGAATTCCGGGAGGTAGTGCGAAACTGAACTGTCGAGAGTCAGCTCGCCGAGTTCGATTCGGCGCGCACAGAGTAGAGAAGTAATGAGCGGTTTCGTGAGCGAGGCGAGATCGTAAATCGTGTCGAGCTTGTTTGCGACGCGATAAGGTTCGACAACCGAATAGCCGAGCGCGTCCGTGTAAAGAATCTCATCGCGCTCGCCGACGAGATACACCGCGGAAGGAAACTCACCGGACTCGATGTGTTGCTGAAGTAGCGCCGACAGTTGATCGTTCGCCGTTGGCATCGCAACAACAGTCTAGCGAACATTCGCGCTGAGTTCACTCACGCCGGGATGCTCTGCGTGCTGGCGGATTCTTTCGAGCGTGCGCAGCGCCAGACCAAGGGCATTTCGGCCTTCAAGTCCAGACACCGCGGGAGGCGTTCCGTTTCGCGCCGAATCAAGAAACGAGACTATCTCCGCGCGCAACGGTTCCACATCGACGATATCAAGGTGCTTGATGTGCACACCCGGCCACAAGCCACCCTCAGCGGGCGGCGAGAGACTGCTGACCGACGCGCGTTTGGTTGTGTAGTCGATGGCGATGTAGTCGTGTGGCTGGAAGAAACGCATCTTGCGAATCCTGTCCATGCCGACGCGCGATGCCGTGATGTTGGCCACCGCTCCGGAAGAAAACTCGAGTCGCGCATTTGCTGCGTCGACTTTGTTTGTAAGGATCGCGATGCCGACGGCGTGAATGTTCGTGACTTCGACGTCTTCGCCAACCAGCCACTGCACGATATCGAGATCGTGAATCATCAGGTCGAGCACGACGTCGATGTCGAGCGAACGCGCGGTAAACTGGCCCACGCGATGAATCTCGAAATACACCGGTTTGCGGACGTGTGGCCGCAACGCGACCATCGCGGGATTGAAACGTTCGAGATGTCCGACCTGAAGAGTTGCCTTGCCGCGTTCGGCAGCTTCGATCATGCGATCGGCTTCTTCAAGCGTTCGCGAAATGGGTTTTTCGACGAGGACGTGAATGCCTGATTCGAGTAGCCCGCACGCAATGTCGCAATGCGCTTCGGTTGGCACGGCGATACTCGCGGCGTCGATGCGGCCGATTAGCTCACGCCAGTCAGTGGTCCAGTCAGTTTTTCTCTCTTCACTGATCGAGCGCGCTGTTTCTTCGTTCAGATCGCAAACTGCGACGAATTCCGACGATCCTTCGGCGGCGAGGTCGGCATGAATACGCGCATGTTGCTTGCCGAGGCTGCCAACTCCTATGACTGCTGTGCGTAACATTATGTGTTAGTCTGGGCCGCTCTAATTCAGAGGTCAGCTTTACAGGATTTACAAGATTTATCAGGATTAACGGAGCCGAATATACTTGCATCCTTCGACGCTTGCCAAGCGAGTCTACCTTTTACTCTTCGCCATCATCATCGTCTTTTACTTTTACGGACTTGGCAAATTGCCGCTGCTTGGACCAGACGAGCCGCGCTACGC
>DASYPN010000356.1:0-2241 GCA_036006625.1 Pyrinomonadaceae bacterium | reverse complement strand
GAGACAAACACCCGTAGCGAAACGAAGCGCGATTGCCGTTGATGGATCGTGAACGTAGAGACCAAAGACCACATTCACGGAGGCGCCGAGGAATGCGGAAATAGCGAGGAGATGTCGGGTGCTGATGATGTCGGGCAGGTTAAGTGTGGCGCTGATCAGCGTGCCGGCAACGAAGCCGAGCTGAACGGCGATCGCGATCCAGCTAATTTGTGAGGCGGATAGATGCCACTCGGCAGAAAGCGCAGGGACAACAGCGGAGCCACTGAA
The DNA here is from genome assembly GCA_036006625.1 of Pyrinomonadaceae bacterium. Lineage (GTDB taxonomy): Bacteria > Acidobacteriota > Blastocatellia > Pyrinomonadales > Pyrinomonadaceae > PSRF01. The sequence goes on along the minus strand of DASYPN010000356.1, from coordinate 1,974 downwards.
CCACAGCGACATGCCAAGCAATTCCGCGATTGATAGAAGGGTTAGCGCCTGCCAGCGGCGTGGTGATGGAGGAGTCATATGGACAGGATTTCATGATTTGCAAGATTGACATGATTGAATCTTGTAAATCATGAGAATCCTGAAATCCTGTCTCACTGAAGATCAAACATCAAGATCTCTGAAGGCTCTTCGGCACGTATCTTCAATGCCGTCTCAGCAACTATCACAACACCATCGCCCTGTTCGGCCTTCTCGCCATTAACCGCGATCGATCCGCGCGCAACCTGAATCCAGCCATAGCGGTTCGCATCCATCGTTCGCTCGACTTCCTGATCGTCATCGAGTATCGAAGCAAACAAACTCACATCCTGATTGAGTCTCACCGAATCATCACGCCCATCCTCCGACGCGATCAATCGCAACTGCCCGCGCCGCTCTTCCTCGGAGAAAGCCTTCTGCTCATAACCCGGCGCGAGGCTCTCCGCATTCGGCATGATCCAGATCTGAAGCAAGTGCACACGGTCTTTGTCTGACGCGTTCTTTTCGCTGTGTCGCACGCCCGTTCCGGCCGTCATTCGCTGCACGTCTCCGGGACGAATAACGGAGCCGTTGCCCATGCTGTCTTCGTGTTTGAGTGCGCCTTCGAGAATGTAGGTAATGATCTCCATGTCGCGATGACCATGCGGTGGAAAGCCTCGACCACCCGCGACAAAGTCTTCATTGATGACGCGTAGACTGCGAAAGCCCATGTATCGCGGATCGTAATACTGATCAAAGGAGAACGTGTGATACGTGTTCAACCATCCATGGTCGAAATGCCCACGCTCCCTCGATTTCCTGATCGTGATCATTACTCCAGGCCTTCTTCGTGCGCCACAAACACTGTCACCAGTTCATTCAATCCTTCCGCGTCCTGATCGTCGAACCTGCCGATCGTCGGACTATCAAGATCGAGCACACCCAGTATTCGTTCTCCGTCAAACAACGGCACGACGATCTCCGAGTTTGACGCGAGGTCGCACGCGATGTGCCCGGGAAACTCATGCACGTTCGGCACGATGATCGTCTCACATTGTTGTGCGGCGACTCCGCACACGCCCTGCCCCATCGGAATGCGAACGCACGCGGGATTGCCCTGAAACGGACCAAGCACAAGCTCGTCGCCTTTCAGGAAATAGAATCCAGCCCAATTCACATTCGGCAGCGAGTTGAAAAGCAGAGCACTGAAATTCGCCGCGTTCGCAACGAGGTCGTGCTCGTCTTTAAGCAGGCTCAGCAACTGCACGACGAGACTCGCGTAAAGCTTTGGCTTCACATTGTTCGTCGACGTTGCGGCGCTTCGCTTCCGGGTTTTCTTCGTGACTGTTTTCTGCGAGATTGTTTTCTTCGCGGATTTTTTCTTCGCGGTTTGAGGGCTCATGTTTGCTCAGGTTCCTCCGTTGCAGGCCGGATGCTAATCACCACTGATTTCGAAACGGGCGTATTGCTCTTCAGGGCGACGTGGCGCACCGGCACCAAAACATTTGCTTCGGGAAAGTAAGTCGCCGCACAACGACTCGGAATATCGTAAGGCACAACCACAAATCGCCGCGCGACGCGCTCTTCGCCTTCGAAATGGCTCACCAAGTCTACAACTTGTCTCGCGTTCAGGCCCAACGCGGCGATGTCCTCCCTGTTGAGAAACACCACGCGCCGCTCGTCGTAAATCCCGCGGTAGCGATCATTCGAAGTGTAGACCGAGGTATTAAACTGGTCGTGACTGCGAATTGTCATCATCAAAAACTGATCCGGGCCAAGATCGTGTTTCGGCAATTCGTGGATAGTAAACTCAGCCTTGCCGCTTTTTGTATTGAAGACTCTGTTGCGCGCAGCATTGGGGAGATAAAACCCACCGGGCTCACGCACGCGCGCGTTGTAATCTTCAAAACCCGGCACTACTCGCTCGATCCAATCACGAACCTTATCGTAGTCGTT
>DASYPN010000355.1:0-6248 GCA_036006625.1 Pyrinomonadaceae bacterium | reverse complement strand
ATCTTGACCTCCTTCGAGGCCTCAGCTTACCCCTCCAACTGTTACCTATGTCCTGATAGGAAAGTGTTACCCATGTCATGATACTGAACACCTACAGTACGTCCCGGGTGGCGTGAAACATCTTTGCGTGAGAAATTAAGTTGATGCTTAACCGCTTCTTCGTCTCGCCAGATTTTTCCGTTTATTTCCGCAGAGCAAAACAGCTCGCCTGGCAGAATCAAGCCACTTCAGGCTATTCACTGCTGACAACACTAAAAGGAAGACTCGACTACACAGTCGACGAGCAGCACGAGACGCTCGCAAGCTCTGAATCCGTCTTGCTCGAACCAAACACAACCGTCACCACGCGAGGCCGGCAAGTCGAACTACTCTTTCTCACCTTCTCCGCCTCGCTCGTAATACAACACGCCACGGCAATGCGCTTGATTCCACCAAAATCGATCGTCACCTTTTCACGCGAACCTATCAGCGACGATCAAAACCTCAAACGAATCCTCGCGGACTTCGTCTCAGAGCTCACCGCCGAAAAGCCCGGCAAAGAAATCGTTCTACGAGCACTCGTCGAACAGACGTTGGTCCACATTCTGCGAAACTATGCCACGCCGAAACTCTCAGAAGAGCTCGAACTATCTCGCGTCGGTCTCGTCGACCGGCGCATTCGTCGCTCCGTTGAACTAATGCACACACAACTCGATCAGGATCTCACACTCAAAGCGCTCGCCGCCGCGTCTTATCTCTCGCCGTTTCACTTCGCGCGACTATTCAAAAAACTCACCGGCTCATCACCGCACAATTATCTCGCCGGCATTCGCGCCACGCGCGCACAGTTGTTACTCGCAGAAACAGATCTTTCAGTCACAGAAATCGGCGCGCGTGTCGGTTATCTAAGCGGCAGCCATTTTACGAAAGCATTCCGCATCGCCACCGGCGCAACTCCGCGCGAATTTCGCCAGGGACTCGTCTCGCGAAACAACGACGGCGCAATGCGTCGCCAATAATGCGCAAGATTTGTCGGTTCAAATCACCAGTCGCACATTATGATTCCTGAAAAAAGTTTCAGGAGAACAGTGAATGCCAGTCGCAAAACAAACTGAGATCGGTCCAGCAGAGGGAAAGCTCGGAGTTTTACTCGTCGGGCTCGGCGCCGTTAGCACTACTTTCATCGCCGGCGTTGAAGCGATCAAGAAAGGCTTCGCACAACCGATCGGCAGCCTTACCCAAATGGGCACGATTCGACTCGGAAAGCGAACCGAGAATCGGGTACCGCTGATCAAAGACTTCGTTCCCCTCGCTCAACTCAAAGATCTCGTGTTCGGCGCGTGGGACATCTTTCCGGATTCCGCTTACGACGCCGCTTTGAACGCGGGCGTCCTCGAGAAAGAACTCCTGGGCCAACTAAAAGAGCCACTACGCAAGATCAAACCGATGAAGGCCGTTTTCGATCAGACGTACGTGAAACGTCTCAGCGGCACAAACGTCAAAACCGGCAAGAACAAGTTTGAGCTCGCACAGCAGTTGATCGACGAAATTGCAGAGTGGAAAAAGAAGAACAAGTGTTCACGACTCGTGATGATCTGGGCAGCGTCGACTGAGATCTTTCTGAAGCCACACGCTGTACACAAAACCATCGACTCGTTTGAGCAGGCGATGCGCGACAACCACAAAGCGATCGCGCCGTCGATGATCTACGCATACGCAGCACTCAAGTCGGGAATTCCGTTCGCCAACGGCGCGCCAAATCTCACCGTAGACATTCCCGCGCTCATGACTCTCGCCGATAAGAACAAGCTCGCGATCTGCGGTAAGGATTTCAAGACCGGCCAAACATTGATGAAGACCATCATCGCTCCCGGATTGAAGTCGCGCATGCTGGGTCTCCACGGCTGGTACTCGACAAACATTCTCGGCAACCGCGACGGCGAAGTGCTCGACGATCCGGATTCGTTCAAGACCAAAGAAGAGTCGAAGCTCTCAGTGCTCGAATACATTCTTCAGCCTGAAGTTTATCCAACCCTCTACAAAGACTTCTCACACGTGGTGAGAATCAACTACTACCCACCGCGTGGCGACAACAAAGAAGGTTGGGACAACATCGACATCTTTGGCTGGCTCGGTTATAAAATGCAGATCAAGATCGACTTTCTCTGTCGCGACTCGATCCTGGCCGCGCCGATTGTTCTCGACCTCGCGCTGTTCCTCGATCTCGCGCAGCGCGCGGGAATGAAAGGCGTGCAGGAATGGCTGTCTTTCTATTTCAAATCTCCACAAACTGCTCCCGGTTTGTACCCTGAACACGACATCTTCATTCAGTTGATGAAACTCAAAAACACACTTCGTCACTTACGCGGCGAAGACCTGATTACCCACCTGGGACTCGAGTATTACGATTAATTTTGGCCACGGATTACACGGATAGCGTAATCCGTGGCTTAAAACGTGCAATTTATTGTCAGCTGAGTCTTGACAGGAATTGTCATTGTATATATAGGTTCGGGTTGCTTGTCGTTTCAGGTCTGAAAACGCGGGTGGGAAACCTTCAAACCTTCCGCGTGCATCAATTTCATGTGCGGATCGTTCCTTGCAAGTACGCCATTGGGCCAGCCCCAGGATTGACTGGCAAGGAGAAGAGCCGATGTTAGCTGAGTGTGAAGTGACAAAGACAACGAACATGAACAATACCGGTACAGTTTTTCTTGATCCCGATCAAAAGAGCCCGCGCGCGCAGGATTTTGAAGAGCGCCTGACGTCGCGGATTGTGGGTCAGGAACGCGCAGTCAGGCGAATGAGTGGCCTGTATCAGATTTTTCTGGCAGGCATGAACCCACCAAACCGGCCTATCGGCACCATGCTGTTTCTGGGACCGACGGGCTCCGGCAAAACTCGTGTTATCGAAGCTGCTGCCGAAGTGCTGTACGGCGATCCGAATGCGGTAGTAAAGATTGACTGTGCAGAGTTTCAGCACTCGCATGAGATTGCCAAACTTATTGGCTCACCTCCGGGATATCTGGGTCATCGCGAAACTTCGCCGATGCTCACCCAGGAGAATCTCGATCGGATGCACACCGACGACATGAAAGTCTCGCTCGTGCTGTTCGACGAGATCGAAAAGGCTTCTGATAGTTTGTGGCAATTGCTGCTCGGAATTCTCGACAAAGCCACGCTTACTTTGGGTGACAATCGCCGTGTCGACTTCTCGAAGTCGATGGTGATCATGACTTCGAACCTCGGCGCGCGTGAGATGTCGGAACTGATTTCCGGCGGCATTGGTTTCGCGCCCGGTAAAGGTTCGAAGTCGCCAAACGATACTGAAGTGGACCAGAAGATTTATCGCACTGCTGTCGAGGCTGCGCGACGCAAGTTCTCGCCGGAATTCATGAACAGGATCGACAAGGTGGTAGTTTTCCGTTCGTTGAAAGAACATCACCTGCGTCAGATTCTCGATCTCGAACTCCAGGCAGTTCAGGATCGCATCATGCAGTCGGCCGGGACCAAGTTCGTTTTCCAGTGCTCTGACACGGCGAAAGACATGCTGCTAAAGGAAGGACTGGATTACAAATACGGCGCTCGTCACTTGAAGAGAGCCGTCGAGAGATTCCTCGTCTATCCACTTTCGAACCTCGTGGCTACTGGTCAGATCGGTTTGGGAGATCTCGTCCACGTCGACGTAGATGGGGTTCGTAATCGCCTGGTCTTCTCGAAGAGCTCAGGTGGTGCGTTGATCCATGAGATGGCGCAAAACCCGGACGGCTCCGAAGATTCAACTGAATCACTGTCGGGTGGAGTTGGGTTGCCGATCCCGGCTGCTTCGAAGGCCGCGAAGAAGGGACACGGCCGCGGAGAAAAAGCAGAGAACTAGTCCAATGAATCTTTAGCCGCGGATGACACTGCTCATCCGCGGCTTAATTTTTTTAAAGCTTCGTGCGCGATTTCGGAGAGGAATGGATCGGATGCGGTTGTTGCGGCTTTCAACGCGGAAAATGCAGTTGGATCGCCGATCAGCCCCAGCGAGCGAGCGGCCTCACGTCGCACGTCTGAAGAAAGTTTTTCATTATTCAGCGCAGAAATTAGAGCTGCAGTTCCGGCACGACTCCTGATCTGTCCCAGCGCAACTGCCGCGGCACGAAGCACAAAGACGTTCGACTCTCGCTTTTGTTTCTTTTTCGCGGGTGCTGACAGTTCCGGCGCAAGCGTTCCCACCAATGCGATCACGGCCGCCTGGTCTGCAATGTGACCGAGTGCGACAGCTGCCGCGCCTCTGACGCCGTCTTCTTTATCGTTTAAGAGCCGGTCGCTCAAGGCGGCGGTTGCAGATCTGCTGCGCGTGTGACCAAGTGCATATGCAGTCTCACGACGCACAAACTCGTCTTTGTCATTGAGCAGCGGAAGAAGTAGACCAGCGCTCTCTTCGCTGCCGATCGAGAGAATCGCTTTCGCTGCGGTGGCACGCACGATCGGCTCTGCGTCCTGCAACGCCGGCACAACTGCGCGCGATGCAGCAGCAAGACGCATTGAGCCGAGACGCATAACGGCGTCGCGGCGTTCTTCAACGTCGCTTGAACTCAAACGTCGCTGCTGTGTTTGGATTTCGAGTTGAACAGGCGTGAGGTTACGAACTTCCTGCGCCGCAACGACGGCACAACTAAGCCACGCAAAAGTAAAGAGGGTACAAATGCTTGTAGGTCTAAGTCGCTTCAAACGTAGGTGCCGACTCTTGCGGCGGCTCGTCTTTCTGCTTTTCGTCGCACGGCTTCCCATTCAAAGGCCTGACGAGCGCGACGATTTTCCTGCGCATCAGCGAGGCTCGTCAAAAGTTCGTCTTCCGAAACTGAAGGCGCCGCTTTAGCTCGTTTTTTGGATTCCATTGTGGAGATGTAATCCAAAACCTCGCCTACTTCCGATTCGCTCAATGCCTCGAGTTTCAAGGCAAGAAACTGGCGTGGATTCACGTTATTGGCCATTTTTCGTGCTCCTTTGCCTGTAGACTTGGGGCGATTCGCGGGCCAACAATATACATGAAGTCAGACAGAATTAACATGATTTACGCGAATCCGGTAGTGCCTCAGTTTGAAATTGATGAATACGCCGAAGGCGTTCGCTAATTTCAGCCCAGGGTTCGAGCATCGCGAGAACCCTGGGACATAATTTCAAATTTTGCGACGAACCCTGAAAGGGTTAGGCGGTTGGCGAACCCTTGCAGGGTTTCAGATTCTTTTCATATCTACTACCCCAGGGTTCTCGCTGCGCTCGAACCCTGGGCTGAAATTAGCCAACGCCTTCGGCGTATTTCAAACTGAGGCACTACAGGAAATCGCTGGAGTTTCTTTAGTGATGATTGCTTTGCACGGCGGCCACTTCGCCTTTCGTTGCGGCAATCCACAAACGCACCGTGTTATCTGCACTGGCCGAAGCGAGCCGCTTGCCATCCGGCGAGAAGGCGATCGAAGTAATCCACTTCGAGTGGCCTTTCAGCGTTGCCTGCTCGGAGCGCGTGCTGACATCCCACAGCTTGACGTTGTTGTCCCAACCGCCGGAAGCGATCGTCTTGCCGTCGGGAGAGAAGACTACAGCAGTCACCATCTCCGCATGCCCTTTGAACTCCGCCAACTCGCTTCGTGTGTGTACATCCCACAGACTGACGATCTGGTTTCGACCGGATGATGCGAGCAGTTTGCCGTCGGGCGAGAAAGCCACGGAATACACTTCTCGGAAAGACGGGTTGAGTCCGTCACTCGGTGGTTCGAGTGTGGCCAACTCCCGCCCCGTTCGCACATTCCACAGCTTGATTGTTCCGTTTGCATGAGCCGAAGCGAGCGTCTCACTGTCGGGCGAGAAGACTACAGAACGAACACCCTCTGCCTTCCCTCTCAGCATCTTCAGTTCTTTCCAGGTCTTTGTGTCCCAAAGCTTCACCGTGTGGTCCAACCCCCCCGATGCGAACATCTTTCCGTTGCGCGAAAATGCAAGTGCGAAGATAGGCTGCGTGTGAGTCGTAAGTTTGGTGACTTCTTGATGGGTCACGGTGTCCCACACCCTCACGATGTGATCACCGCTGCCGGCGGCGAGTGTCTTGCCATCCGGCGAAAACGTTAAGGCCAGGACGGGATCTGATGAAAAGCTTGGGTTATCAACGGTGCCTTTGAGCGTGGCTATTTCCTGTCCCGTGTCTGCGTCCCAAAGTTTCACGGCGAGGTTGAAGCTGCCGGAGGCAATCGTGTTCCCGTCCGGAGAGAAAGCGACTGAGTGGACAA
>DASYPN010000354.1:0-3106 GCA_036006625.1 Pyrinomonadaceae bacterium | reverse complement strand
CACTCCCGGCAACACAACTCAGACGATCTACGTGGGCGTTGCCGATCTCGGCACGAGTGTCTATCGCAGCACGGATGGCGGTACGACGTGGTCCGCTGTTCCAGGTCAACCCACCGGCTTTCTGCCGCACAAAGGAGTGCTCGACACGACCGGCGGTTTTCTTTACGTCGCGTACAGCGACAAAGGTGGTCCATACGACGGCGGACACGGCGATGTCTGGAAGCTCAACACCGCGACTGGTGCCTGGTCATTGATCAGTCCGATTCCTTCGTCGAACACGAACGACAACCTCTTCGGCTACAGCGGTCTCTCCGTCGATCGACAAAATCCAAACACGATCATGGTGACAGGCTACAGCTCCTGGTGGCCCGACACACAGATCTGGCGCAGCACGAACGGCGGCACAACGTGGAGCCGTATCTGGGACTGGACGCGTTATCCGAGTCGATCATTTCGTTATACGCAGGACGTTACCGCCGCGCCATGGCTCAAGTGGCCGGCCACGCCCATCTGCGGCGGTGGGAGGCCCGGCGCAGAAGTTAATCCGAAGCTCGGTTGGATGACTGAGTCGCTCGAGATCGATCCTTTCAATTCGAATCGCCTCATGTACGGCACGGGCGCGACTTTGTATGGCAGTACAAACCTGACGACATGGGACGTGAGCACGACGAGCCAGATCACGATTCGAGTAATGGCCCAGGGCATCGAAGAGACTGCAGTGCAGGATCTGATAAGTCCGCCATCAGGCGCGCCGCTGATCAGCGCACTCGCAGACATCTCAGGCTTCCGTCACAACGATTTGAATGTTGTTCCTGCCGCACAGGCAGCGCCCGTGCGTGGTACGAGTGTGAGTCTTGATTACGCTGAGTTGAGCTCCTCATACATCGTTCGCGCTGCGAATGGTGATACTGCGAATTGCGAGAAGAGTCTCGCGGTCTCAAGTGATGGTGGAACGACCTGGGCGGCAGTTTCTTCGCAGCCATCCGGACTAACTGGCGGTGGTTCGGTCGCAGTCGCATCAACTGGCGGCGGCAAGATCGTTTGGAGTCCCGCGGGCGTTGGCGTCTTCTACACGACCGGCGGTGGGAAAACATGGACCGCTTCGACTGGAATACCGGCGGGCGCGCGTGTGGCGTCAGACCGTGTGAATGCAAACAAGTTCTACGGTTTCAAGTCCGGCACATTTTATGTGAGCACGGACGGTGGGAAGACCTTCGTGTCGAGAGCTACCGGTCTCCCGTTAGGTGGACCAGTGCGATTCAAAGCCGTACCGGGTCGTGAAGGAGACATCTGGCTCGCAGGCGGCGCGGAGTGGGACAACACGTATGGGCTCTGGCACTCCACTGACTCGGGCACGACTTTCACAAAGCTCGCGAATGTCGAGGAAGCTGACAACATCGGTTTCGGCAAAGCCGCGACCGGACAGACGTACCTCGCGCTCTATGCGCCGGCGCAAGTCGCAGGTGTGCGTGGAATCTTTCGTTCGATTGATGCAGGACAAACGTGGGTGCGCATCAACGACGATCAGCATCAATGGGGTCGTGCCGGTGAGACCGCAATCAGCGGTGATCCGCGCATATTTGGACGCGTCTACGTCGGCACAAACGGCCGTGGAATTCTCTACGGCGACGGGCAGTGAGACTGAAGAAAGGAGTACGAGATGAAACATCATACACAATCGAAGCTCATGCGACGCTGCGTCGCGCGGTATTTGATCCTCGCGGTATGCCTGGTTGTTTTTACACCCGCGACATCGAACGCGGCGAATGTAACCGCGAATGTTGATTACAACAATCCGAGACAGACAATCGAAGGCTTTGGCGCGTCGGTAACCTGGGTCGCGAACGATCTCGACGCCTTCTCGCCGGCCAAACAAACTCAAATACTTGACCTGCTGTATTCCACATCGCAGGCGAGCGCAGGTTTGAGCTGGGTGCGTGTCGGCAGTTTTTTGTGCAATTTCAATCCATCACCTGGAGTTTTCGATTGGAATTACTGGGGCATCCAAAGCGGAATGCGATGGCTGCAGAGAGTGAATGCGGGATATGGTGTGAACCGATATCTCGTCTCGAGTTGGAGCCCGCCGGCCTGGATGAAGGACAACAATTCCTGCATCAACGGCGGCCACGTCCGTTCACAGTATTATCCCGATCTGGCCGCACTCAAAATTCAGTGGCTTAACAACGCGAAGACGCAACTCGGCTTTGAGGCTCAGGTAGAGAGTGTGCAGAACGAGCCAAACATGAGGACCACTTACGATAGCTGCGAGTGGACCACGACAGAAATGAATACGTTTGTCGCGAATCATCTGCGTCCCGCTCTCGCGTCAAGTGGATTGACTGCGAGAATCATGGCGCCTGAAGTTTCGTACTATTCAAATTTCGACAACGCCTGGGGATTTCCACTTCTAAACGATCCGGGAATGCGTGCGGCGACTTCGATTGTAGCCACACACGGCTACGGGCGAACTGATAAGTTCGAGACGCCTTGCAATAGCTGCACGCAGTACAACAAGCCGATCTGGCAAACTGAAGACTCCAATCTCGATGGAAGGTACAACGGCAGCATTGATGATGGTCTGACGTGGTCTACCGAGATCTATAAGGCTTTAAATGGAGGGCGGTTCAGTGCATGGTTCTACTGGTGGGTAATGACCTTGAATAACGACAACCAGGGTCTAATCAATGCGGATCCGTCAACCGATTCGTTCCAGGTAGCGAAACGGTTGTACGTGATGGGACAATTCAGCCGGTTCATTCGACCGGGATCGGTGTTGCTGCCGTCGACGTCGAGCGATGCGACGTTGCAGGTGACTGCGGTCAGGCCGGCGAGCGGGAATGTGGCGGTTGTGCTTGCAAATACCGGGAAGACTTCGCACACCGTGACAGTGAACCTCAATGGATTGGTCAATGCGCCCGCGAGTGTGACGCCGTATCGAACGTCCGCGACTGAGAATCAAATGCAGCTTGGTGGTGTGAACATTTTTTCAGGAGCTTTCACAATCACTATTCCCGCGAAGTCAGTCGTGACGGTTGTGGGGTAAGAATTGAACGTACTGTAGGGGCGGCCCTCCGTGGCCGCCCTCGGTTGGAATCGTGTTCGCCAA
>DASYPN010000353.1:0-4977 GCA_036006625.1 Pyrinomonadaceae bacterium | reverse complement strand
TTTCGCAATCGCAATCCAGGGGCGCGAATGGTTTGTATCGACATTCAGCCTTACGCGACTGTGCAGGCGAAGGAGCGCCACGACATTCTGAACATTGGTGGATTCTCCGATCAGGTGTTCGACGTGATTGCGGAATTTGCGAATGGAAACCTGAACGCCAATCACTGGGTTGGTGTGATTGAAAATATAAATTGGGGAGGTGATCCAAAATAAGTTTGGAGCCGAATGCTATTGGGACTACATCGCCCTGTTAAGGTGTGGCTGAAAGGCCGCGCAGTCTCAATGATTTTTGTCGGCTTCAAAGTATTAAATCAAGTTGCCGGCGAATGCCGGAGGGAGTACATGGTCCAAACAGGTTCGAACCCTGTCCGCCTATTTACCACGGCGGGACTCTCTTCAATCTTGTCGCCGGCAACTTTAGAAAGTTTGGTGACGAATGCTGATGGAACTACATCGCTCATAACGACGAGGATCCGGGTTCGAGTCCCGGTGGTCCCCCAAAAAATGGGGACCATAGCTCAATGGATAGAGCACGGTTTCATCGATCTTGTCGTCACCACTTAAGTTATGGATATAGAAAACTTCATTAAAGAGGCTCATTACAAGCCGAACGACTACATCGGGTATCACGTCGGGCGGGAGTTGGCGGAGCTGCATCCCGGGAAGGCTGTTATCCATGGACGGAACGGGTACTTCGATCTCGATGCTTTTGTCCGCGCGGGGCAGTGTTCGCTGGTTGAGCATAGGTCTGTCTTTCATCACGTGAGAACTGACTGGGAAGAAGCTGGCAAAAAGCTCCGCAAAAAGACCGAGAACTCCTGGCTCAATGTGCTCTGGCAGGGCCATCTGTTGGATGTGGTGCTGATAAGCTGGAACGACGGTTGTTATCGTAGACGGTATCACTGGATCGTTGCCGAAGAGAATCAGATCGCTGAAGACTTCTTCCGCACCGTTTGTGAATGGTGTTCTGAAGTTCGCGCGGAGATTCTGGTTTTTCACGATGGTTACTTTCAAAAAGACAAAGATCTCTTCAACTCAATCAAAACTGCGACCTTCGAAAATCTCGTTCTCCCTGATTCACTGAAGCAACAAGTTCAAAACGACTTTCAGCAATTCTTTAACAACCGCCACATCTACGAACGATACAGTATTCCCTGGAAGCGGGGCGCGTTACTCATTGGTCCGCCGGGAAATGGAAAGACTCACACGCTCAAGGCGCTAATAAACCAGCTTGAAAAACCTTGCCTCTACATCCGCAGCTTCAAATCCGAGGATGAAACGGAACAAGAAAACATGTCGACAGTGTTCAAGCGTGCTCGTATGGCCAGTCCGTGTGTTCTCGTTCTCGAGGATCTCGACTCGATGATCGACGGTAACAACCAGTCGTTCTTCCTCAACGAACTGGACGGGTTTCAACCAAACACCGGCTTAGTCGTGCTTGCAACTACAAATCATCCGGAACGATTGGATGCTTCTATCCTCGACCGTCCGAGCCGTTTCGATCGCAAATACTATTTTGAGCTGCCGCGAGAAGCTGAACGTCTGGCCTACATCACAAAATGGAATCGGGATCTGCAAATGGACATGCGCGTTACTGAACGCGGAGCGAGGGAAGTAGTCAAAGAAACGAAGGATTTTTCGTTTGCCTACCTCAAGGAATTATTTGTTACTGCAATGGTGCAATGGGTTACGACGGGTGGCGAAGGATCGATGGACAGCGTTTTATTGTCGCAGACAAAAGCACTCCGCAGCCAGATGAATCAATCTGTATCAAAAGAATGAGGGTCAGTGGCTCATTGCGTAGATCACGACGTTGATCCCAACCTTGTAAGCAGGCAATCCATACTTGACCGGATAGACAGGATCGTTAATCCATTCCCACGCATCACCCATGTCGCAGTTACGTGAGATAAACGCGATCAGGCGGCCGTTCTTGTTTTCAATACCCATGTAATGCGGAACGATGCCGCCTTTTTCTGAGGTAACGCCGCGTTGTGCGTTATAGACGTTTGGCACCTGGACCACTTCTTCGACGTCGAGATACGAATGAAAGATCGGATGACTCAGCGGTAGATCCTTGATCTCATACTCCGGAACTATCTTTTGAAACTGTTCCTGAACGTTCTGCCATTCATACTCGCCCCAGAAGTCGTCAAAAAAGAGAAAGCCTCCGCGTGCAAGATACTCGCGCAGGCGCGCGGCTTGTTCGGTCGAGAGATCCATGAAGCCCGGCTCGACGGCGTAAAGGAGTGGATAGTCGAAAATGCGATCGTCGAGAATTTCGAGAGCTTCGGGACGGGGAGCGATCTTCAGGTTCGTGCCGGCCCACTCGCGAAGACCGACGATGAAGTTGTTATCTGCTTCGGGGTAGTCGGTGGTCCATGTGCCACCGCCATAGCCATAACCGCGGCGACCACGCGATGGTGAATCGTAGATCGTGCGGACGAAAGTGTACTCGCCGAATGATGTGCCTGCTGATGAATTTGTGGAGGTCGGGCGGCGGCGTTGGCGGAAGTTCCCGAAGTTGTCGAACGGGCTTTGGCCCAGCGTTGGGATCAGTAAGGCAGTTACCAGTAGCAGGGGTACCAGCAGCCGTGTAAAAATTCTTGTCGTCATTGATACCTATGACTGAGTTTCACAGGAATCCTGTGAAACAACCGTTCATTGCCTACGTCCGCCTGAAAGTCTTCGGTAGTACTCCTCAACCGCGCGTCGATACTTCTCAGGCGCGGCGCCTTCATCACGCAAGCGTAGATTCGTTCGACCACTCTGTTGCTGCACTTGTCGACTCAGCTCGAGTTCGAGTTGGCGCAGCGGCTCGACAACATCAGCCTTGAGCAATGCAGCCGTCGCCGCATCACCGTCCATTTTGCCGTCAGCGAGTCGCTTGAGTTCCTCGATGACTTCATCGAGTCTGCCGGCACCCAAACCACTCACACCCCATTCACGTCGCAGATCCTGAGCTTCACGAAGCCGCTCACGGATCTCCGCCGGAAGCTGACGGTTGTCGCCCCAGTCACCGCCCATTTGTCCGTTACGATCTATACCACCACGGTTTCTTTCGCTCTGCGAGCCATTACCGTTTTGTGAACCACCAGCTTGTTCACCACCCTGTTGCTGACCGTTCTGCCCCTGCTTACCTTCCTGTCCCTGACCTTGCTGGCCTGACCTTGCTTGTTGTCCTTCTTTCCCTTGCTGTCCCTGCTGCTGGCCCTGTTGGTTTCCTTGTTGACTGCTCTGTTGATTCCCCTGTTGTTGTCCGTTCCGACTCGCTGCTCTCTCATCGAGACGCCGGCGCAGCGAATCAAGACTGTCAGCGAGTTGCCGCGTGCGATCGAGATTCTCTTCGGCGGTCGATCCATTCGCGCCGCGCGCACTCTGCTCCGCCGCCTGAAGTCTCTCAGACACGTTGTTCAGACTGCGCTCAATCGCGCGCTCATCATTGCTGCCGCTTGCGCCCTGCTGTCCTTGCTGCCCGCCATTCAACGCGTGTTTGCCTTCACGAATGCGATCCGCAACACGATCACGCGCGAGTGAGTCGGCCGCGTCTTTCAACTGTCGCGCCGCGCGCTGCTGACCCTGACTGCCACCAGCCATGCCGCGTGCCGACTGTTCGAGATCCTGCTGCAAACTGTTAACGCTGTCAGCGAGCGTGTCTTTCCTCTCCGCCAGTTGTTCGCGTGTGATTTTTGAACTTTCATCCTGCGCTTTTTGACCACCACGACGGGCGAGATTTTCCATGTCCTTCGCAATTTCACGCTGTCGGGCCGCCGCTTGTGCCGCACGTTGACGCAAATCAGAAATCTGTTGCTGCCGTCCCGACGCTCCTGATTGTCCGCCACGTTGACTCGACGCTCCGCTCATTTGCTGTAGACGCTGTTGCGCTTGTTCCAGCCGGTCAAGCGCGCGCTCATTCTGTGCGATCGACTCGCCCGAATTTCCACGCGCGGCTGCCTGCGCTTTCTGCATTTCGTCGGCCGTTTGATTTAACTGGCGACTCAACTCCTGCATCTGCGCGTCGCGACGCTCGCGCGAGAGACGTTCAAGCTCACGCGCCGCCTTCCGTGTCTCGTCGATCAGTTCCTGTTGTTGTCGCTGATTGCTGCTGCCGCCGTTAGCACCGCCCTGTTGCTGGCGTCGACGTTGCTCCTCGAGTGCCTGCTGTTGGCGACGCGCGAGTTCCTCGAGACGCCGTTCCGCTTCACTCTTCTGTTGCTCGGCCTGTTGTTGTTGAGCGCGCTGAACTGTTTCGTACTGGTTCTTCATCTTGTCGAGTTCGAGCTCGAACAAGCCCGCGAGTTCCTGTTGCTCGCGTTCACCGCCACTCCCGCCACCGTTACTGTTCTGATTTCCAAACGCGACCTGAACTTCGCGGAAGATCGCATCGGCGGCAAGCAGTCTCTGCAACGCGCGTTGTTCGGGTGGAAGCGCGTCTTTGCCCGCCTCTTTTCGCAGTGGCGGCGGCGCGCCTTCCATCTCTTTCGCGGCCTGCTTCAAGTGCTCGGCCATTTCCTGCACTTGCTTCTGCCCTTCCGTATCGCCGAGTCGACGGCCCATTCGATCGAGAAACTCGAGTGTGTCTATTCTTAGTTTTTCTTGACCAACCGCGACGGCCTCGTAACCGTCTTTGCGTTCCTGATCCGTGTACTTGTCGCCTTCGCGAATGAGTTTGTGTGTAGCTGCAATCAGATCTTTTTGACGACGAGAAAGAGCATTTTGATCCTGATCGCCGCCCTGGCCCTGACCGCCACCTTGCTGCGATTGCTTGTACTCCATCTCGAACGGCTTAACCTCGATGAAGTAGATGTCGCTGGTCGCTTCGTTACTTGCATCGCGCGCCTTCGCGAAATACGAGATGAAATCGCCGGGCTTGAGATTGTATTCCTCGAGGAAGAACGTGTACGCGCCGGTAAGCGAACGCGCCGACTCGCGAGTCAGTTGCTGCAGATTGACAGTCTTTTCTTCGCCGCCGTTGAC
>DASYPN010000352.1:0-3244 GCA_036006625.1 Pyrinomonadaceae bacterium | reverse complement strand
GCCGGCGAACACGAGCAGACTCGCGAGTGCGGCGCCGCCGTACATCAGAAGTCGCGAACGTCGAATCACATTTCCGACGTCGAGCATCGAAGAAAGACTGTTTGCGTCCTGGTAGAGACGGCTGAGGATCGCAGGCGTGATGTGGGATTCGCCGTTGCCGTTTGAGTATTCGACTGCTGTGACGAGACGATCTTCAGTGCCGGGTGAGTGTTCTTCGATTAAACGTGCAAGACGTGCATCGCTGATCCGCTTTAGAAGGGGACGCAGCAGAGCAAAATAGAACGTTGCAAGAACCATCAACAACGCGCCGATGCGGAGCGTGAGCAGCGCGCTGCCGTTGTAGCGATAACGATGTGCGGTCCAACCGGTGAGTAACAGTAAAGCTGCTACAACGCCCACGCAGATCGCGACGCCACGCAACGAAATCAGAAGCTGTCTTCTCGAACGTGCTCGCCTCAGAAGATCGTCTAACAAATTGGTTTCAGGGTTCATATAAATCGCCCTTTCCATCCGCGTTCATCCGCGTTACCCGATCATCTTCACCATCTTGGTTCGTCGCGCGAGGAACGACTCCGCCAACAGTAACAACAGCGCGAGGAGCAACAACGACCACCAAACTCGCTGGCGTCCTTCGACTTCCTCACCGCTCGCGTTTCGATTTGCGTCGCTGCCTTCAGCACTCCCCGCACCGCCGGTCACTCCCACGGCAAACTCCTTAAAGTTTAGCTTCGTGAAATCACCTTCAGCGCCGTCGATGTTTACAGCAGCGAAACCCGGCGTCGAGTTATATCGCAACCGATAGAATCCAGGCTCGCGTGCCGTGACTAACAGATCGCCGTCAGGTGTGAGTCGCGTCTCAGAGAGTCTCGCACCGCCCGGCGTATCGACCGCAGGTGGCGCCGCCTCTTTTTGCTTGCTGACTGTAAACGTTTCCCCAAGACTGCTCCAGGCTTTTTCCTCACGCGTGCCAGCGTAACGCACCATCTGATGAATGAAGGGCAGGTACAGCGGCGTGAGTGGCAGATCATTCCAGCTCGGCCCTAACGATGACGTGAACAACAGCACGCGACCTTTGCCGGTCGATGCTTCGACGAGTGCGGGGCTTCCATCTTCAAACCGCGCCAGAACCGCAGCATTCGCGCGCGGCTCGGAGCGGAAGTAGCCGATCACGTTGGCCGACGCTAGTCTTCCGCTTTCCTGAAACACTTCAAAGATTGGATGATCGAACTTCACCTCGGTAATCGCAACACTCTCGCCGCCTTTGGTTTGTACCGCTTCCTTTAAGACGGCAGGAAGAATTGTTTGCAGGGAGGCGTTGAAAGCGTCGGGCTGCGTCTTTGGACCAGTCGACACGATCATCTGTCCGCCTGCATTCACAAACCTCACGAGCGTATCGGCGAGCGCGGAAGAGATCGGGCCGGCATCGTTCAAAACCACGAGCGAATAATCGGCAACACTCGACGGATCGACCGATCCGGCGCTTTTGAGTGTGAACGCGAACGGCAAATCGTCGTCTGCACTGAGCGCGCTCTGCAGATGGAGGCTGTCGCTGCGTCCACGCGAAGCACCCTCGATGATCAAAGCCTTCGCCGGAGTTTCACGTCGCAAAATGAAGTAGAAGCGATTGTCAGGCGCGAAGTCTCCGGTGTGAATATCAATCGTGCAGCGGTTCGCACCATCGTTCAGATTGAATCCCGTAAACTCCACGAGGCGCGTGTCGCGACTGTTGAGACTGATGTCACGCTTTTCGACAGTTTGATCGTTGATCTGAAAGTCGACTTCGATGTGGTCCTTCGGCGTGTCGCTGAAGTTGCTCACATGGACCACCAGGTCGTCTCCGTATTTCTGTCCGAAAACGACACCACGCGCCTCGACGTTAGTGATCGCGACGTTGGGCGCCGGGTTGTTTCCGCCGACGTCGAGGGTTGTGAGCTGTGTGCTGCTTGAGAGTTTGAAAGTCGCACTCGCAGGCGTCCAGCCGGGCGCTTGAAAGTCCGAGATCATGACGATCCGTTTTGGACCTGTTGTTTCGACTTCACTCAACAGCGACTCTGCGCCGCGCAGCGCCTGCTCGTAATCCGTTCCATCCCATCCGGCAATCAGACTCGTAATGCCCGACCGCACTCTGTTTTTGTCAGTGAGGAAACGATTGAGAACTGTGTAGCGCTTGTCGAAGCTCATCAGCGCGATCTGTTCGTCGTTGCGGGCGTCGTCGAGCGCGGATTCGGCGCGTCGTTGTGCCTCGGCAAACAATCCCTCGCGTCGCATGCTTAGTGAGTCGTCGATCAGAATGACTGTGGCGCCGGCGGCGCTGTTATCCTTCGCGGCGCTGCCACCGTTGAAAAACGGACGTGTGAACGCAATCACGATCAAAAGGATTGCGAGACAGCGCAAGAGCATCAGCAGAATGTTGTGCAGAGTACGGCGTCGAATGGTGCGTTGCGGCACCTGTCGAACAAAAACGAGTGCGGGAAACTGGACTTTGCGCGCACGTGTGCGGCGCACGAGATGCACGAGAACGGGCGCCGCGAGCGCCGCGACGCCGAGGAAGAATAATGGCGTCAGGAACGACATAAAAGAAAAACTATCCACAGATTGCACAGATTTCACAGAAAATAATCGGCGTAATCTGTGGATAAGATCTTACTTGCCAGAGCGACGAGACAAGAATGAGAACAGCGCAAAATCCAACGGCTGTTTCGTCGTCAACAGTTCATAGTCTACGTGATTGGCCGCTGAACAGCGCCGCATCTCATCGACATGTCTCTGCATCCGCTCTCGATAACCACTCATTACCACGTCGGGAAGCACGGGCATCTGCTCCTGTGTCTCCGCGTCTTCGAGCAGCAACACCGGATCAGTGAAATCAAAGTCGAGCTCGTTTTGATCGAGCACTTGAAACGCGACGATGTCATGTCCCTTGAAACGCAGGTGCTGAAACGATTCAGCGAGTCGATCCGGTTGATCGTAAAAGTCAGAAATCACGACGACGATGCCGCGGCGCGTTAGTATTTCCGCAAGTTGATGCAACGACGCTGCGAGATCTGTTTGACCGCCAGGCTCGAGCATCGACAAATTGCCGAAGATCGTACGCATGTGCCCGGTGCGATTACGCGCCGGCACGTGTGTGTGAACCTTGTCGGCAAACGCCACTAAACCAACTGCGTCCTGTTGTCGAGTCAACAAGTATGCGAGCGACGCCGCGAGAAACTGTGCGTACTGCATCTTGGTGACGCCACTCGCG
>DASYPN010000351.1:0-3280 GCA_036006625.1 Pyrinomonadaceae bacterium | reverse complement strand
CTCGGAAGATCGAGCGATGATCCGAATACTCGAATCTATCAGACGCGCGAACGACAGACGTTTCATACTGACTCGTGCGATGTTGTTGGTCTGTTGTGTTTGCAGACTGCGAAGTCAGGTGGACTGTCGAGTCTTGTTTCGTCGACGA
Organism: Pyrinomonadaceae bacterium; assembly: GCA_036006625.1. Classification (GTDB taxonomy): domain Bacteria; phylum Acidobacteriota; class Blastocatellia; order Pyrinomonadales; family Pyrinomonadaceae; genus PSRF01. The sequence goes on along the minus strand of DASYPN010000351.1, from coordinate 3,132 downwards.
CAATTTTTAATGAGATGCGACGGCGGCGGCCGGACCTGCTCAGAGTGTTGATGGAGCCGATTGAAACCGATCGGCGTGGTGAAGTTCCCGAAGGTGGCAAACCGTATTTCAATATTCCCGTCTTCAACTATCACGACGGACTCATCTCCTCGCTTTACCAGCGACAGTACATCGAGTCCGCGCGGCGCTTCCCCGGTGTCGCACCGCTCACTCCCATTCAAATCGAAGCCCTCAATCTGTTTGACGAACTGGCAAACGATCCAAAGCTAAACCTGATGATGGAGCTGCAGCCGGGTGACATTCAGCTCGTGCACAATCACACGATTCTGCACGATCGCACGGCGTTTGAGGATTACGCCGATTCTGAACGGAAACGTCACCTGTTGCGGTTGTGGCTGGCTCCGCCCAGCGCGCGCCCGCTGGCGGAAGTTTACGCGGAGCGGTTTGGCTCGATCACTCCAGGCGATCGCGGTGGCGTTGTTGTGCCAGGCTCTAAGCCCACGATTCCTTTCGACTAATCCACAGATTACACAGATTACATAGATGCCAGAAGGTCCCGAGGTGCGAAAGTATGCCGACGCGCTCGACGCGGCGTTGACCGGGCGTGCGATTGTTTCGCTCGAAGCACGAACAAAAGACGCGCGAAAATGGCTACACGAAAATGAGCAACGCCTTCGCGGTCGACGTGTTGAGCGCGTCGTCTCGCATGGGAAACACCTGCTGGGTTACATCGAGGGCGAGTTCTTCTTTCACTCACATTTGATGATGTGGGGGCGCTGGCAGACGTTTGGACCAACTGAACTGCCGGAAAAGGATCGCCGCGAGCGTGCACGGATCGTTGTCGAAGGTGGTGCTGCAATTTTGCTTTCCGCGCCGATATTCAACGTCGGTGAAGGTGATCCTTACGAGAAGATTGAGATCCTCGGCACGCTGGGACCCGATGCGTTGCCGTATCGCGGGAGATTCAATCGCAAGGAGTTTCTGTGGCGGTTACGCGAGCACAACGATGAAACTATTGGCGCTGCACTCCTAAACCAGCGCATAGTTGCAGGTCTCGGAAACTATTTGCGCGCAGAGATTCTTTTCGCCTGCAAGCTAAACCCGTGGCTCACTGTCGGCGAAATCACGCAACACAAGTTGGGTTGTTTGTCGAAAACAGTTCCGCGGCTGACGCGAGATGCATACGAGCGTAGCGCAACCGCGTCTGAAGAGGATCGCAAACGAATGGCGAGCGATCCGTCGCTCGTGTATCAGCCGGGCCGCGAATACGGCACACGGCACCTCGTGTTTCGTCGCACTAACCTGCCGTGTTTGCGATGCGGCGAGAAGATTCGACAGCTCAGGCAGAAGACGATCCAGAATGAGGATGACGAAGAAGAAAGGACGCGGATCGTTTACTTTTGTGCAAAGTGTCAGGCCACGGATTTACGCAGATGAACGCGGATCAGAGTTGAACCAGTTCAATCGAAGCGACCTTGTCGTCGGGTGTGAGTTTTACTGTGCAGATCGCGGAGCGGCCGATGTCGGTTAAGAGGTAACGATACACGCGCAGGTTGTTTTCGGTCTTACGTTCGATCAGTTCGCTTGAGTGAATGATTGCGACAGGCAAACTAAAACGATCGAACTTTTTGTTTCCAATCAAGGCGCGACGGATGAGTGCGGTGGTTTTAGGATCGGTGTCTTCGATTGTTTTCACATCAGGTAGACCGAAGGCGGGGTAGAAAGCCGAGGCGAGGGCACGAGCGAGTTTGAAGTCTCGAGTTTCCCATGAATTGGCGAGGAAGATGATCGTCAGGTCTGTGTCGAGGAAGCGGATGATGAAGGTCTTGAATCCTTGCCAGGCGCCGCCGTGAAAGACGAGTCGATGGCCGTGATAGTTTCCGAGGTGCCACCCGAAGCCGTAGTCCTTTGTCGTGCCATCGCGGAGTTTTGCGGCGGTCCAGATCTTTTCTCGACTTGATTTCGTGAGTGGTTTATCGGTGTAGAGCGCCGCGTCCCACTTTGCAAGATCCAGAATCGAAAAGTAGTAAGAGCCATCCGCGGTGGAGTTTGTCGATGGTGAGACCCATTCCTGATTCTTTAGTTCACCGCGCACCAAACGATATCCGGCCGCGCGGTTGGGTACGATGTCGGCTTCCGAAATTACTTGCGCCGTCTTCATGTCGAGCGGCTGAAAGAGTCGTTCCTTCAGGAAGTCGCCATAGAACTTGCCCGTGATCTTCCCGATCAAGATCCCCAACGTGACGTAACCGACATTGCTGTAATTCCAACTCGTGCCTGGTTCGAAATCCAAAGGCGCCTTTTTGAACGCTGCCAACAACTCAGCTTCAGTGTAGTCGCGTTTCAGATCGATCTCCGGCGGATAGTCGCCGAGGCCCGAAGTGTGAGTCAGCAGATGGTAGATGGTGATGTCTTTCCAGGTCGCCGGAACGTCAGGAAAATATTTTGAGAGATGGTCGTCGAGCGAGAGTTTGTTTTCCTGGACCAGAATCATCACCGCGGCCGCTGTAAACTGCTTTCCGATCGAACCGGATTGAAAGATTGTCTCCGGTTTGACGGGCACCTGGTGTTCGACGTTTGCGAGTCCGTAGCTTTTCAGAAGAACGATTTTGCCTTTGCGCAGGACCGCCAGTGACACGCCCGGAATCTTGTGCGCGGACATCTGCTCGTTGACGACGCGATCAATCTTTACTGAGGCCGCGCGATCTTGTGCAAAGGAAGTACTCGCGAGGAGACAGATAACTAAGAGTGTCTTGTTCATACGGTTAATGGGGACAGGATTAACAGGATGGGCCAGGATTTACAAGATTTTTTTGCCGCCGCTTGCGAAAGCGCGACGATGGGCTAGAATTGGGCGTCATGCCGGCTGGTATTCGCACACAAGAACTGCGCAAAGTCTTTACTTCCCCACCACCGCTTGCCGCGGGCGGATTTGGGCCAATGCGCAGGGGGAAGGATCAACCCGCGCGCGAGATCGTTGCGCTCGATGGGCTGTCGCTCGACGTGAAGGGCGGCGAGATCTTTGGTCTGCTTGGACCAAACGGCGCGGGAAAGTCGACGACTGTCGGTATTCTCACGACACGTGTGCGACCGACAAACGGCCAGGCGTGGATCGGCGATTACGATGTGTGG
>DASYPN010000350.1:0-4214 GCA_036006625.1 Pyrinomonadaceae bacterium | reverse complement strand
AGGACAAACCGGAAATCGCGAACTTTCGCGGACCACTCACAAACATCGTCACGCATGGACGCCAGGCGCTTGATGTAATCGCTCGAATTCGTTCTTCGCAAAGCTAAACAAATACGCATCCACAGATTACACAGATTCTATTAACCAATCTGTGCAATCTGTGGATAGGAGAAATCGTGAAATGAAGTTTCCTGCAAGGCTTTGCATGAGCCCGGCTCTGCTGCTTGTCATCAACATCTGCGTGTACGCTCAGCAAAAGCCATGTCTGACTGCCTCGAAGTTTGGCCCGGACGATCAAGTTGGAAATCTCAACTACGTCACGCCTGCCAAGACGTTGGCCGCGACAAAGCTCGTAACGACAGGCAAGACTTACCGTCTCGCGATCGAAACCAATAAAGACACGCCTGCTTATCCGCCGCGTACATTCGCCGTCACGATTGTGCAGCCCGGTCAGACCGCAGGCGGTTCGCTTGGTCCAACAAAGACAACCTACAACGACGACATGATTGTCGGCTGGGCCGGTGTCGGCACTCAGCTCGACGGCCTGGGCCACATCGGTATCGATGCTCTCTATTACAACTGTAACAAGGCCGCCGACTTCGCCATGACAGATGGTCTGAAGAAACTGGGCGTCGAGCACGTGCCCGCAGTCGCAACGCGTGGCGTCCTGCTCGACATGGCCGGTTACTTCAACACCGACATCGTCAAAGAAGGAACCGCATTCAATCGTGCTGAGATCGAAGGCGCGATGAAACGGCAGGGCGTCAAGTCGATCGAAAAGGGCGACGTCGTGTTGTTCTACACGGGCTGGTTAAAGCTGCTCGGCAAAGACAACAAGCGTTTTGGCGCGGGTGCACCGGGCCTCGGTCGAGATGGCGCGAAGTATCTCGCTTCTCTCGAAGTCGCGATCATCGGTTCCGACACATGGAGCTTCGAGGCAGTTCCGTTTGAGAAGGACGCCGGTGTTTTTGAAGTCCATCAAATTCTGATCCCGCTCAACGGCATCCACATCCTCGAAAACATCAATACGGAAGAGATGGTGAGGGACCAGGCCTGGGAGTTCCTCTTCACGCTCGGCGCCGCACGGATCACCGGTGGTGTGCAGTCGATTGTGAATCCGATCGCGATCAAGTGAGACTCGGAACGTACTGTAGGGGCGGCCACGGAGGGCCGCCCCTACAGTACGTTCCGATAATGTTGTTTACCTAAAACTGTCGGTTGCGCGGATGAGGGCGTCGGCGATGCCGGGTTCGGTGGCGGCGTGACCGGCGTCGGGGATGATCTTCAACGTCGCTTCGGGCCAGGCGCGGTGCAGGTCCCACGCATTCATGAACGGGCAAACCATGTCGTAACGACCGTGAACGATCACCGCCGGAATGTGCCGAATCCGATCGACCTGCTCGATCAAATAGTTATCCGTGTCAAAGAACGAGTTGTTCACGAAGTAATGACACTCAATTCGCGCCAACGCGATCGCCTTCTCAGGTTCGCTGAAGTCATCAATCATCTTCTGATCAGGCAGCAGCCTTAACGCACTCGCCTCCCAGATAGACCACGCTTGCGCCGCCTGCATTCGCACACCCGCATCGTTGCTCGTGAGGCGTCGATAATACGCATTGATCATGTCGCCTTGCTCGGCCTCCGGAATGATCCGCACATACTGCTCCCACGTCTCAGGAAAGATCGCGCTCGCACCCTGACTTTGTTCATAGAACCAGCGAATCTCCTTCGGACGACAGAGAAAAATTCCGCGCAGCACGAGTCCGCGAACTCGATCAGGATGTGTTTCAGCGTAGGCAAGCGCGAGTGTGCTACCCCACGAACCGCCGAACACGAGCCACTGGTCGATGCCAAACTGTTCGCGAATCTGTTCGATGTCGGAGACCAGATGCCAGGTCGTGTTGTCGTCGAGTGACGCATGTGGCTTGCTGCGGCCTGCACCGCGTTGGTCGAAGAGAATGATGCGATACGCGTCGGGATCAAAAAAGCGACGATAGTCGGGAACTAGTCCGGCGCCCGGTCCACCGTGCAGGAACACAACCGGCTTGCCGTTAGGAGTGCCGCATTGTTCGTAATAGAGCTCATGAACCGGAGAGACGCGGATGTATCCGCTGTCGTAAGGCTCGATTTCAGGATAAAGGGTTCTTAGTTCCATGCGGGCAAATATAGCTTGTGGCCACTGTTGATATCCACACCTTTCGAACGTTGGTGGTAACGTGGGACGCCACTCCTGATTTCCGTATCCTGTGCGGCAACGAAAAGGAGGTCTTTATGAGACGCTTCATTCTTTGGATTGCGGCGATATTGATCACGTTCGCGATTGGAGTTGGCGCCGATCGATTGTGGTGGTACTTTCTTGCCGCACCACCCGCGCCAGTAGCTGAGCCTGTCGCGGTCAACTCTTTCGAACCACAAACGGAAGTCGTTCCGGCTTATGTACCACCGCCACCACCGCCGGCCGCACCGTCACCTCCGAAACCAACCATGATCCTTGATTACGATCCACTGAGTCTGTCGCTGTATGCCGCCTTCTATCCCATGGGTCCCCTGCCGAAGGAGTTCGCCGACTTTGACTCGTTTGAGGCAATGCTCAGTCCTGACTCGGTAGAAGATCCCGGAACAATCGCGGTTTACACGCGTCAGGGCGCGCAGTCCTACAAGGCAGAGGCGACATTCGGTCTTGTCAGCGAACGAAGGCTCTTTTTTGCTACGTCAAAATCGGAAAAAGGAGACTTCGAGTATCGTTTCGACGGTGAATTCGTGCGTACAGACTTTGATGCGGTAGCAGGAAAAAACAAACCCGTTCTTCGTGGCACCTTAATCAGAATGAAGAACGGTCGAACGATCACGCAGCATGAGTTTACTTTCCGTATGGAATATATGGGTTGTTAGTGCGACTAAGTTCGAAGACGAAGAAACTCTCGAACCCGGTCCAACTCAGCTTCAAGTTCACGTTTGAACTTGCGATCATTCGGTGACGTGCCGTCGACAAAGCCGAGACTGCAAGCCAGCGCCTTGTTCCTGATCGACAAGTTGGCCCAGCCGACCACGCGGTCGCGCCAGAGGAGCGGCATCGCATAGTAACCAAGCTTTCTCTTTGCCACCGGTGTGTAGGCTTCGAAGCGGTAGGTCCAGTTCCACAGCAGCTCAAGCCGACGGCGATCGTGAACCACCGGATCGAACGGCGCCAAAATTCGAACGACGTCCTGCGTCGCATGTCCTTCGGCGTTCTCATCAGCCGGCCAGTACCAATCGACATTCCCGACGCGCGCGTGAGCCAGTCGCTGTTTCGCGCGCGTCAATGCAGCCGGGAACTCTTTTGTCCACTGCGGCGCAGCATACCGGAGGCGCCTCACGTAGTAAGAAAGACCTGGGCCATGCAGGGGGGCATAAATGCGAACGACTACATCGATGAGCGCATCGATGCGTGCACGACGTTCAACGACACCGCGAGGAACATGAGCATGCTTGTGAGCGGCGTAGATGCGAATACCTTTTTCGCGTCGCACAATGCGGAGCAGTCCGGTGTAGTGCATGGAATCGAGAAGATGTGTGGTGGCATTTGACGATCCGCCCCAGTAATTCGTGACTTTACCGTGAGCAAAGTGTTCGTCAACGTCACGCGGATGCACGACGCCACGCTCACGTACGAAATCGAGCAGCAGCCTGGCATTTCTTTTTTGGCCCGTGGGAAATGGCGAAATAATGTCGTCTGCGGGGACACGCGAATTAGAACGCGGATGCATCAGTGCCTGCAGCGCTCGCGTGACGTAACCGTAGTTGACGAAGAAGTCTTCTTCGATATCGAGTGTTGTATACCGACGCTCGAGATCACCTGCGTGATACGACTTTACGCGATGGCGCAGTATCAGGTCCTGGGCTCTTGCCGGAGCGCGAATCGGATCAGCCTGTACGAAGCCCATTTGCTGTAGAGCACGGGCCAGGGTCGTTGGTTTGGGAAAATTTCGGGCAACCGTGAATCGTCGCAGGTCGTCGATGTTGATTGGCATAGTCAGCAGTATCCACAGATTACACAGATAATTTTATATATCTGTGTAATCTGTGGATGTTGTATTATGCCCTCAGCGGTCCTCAACACGTAAACGATGTACCTCAATTTTCAAAACCCAGAGAATTACGATGAACCTCAAAATCTTTCACTCCTGTCGCCGGATCGTGTTTGCACTTGTCATCCTCGTCTGTGCTTCGCTGAC
>DASYPN010000349.1:0-5726 GCA_036006625.1 Pyrinomonadaceae bacterium | reverse complement strand
AGTGTGTCCAACCGGGAATGTCCGGAACAGGCGCCGGCGAACCGTCGCGCGTCGACGCGAGACGATAGTGGGCCGCGTCGCGTGGTGTCTGTGGACCATTGAGCGACACCTCGCCGCCTTTCGGAAGCATCCAGTGGAATCTGGCCACAGATGAACGCGGATGTTTTACGGATCTTTCAGACATCTACTGTCCACGGCACGGGCTGAGGTTCGACACCATGAATTTTGGCCCAGCGTTGCAAGGCCCACGGTACTGTATCAACATCGCGATAGCCGCCGAGCAACTGTCGGGTGATCGGGTCTGATTTCTGCAACAACGTCTCATCCGGAGTCTCGAGGTAGACTTCCGGCTTCATCCATCGATACGCATATCCATACATCAACACCTTCGACGTACGGTCACTGCGATTTGGCGCCGCGGTGTGAAAAATTCGATTCTCAAACAGCACCGCGTCACCCGCATTGAGTTTCAGATCACAAACTTCCACGCCCTCGGGATCGATCTTCCCTTTCCGGATCTTCAACGCCTCGGGACTGAGGTGAGTCTTGCGTGCAAACAGAGTCATCCCGGAATTTGGTTTGTGAAAATCAGTCAGGCAGTAACAAATCTTGATGCCCACGCGCGGCAAGTCGCGATGGCCCAAATCCTTCGGGATGCGAATGTCGCGATGCCAGCCGCGTCTGAAAGGCGCGCCTTCGGGATTCACTGGTCGCTTGTAAATCAATGTAAGCGAGTGCAGCTGAATGTTCGGACTTAACAACTGCACGACGAGCGGCACCGTCGGCGAGTGTGTGACCAGTGAAACGAACGCCTTCTCCTTGAGCAAACCGGGACGCAGGTCGAGATGATTGTGTTCCTCTTTCTCGAGCAGCTCCGGCTTGTTGAGAAACGCGCGCGCGCGACGATCGCCGGCCTCGATCAACTGCGCGACGGTTTGTTTATCCAAAACATCACGGACAACCAGAAACCCGTCGTCATCGAACGACTGCCGTTGCTCGGTTGTGAGAGGAACAAAATCCATTGCTTCAGTTTCTGATAATGCAGCAGTGCTGCATCTCGTTATTCACCGGAGGAAGTAGCGTGGCATTCGGAAACAGCGATCGCATGTAGTCGGTCGTGTGAAACACATGAAATGTCCGCTGTTCTCCAGGTGAATATGAACGAACATCTTCAGTTTCGATGTACAAGTCGCCGCCGTTTACGAGTATGAACCACTTTGCGTTCTGCGCTCTTGCGTCGACATCGTTCGCTTCCGCCTCGGTGATGTGATGCCGTTCCGTTTCGAGATCGAGCCGCCACTGCAGGTTGTTTCTGCCGCGATCCGCTCCCCAGGTGACGTAATACGGATCGATAAAGGTGAATGCGAGTGCGCCGCCCGGAGTCAGTTTGCGCCTCAGCTCGTCGTCGAGTTCGAGCATGTCAGTCTCACATGTATTGGTGAAGACTGAAAAGGCGACGATGTACGTAAAGTCTTCATCAATCTGAGGCAATGGCAGTGAGCGAACGCCTTTCGGGTTGAAGAAAAATGAAAACCGATCGTAGAAAAGCCAGTGCGAACTCGGGAAAGACCTTTTGCCTTGCTCGAGTGTTTCTCTATCCACGTCAAGACACCAGTAACGTTCGGGTTCGATGGTTGAATTCGGATCGCGAAGGATGTTGCCGACATTTCCGCCAAAGTCGAGGATGTTCTTTCCGCTCCAGTTTGTGTCTCCGAGCTGCGTGGAGAAGTAAGTGAACTGCCCAAATCTGGTGGAAGTGAAGGTCATGGCTACCTCAGACCTATTTCGTGCGGTAGAAGAATTCTCGATTCAAGTAGTTTGATCTGCCGCTGTCGTCCTGAAACGTATTGTACAAAACGATTACGAGCACGCCTTTATTCACGCGGATGTAGATCTCCGACTTCATGAACCCGAATTCGAAAGTCGCGGCGAGTGCGATCGTTCGCTGGCCCGCTTCTTCTTCGAGATTCGCGAGCGCCTTCGTGCGGACTGGCGGCCACGGAATCAGTTCATTCTCGCCCGCCCCAAAGATCTCGATACGAAATTGATCGCCATCGCGCTGGATCTCGCACTCAGCAATGCCGCCTGTCTCACGGTTCGTGTTGGCCCAGCGTCCCAGCAGTTTCTCTACGTTCGACGCTGCAGCGGGATCGAGCAACGCCGAATCGAGATGACCCGTTTGTTTGAACCCGAGCTCGCTACTCATATCAGTCGTGCTCCAGCGCAAAGTATTCGCGCACAAAGAAGTCCGCTCGGTTGCTGTTGTCCTTGAAGCGATGAAACTGCGCGAGGACTAAGAGACCTTTCATGATCATTCCCTGCAACTCGGTTTCAGCGAATCCGAAATCAAAATTACATGTGAACCCTGCGCCGACTTTCGAAGTCGGCAGTCCCGCAAACACCTTCACGCTTGTGCTGCCCCAGTCGATCAGTCCTCCAGGACCGACAGCAAATACCTGCAGCGATAACTTCCCGTCCGACTCAGACATCACCATACGCGCTATGCCGGTGGTGTTTGGATTAGAGTTGATCCAGACGCCGGGTAATGCGTGCACGTCCAAAACCGATCCATTGCCCTCAACGCGATCGCTGAGCTGTGCAAATTGCAATTCAATCACCTCCTATAGACAGGATTAACAGGATTTTTCAGGATGTGCAGGATTATCCTGTTCATCTTGAAACATCCTGTCAATCCTGTCTAATAGTTCGTATCCAACTGCGAATCATCAACCGATTCGAGGTTGCCGGGTCGGCCAATGGGGTGCGCGCGTGAATCGTTCGCGTGTTGTCAGAGAATAATAACTCTCCTTCGCGCATCATGAAATCAACCGTGCCTGTCGAATTCGTCACGACGCGTTCAAATCCATCCAAAGCACGCAACATCTCTTCAGAAAGACTCGCACCTTCAGACGTCAAAGCGAGATCGATGGTATAACGTCGCCAGCAAATCGCTTTTTCAGTCAGCACGGGTCGCCACGCGACGCCGCCGCCGAGATGAGGCGCGAGTTGCCACGGCGCGGGCTCGTCTTCGAAAAGTTTCAGCGTTGCCGGACCCAGCCGCTCCTCGACATCAGTCCTAATAGTATCGAGGTCGAGTATTCGCGAGCGTCCGCCGCCGGCGCTGTCGGCATTGACGCAGACCATTGAGATCAGCTCGACAGGCGTTTCCCAATCGGCGCAGTCGGTGTGTAGTCTTTCACTCTCGCGCCCACCACGGGTCGATGCGACGTCGGTTTGCGGTTGGATGTAATGAACGAGCTGAGCGCGCGGCTTTTCGTAAGGACGGGCGACGAGCTCGCCAAAAGCACGATTGATGGCCACGAATAGCCGGTTGCCTTCGTCAAAACGTAAACCTGAGACCAAAACACAGTAAGGTCGTTGTGAAAGTCGTTCTTTAATCGAACCGACTAAGTTATCGAAACTCTCGTTATTTGCTTCGCGAATCGAATCGTGTACAAACTGCTGCAGCTCGGCTGAATAGAATTCTTTGTTATCGTAGAGCGGCAACCGCTCCGCCGCGAGCAATAGTTCGCGGGCGAGAGACTCGGGTACGTGCAAATTATGTGTCTCAGGAAACGGCGCGAGCATGAGTGCTCCTGTTCTGAGGCCCTGGCGTGGCGACAGTCTAGAGAAGCGCGATCACAAGTGTCAACATAAACTAAATGCCGGACATAAACGAGGCGTTCCCTCACAAATTCTGTATCAATCTGGATCGACGTCCCGAGCGCTGGGAGCAGATGCGCTCGAAGTTCGAACGCTGCGGTGTCGAGGGCGTGCAGCGATTTGCGGCTGTCGACGGCCAGCAGACTATCGTTCCGGCGGGCTGGACTGATTCTCCGGGCGCTTATGGCTGTTTGCGCAGTCATCTCGAGATAATCGAGGAGGCGCGCCGGCTCGGCTGGCCCAACGTGCTGATCTTTGAAGACGACGCTGCCCTCGATCCTGAGCTAAACGAGAAATTCAGTTCCTATTTCGAGCAGGTGCCGTCTGATTGGGAGATGCTGCACTTTGGGGCAAATCACATGGCGGAGCCGGTCGGGGTTTCGGCGAATGTAGTGAGGATTACGAGTGCTAATTCGACGTTTGCTTATGCGCTGAACGCGGCGGTCTTTGATGGGTTTATCGAGCTGAACACGCGCGCGTTGACGGCAGTCGATCTGAATAACCGCACGCTACAAAAAGAGCATGCGTGTTACTGCTTCATGCCGCATCTTGCATGGGTGGAGGATCTGAGTTCGGATGTGCAGGTTCGGCAGAAGTATCACTGGTACTTGAAGGAGTCGCTGGTGCTGCACGGTACGGGGATGGATCAGATCCTGCGGGAAACGGCGGTGATCATTAAAGATCGTGGGGATGTCAGTTTCTTGAAAAGGTTTTATGAGAAGTACTTGCCGGGCGTTGAACTAATCGTCAACGGGGCCGTGGATGACACTAATAAATCATTTTTGATTTTCACGGATAGCAATGTGTTTGTCGAGGAGTGGGATATTCGCGGGAATTTGAGGATGTGTGAGAAGTTTGATTGTGCGACGGGGTTTCGCAGTCTCGTTGAGTTAACTTCAGAGGCGACGAGGATGTTGAGAACAAGTAGCCCTATGATACTCACGCCGTGGTTTGATGCGAATGACTATGAGCGCAGGGAGAAGAGCGAACCGTTTGAGAGATTTTCGCTTTTCAGGAGAGAGGCGGTGGGGAAAAAGGAGTTGATGGTGTTCGAGTCGCCGAACGACGCCCTGCTCATGGCGTAGAGCTAAAGGCCAGCCACGATTTGAACGCATCTCCGTTCGGCTTCTCCGCGAGATCGAGATGCGAACAGTCCCCATCACCACGCACACGCATCAACCGCGTATTCGGGTTCCGCATCTGGCTCGTCACGAAGCGCACGATAAATCCGATCCGCGGTTCATCCGACATATTCGGTGTCGATCCGTGCACCAATGTGCTCTCGTGCAACGAGATCTCGCCCGGCTTTAGAACCACATCAACAGCCTCAGACTCATTCACGTCTGTTTTTATCCGCTCACCACGTCGATTCAACATGTGCGGATCGTCCTCGTTCTCGTGATCCAAAGAACCGAGCTTGTGCGAGCCGGGAATCACGCGCATGCAACCATTCCCGTGATGACTGGGCGTGAGCGCAATCCACGCGGTCGTCGACGGCGTCAGGTGCAAGCCCGAGTAGAAACTGTCCTGATGCCACGAAGCGTAACGCAGATCGTGCGGCTGCTTCGCAAGCACGAGTGTCCCGTAAACCAAAATGTCATCACCCAAGATCGACTCGACCACATCGAGCAGCCGTTCGTGTGTGACGATCTGGTACGCCCAGTCAAAATACACATGCAGCCGATCGAATCGCTTCGGCGAATACTCCCGACTCCGTTCAATCAGCGATTCAAACTCACCACGAAAGCCGTCGGCCTCCGCTCGCGACAAAATCTCGATCGGAAACACAAATCCATCGCGTCGATACGCTTCGATCTGGTCCGCACGCATTAGTATGGTGGTTCGAACAGGAATGAATACTTCTCGAGGAACTGGCGGTTCGTTTCGACTGTCTCACCCATCCGCTCAACGGCTCCCGGTTTGTAGCCCTTGCCCGTCAACTTCTCTTCCATCTTCTGTTTCCAGCGTTTATTTTCAGCTTTTTGACCATTCAACGCCAGGTAGCCGTTCACGAAGATATCCCAGTCAAGATATCGATCGAGAAAGCGCTTGTGATATAGACG
>DASYPN010000348.1:0-13501 GCA_036006625.1 Pyrinomonadaceae bacterium | reverse complement strand
TTGAATCCGGTCTGGCTGATTTCGATTCTGTAGGTTCCGGGATCGACGGCATCAATGCGAAAGCTGCCCTCCGCATTTGATGAAGTCACACGCGTGACGCCGGTCCCGGCGTTCGTGATCTTTACGACCGCGCCTGCAACGACGGCGCCGTTTTGATCGGTGACGTTCCCGACGAAAAACCCCTTGCTCGTTTGTCCAAAAGCACTGGCGGCAACTGCGAGCGTCACCAGTGCGATGGCTAATAGTTTAAAGCTAACTCTTGTCACAACGATAAACTCCTTACTTCTAGTGGAAGGTTCTAGTCAGGGGAATTGATTTCTCTGTGCAACAGAGAAGAGCCGGTCAGCCGGCCTGTTGCAGACAAGCAGTTGCAGGTTGTAGTAACCCCTGGACCTTGCAACCTGTAACTGCTGCCTGCTTCTGCTGCTCCATCGGACGCGGGAAAGCGGCGCGTTTTCTCGGACGGAGCAGACGCCGAAGTTTCATTCGCGCTTTGTGCAATTGCGATTTGGAAGTGCCCACCGCGCAGCCGAGCATCTTGCTGATCTGGTGATGCTCGTAACCCTCGATATCGTGGAGGATAAGCACGGCCCGGTAACCGGGCGACAACTGACCGATTGCTTCGTCTAAGGCGATGCGATCGATGACCGAACCGTTCGGCGTTACGCCTGCAAAGCTGTTCAAAGTCTCCGCATCTTCGGTCGTTTGTTCCGGCCGCGCAGCGATCTTGCGAAAGTGCATGAGCACTGCGTTTGTCGTCAGCCGGTGAAGCCAGGTGGTGAACAATGAGTCGCCGCGAAATGTCTTCAACTTGCGATAGAGTTGAATGAAGACCTCCTGCGTCAGGTCTTCAGCTTCCGGTACGCTCCTCGTCATACGCAGGCATTGAGCGTAGACCCGACGATGGTAAGTTCGATAAACCTCTTCGAACGCTGCCATGTCACCGGTAGCCGCCAGTTGTACATTTCGATCCGTAATCACTGTCGTTCACCATCGAATTGAAAACGTCATTTACTGGGCCAGTGCCGCAACTGTGACGATCTCTGCCTTCGGCGACTTCACTGCCGCGATTCCATTGTCACGAGTACTCTTCGCGAGATCGCGCTCGGCGCGCGTCTTGAGAAATGCTCGTCCCGTTCCACCGCCCGCCGGCCAAACTTCTGACAGGAAGTACTGATCACCGTAGCGATGAAAAACCAGCTCGCCTCGGTTTTTTGTTTTGAATGTGACGATGGGTACGCTGAAACGATTTGCAACCGGGCGCCCATCGGCGTTTTGGATTTGGAGCACCGTATCGCCGATGCTCTCATGAGCGCGGCTCACCCAATACTTGCCGGCCGGCAACTTCTCTCCGGAAACTGAAAAGTCGAATGGAATGTTTACGGTTAATTTGTACTGCAGGGTTTGCGCCTGCGCGGATACGCCTGCGGTGATGATTGCTGCGACTAGCAATGCCGCTGTGATGAATCCTTTTACGACTGTCTTCTTCATGATAAATCTCCTCTTTCTTTCTTTATGAACCCTTCTGCTGTATGTACTAGTGAAGTGGTCCAGTTATTCCGGCCACGGACGACACGGATTGAAAATCGGATTCCTTGTCCGTGTAGTCCGTGGCCCCTTGCAGCAACAACATGAGTCGCTTTCGCGCGCGTGCGAGGCGTGACATCACGGTGCCGATAGGAACTTCCAAAACAACTGCGATCTCTTTGTAAGAGAGTTCCTCCAGCTCTCGCAGGACCACCACCTCGCGAAACTCGATTGGTAGTTTTTCAATTGCCTCGTTGACCATTTGGGCCTGAGCCTTCTGCAACTGCTCCGTTTCGGGATCAGGCCCTTCAGACTCTCGTGCGAGCACGATCTCGTCGAAGTCGCACGAGAGCTCCGGTGATCGATTCCGTCGTAACCACGTATAGCAGGTGTTTCGCACGATGGTTAACAACCATGCTCTTGCGTCAGTGCCACGGAAGCCGCTAAAGAACCTGAGTGCCCGCAGGAAAGCTTCCTGGACCATGTCTTGAGCATCCGCGTCGTTTCGCGTTAACCACCGCGCCAGGTTGTAGGCCGCATCCATGTGCGGCATCACTGCTTCTTCAAAGTTCATAGCTTTGGCGGTTGGTTCGATCACCGGTAACTCGTTTTATGCGGTCAACTTCGCAAGCGTTCTCTCCTGCAACGCGGCACGAATACGTGCCAGGTGGTGATAGCTGTGTCGAACCGCGTGATCCTCGAGCAAGAACTGGCAGGTCAGCGGTGCGTTTGCATTGAGCGAAACAGCCGCTGCACGATCCAGCTCTTCGTCACTGAGGGTTCTGATCGCGGCTGCCGCTGCCGCACTGTTCCGTCTAAGTAATTCGAGTGCCTCTTCCTTCGTAACCCCATCGAATTCTTTCGCGTGGGCGGCATTCATCTTGTTGACTACCTCGCCAGTGACACCTTCGATAGCCTGACCTTTGGCCAACGATTGGGCCAACTGGATCTCGAGCGGATACATACTCGCAACGTGATGGACGACCACTCCGATTTTTCGTCCGTCACCCGGAACACGGCTTTGCCATTCGAACTCTGTCAGCGAGCTGGCAAAGGCCTCGAGTGCAAGAGCGCCCAGTTCCAGTCGACGGGCAAGTTCGTAACTTCGTTTACTCATCTTTCTTCTTCTCCCTCAATTAGTCGGCCGTGGTTCGCGCAGCGGAGAGCCGCCAACGCGCCCAGAACCAGTACCGATCTAAAAAGAAATTTATTCACTACGGGTCCTTTCTCTGTCTCAAACCACGCGTGAGCATAGAGAACCCCAGACTCGTAGTCATAAACTTGCGGTAATTGTGCGGTAATGTTTTGGTTCAGGAGCCGGAGTGAGGATGGCTTTCTCTGTGTAACCTCTGTGTTCTCAGTGACTCTGTGGTTATAGGAATCCGAGTTACAACAACCACAGAGTCACAGAGAACACAGAGGTTGCACAGAGAAGACTCAGATCAGGGTACTACTCGTTTGCCATACCCCGGATTTGAGGGGCACAATGGACCAATCATATGTCGCTTGTCCTAAACGTCAGGTAATTATTCGGTAACGTCAGTGAGTCCGACCCCAACCGACAGGCTGATAGCCTTCGACCAATTCTCCCTTGATCTCGTAAATGAGTGTCTCTGGCGAGGTTCGGAAGAGATCAAGATCCGGCCCAAGGCGTTTGCAGTCCTCAATTACCTGCTGAATCGCTCCGGACAACTCGTCACGAAGGAAGAACTATTGAACGCCGTTTGGCCGGAGACGTTCGTGGGCGATGCGGTTCTCAAGGTTACTGTGGGGCAGTTAAGAGAGGCACTCGACGACGATCCAAAGTCTCCGCGTTTCATTGAGACTTCACACCGGCGCGGTTATCGCTTCATCGGAGAGATAGCAACCCCGAAACCGGCGCCACCGAAGCAACAAATCATTCAAGACGATTCCCCGTCGGGCACTTTCCTTTCGGGCGCGTTCTCGATCTACTCCGGCGTCGTCGGACGTGAGCAGGCTTTGGGTCAATTACAACGTCGCCTGCGCCGGACGCTGCGCGGACAACGTCAGGTCGTGTTCGTTACTGGCGAAGCCGGCATCGGAAAGACTTCGTTGGTTGACGCGTTCGCACGCACGATTCCTCGTGACGGAAGTATTCGCGTGGGACGTGGTCAATGCCTGGAGCAGTACGGCACCGGTGAAGCGTATCTGCCGGTTCTCGAAGCCATCGGACGTTTGTGCCGCAACGAACAGAAGGTCGCAAACATCGTGCGCAACCATGCACCAATGTGGCTGCTACAGATGCCTTCGCTTCTGAGCGCGGCTGAGCGCGAGCTGTTGAGCAAAGAAGTTTCGGGCGCGACGCGCGAACGAATGCTGCGCGAGATGGGCGAAGCGTTGGACGCGCTCACCGCCGAAGTGCCGCTCGTGCTGATCCTCGAAGACCTGCACTGGAGCGACTATTCAACACTCGATCTGATTTCGTATCTCGCGACCCAACGCGAGCGTGCTCACCTGCTGTTGATTGGTACTTATCGCGACGCTGAGCTGACCGCGACTGGTCACCCGCTGAGAGCAGTCAAGCAGGAGTTGATGGCGAAGCAGTTATGTAGAGAAGTGCCGCTTGAATACCTGACGGAAACTGCCGTATGGGAGTATCTGACGGTGATGTTTCCGGGCAATCGATTTCCGCCGGCTCTGGCCGGATTGATTCATCATCGCACCGATGGCAATCCGTTGTTCATGGTGAATTCAGTCAACTATCTGCTCGAAAACAAGCTGATCGTTTTGCGCGACTCCATCTGGGAATTGGGTGTTGATATTGCCAATATCGAAGTGGGCGTGCCTGACAATATCAAGCAGATGATCGAACGTCATGTGGACCATCTCGGACTTGATATGCAAAGAACTCTTGAAGCTGCGAGCGTCGCCGGGCTGGAGTTTTCCACGCCTGCACTCGCGGCTGGTCTCGAAGAAGAGCCACGAGTGGTGGAGGCACGTTTGAATGATCTCGCGCGTCAGGGGCAATACATCAAAGAGTGCGGCGCACTGGAATTACCAACCGGCGAAGTCGTGACGCGATTCGGCTTCGTCCACGCTATGTATCAAAACGTTTTGTACGAGCGCTTGCCGGTGGGACGCCGTGTGAAACTACACCGCTTGATAGCTGAGCGCGGCGAGGAGGTCTTCGGCAAACGTGCAGTCGAGATCTCAGCCGAGCTTGCGATGCACTTTGAGCGAGGGCGAGACTACACGCGCGCCGCGCATTATCTTAAAGAAGGAGCGAACAACGCGATCAGGCGTTTTGCGTATCAGGAGGCGGTGAACCTCGCACGCCGTGGCATCGAGTTGATTGAGAGGCTGCCGGAGACGCGCGAAACTCTGAACGAAGCTCTGTGTCTGCACCTCACTCTCGGTGTGCCGTTGATTGCGATTGAAGGTTATGCGTCGCCGAATGTCGGCCGAGTCTACATGAGAGCGCGCGATCTTTATGAACAGCTAGGCGATTCGCCGGACGTTTCCGAAGTGTTCTGGGGATTGTGGACGTTTTACACGTTGAGTGCGGAGCTTGAGACTGCGCGACAACTTGCAGAAAAGTTTCTCGAACTCGGCGAGCGTTTGCCTTATGCCGGAATCACATTGCGAGCGCACTGGGCGCTGGAAATCACATTCATGCACCTCGGAAATTTCGAGCTGGCGCTCGAACATTTCGAGAAAGCACTCGCACTCTATGAACCCGAAAAACACCGCGACGATTCTTTTCTGTATGCGTTGAATCCAGGTGTCGCGATGCCGTGCTTTGCCTCGTGGGCGCTTTGGTGTCTCGGGAGATCTGACGAGGCTGTGGATCAAATTGGCCAGGCGTTGGCGCTCGCGCGTGAGTTGGGTGAACCTCAGGGTTTGGCGCACGCGTTCTTCTTCGCCGCCGGCCTCTATCATCTGCGCCGTGATCATTTGATGACCCAACAGTACGCTGAAGCCGCCATCGAGATTTCTGAGCAACATGGGCTCGTGATGTACCAGGCGATGGCGAGTGCGATGCACGGCTGGACGCTGATCGAACAGGGCCACGAGAGCGAGGCGATTGATCAGATACGCGAGGCAATCGCTGCAATGGATGCGACGAGTACGTCGCTCGTCCGTCCGCATTTTTTAGCGCTGCTGGCGTTGGCTTTGTCGAAGGCGGGTGAGTCGGATGAGGCGTTAAGGGTGGTGAACGAAGCGATCGCAATGGTTCTCGATAAAGGCGAGCGTTACTACGAAGCTGAGATCTATCGGATTAAAGGTGAGTTGTTGCTAGGGCGGGATGACGCGGAAGCGGAGCAGTGTTTCAAGACTTCGTTGAAGATTGCGAAGTCGCAGAAGGCGAAGGCGTGGGAGCTTCGCACTTCCGCGAGCTTAGCGCGTCTTCCTATAAGACAAGATAAACAACACGAAGAGGATTAGATCGGCGCCGGCGGGTGCAAAGATCGTTGGTGCGAGTCTGTCCTGGAGATAAAGAACCACGACGGCGATTGGAAAACCGATCTTCTCGAGCATTGCGGGGATCATCATCGGGCGATACCTCACAGGATCGGTCGAAAGAATTAGAAACAACACCTGCCACGCCACCGCTACGCAGATGAAGCCGTAAAAGAATTCGGGATGTGTAATCGGCGGCGGCGTGTCTCGGCTGATCTTTGCTTCGAGAAAAAACTGCGGCACCAACACCAGCAGCCCATAAATCCCCGCCACCCTAAACACAATCCTCGCAAACTTCATCTCCACCTCACTTCACATGGAACGTACTGTAGGGGCGGCCCTCCGTGGCCGCCCTCGGTTTAAATCGTGTTCGCGAAACTCGACATTGTCGATTTTCGAATCCGTGTGCCAACCAAGGGCGGCCACGGAGGGCCGCCCCTACAGTACGTACTGGAGCGTCAGACCAACGTTGAGTCCACCACGGCCAGACGATTCCCACTCCCAACATCCCTGACCCGCGTGAGTCCAAGCATACCGCGCAACTTATCCGCCGGCACATCCTTGATCGGCCCAGGCGCAGGTGCCGTGCCCGGCGCCGGCTGCGGAAACGCCGTCGAACGCGCCGTGTGAAACAACACATTCCCCTCAACCTTCTGCATGATCTGATGCACATGCCCATTCAACACAGTCACCGATCCAAACCGCTTGAGCAACGAAAGCGCCTGCTCACTCTCGTCGGTTCCCCAACCCCACTCAGCAGAGATGGTCCACAACGGAATATGCGCAAACACCACAACCGGCGTGCTGCTCGAAAGCCCTCGAACATCATCCTTCAGCCACGCCAACTGCTCCTGGCCCAACTGCCCAAACCCACTGCCACCGAGTCCCGTTCCACTTCCCTGTTTCAGATTCAGCACGTTGATGAGGCCGATGAAGTGCACGCCCTCGTAGTCAAAACTCTGCCACCCCAGCCCCTGAGTTCCGTGTCCAAACCTTTCACGATAGAGCTGACCATCATCAGTAAACACATCGTGTTCGCCGGGCACATAAAACACCCGACTGGTCTTGACGCCCTTGAGAATCTGCGCCGCCGTGTCGAATTCTTCAGCGCGTGACAGATGAGTGATGTCGCCCGTGTGAATCACAAATGCCGGCGCTTCCTCGAGTGCATTGATCTTGTCGACTGCTTCCTGCAGAGTCTTCGTGACCTCATGATTCGGATCCTTATTGAACCCGATATGACTGTCGCTGATCTGGACGAAGTTGAAACCCGGCTTTCGTTTCGCCCCCAGGACCAACTCAGTTGAGCTGAGCAGGCCACCATTCATGGCCCAGACAACTCCCGTTCCTGCCCACGCCATGCATTTCAGAAAACTGCGACGCTCTAATTTGTTAGACATGATTGCGCCTCTTTACTTAACGATTATTTTTCCGGTCATCTTTGGATGTAACGCACAGTAGTAGTTGTAAACACCTGGCGCGTTGAACTCCTGTGAAAAGCGATCGCCGTTGTCCAGCGTCTTCGAGTTGAAGCGCTTGTCAGTAGCGGTCGCTGTGTGTGGTTCGTCGTCGTGATTGACCCACGTGACGGTTGTTCCGGCTTTGACAGTTAGCGTTGCGGGCTCGAATGAGAAGTTTGCGATGACGATCTCGTTCGGATTTGTGCTCGCGGTGCTTGTCGCTGGCGCGGTGTGCATTTTCATGTGCGACTGGTGCGACGCCACGGCGACAGCGCAGATGGCGAGCGTCAGTATCAATGCGAATTTAAGTCTCGATCTATTAAGCATTTTCCCAACCTCCAAATTTCGTTTTCTGTCTGTCCAGACTCGGCAGATTGGAAGATATTCCCCCTCAAATGACGGGAATAATCGCGACCGGGAAGAAGTCTTTCTATTGTGACGTGTGAACAAGTTCAGGAATTAATTAACGCTTACATCGATGGCGAGCTCGACCTTGTCAACAATTTGGAGATTGAGGCTCACCTCGGTGCGTGTGAGGCTTGTCAGGCAGAATACCGAGGGCATTTGAACGTCGTAGCCTTAGTCCAGCGAGGTGCTCAATATTTTGCGGCGCCTGAAATGCTCAAGAAGCGAATCGAAAGACAGATTGATACAAACGTCTCAAAGCCGTTGTTTTCACGGCGCTGGCTTGCGATTGCAGCAGCAGTAATTTTGGCGTTGTCCGGTGGGCTGATGTTGAAGATTTTAGCGGCGCGCTCGCAATCGCAAGTTGATGACCTCGTCGCGCAGCAGGTTGTCTCCAGTCACATTCGCTCAATGATGCTGAATCATCTGGTGGATGTGCCGTCATCCGATCAGCACACCGTCAAGCCGTGGTTCAACGGTAAACTCGATTTCGCGCCGGATGTGCAGGATTTCGCTGACCAGGGATTTCCGTTAGTTGGCGGGCGTCTCGATTACCTCGACAATCGAACTGTCGCAGCGCTTGTCTACCAGCGACGCAAACATTCGATCAATCTTTTCATCTGGCCGTCAACACGCGCCACCGATCACTCCGCACAAGAATTCTCCGTCAACGGGTACAACATTATTCACTGGATAAGCTTCGGCACGAGCTACTGGGCTGTATCAGACGTTAACAGCGCCGACTTGAGTGAATTCGCAAGACTCCTGAGCCGTTAGCGCGAGTTGTATTTAACCCTCGACTGTGCCACCGTGTGACTTAATTATCTGACAAGTGTCAGTATTTGAACCCAACGCATTGGGCAATGCGCTCGATGTGACGGGGAAAAGCGCACGGCACTTCGATTGCCGAGTTCAACTTGTGCCGATGTCTACTCGCAAAGCAACACTGATCTCAAACCCGAAGACTGGTCGCTACGCATCGCGACGCGCACCGATCCCTGAGCTCGCATCGCGCCTTGAGTCACTCGGACTTAAAGTCGATTTACGATTAACGAGCGGACCCGGTGACGCGGCGGAGATCGCGAGTCGCGTCGCGCGTAATGGCAGTTCCGACGTGATCGTCGCCGGCGGCGACGGCACGATCAACGAAGCGATTCAAGGGATGGCGGGCACTAACGCGCGCCTCGGAATCATTCCGCGCGGCACCGCAAACGTGCTCGCGCGCGAGCTCGGCTTACCGCTCGACGACGAACAAGCAATCAAGATTGCCGCCCAGGGCAAAACGCGCGAGATCTATCTGGGTCTCGCGATTGACGAAACCACAAACGAGCGCCGTCATTTTGTGTTGATGGCTGGAATCGGACTCGACGCTTCAGTGGTGAGGCGCGTCCAACCCTCGTTGAAAAAACGAATCGGTAAAGGAGCGTTCTGGATTTCGGGACTCAGTCATCTCGCAACCTGGAACCCAAAACCCTTCACGCTCGAAATCGACGATCAGAAATACACCGCAACGTTTGCGGCGATCGGAAAGTCAGCGCGATATGGCGGCGATCTTTCGATCACGCCTGGAGCGCGTTTGGACCAGCGCGAATTCGAGATCTGTATGATCCAGACGATGAGCCGGCTTCGTTACCTGCGTCTTCTTTCGTATGCAATGCGCGAGGGCATGCCTCGCGATACAGCGGAAGTGCAGTTCGTAAAAACGGCAAGTGTGAGAGCGTACGGCGATTCCCCGGTACAAGTCGACGGCGAACTACTTGGTCACCTGCCGATGCGATTCGAGATCGCTCCGCATTCACTCAACGTAATCGTTCCTTAAATCCGTTTTATCTGTGGCCACCCAACCACTCTGCCCTTAATGCCTTCTGCTCAGCCGTCGCATCAGGTCGCTCTTCGATCTTGTATTCAAACCTATCCGGCTGACGCAAGACTAAATTCGTATTGATCGTGCGTCGATCGCGTTTGACAGTCACCGGCACCGAATCACCCGGCTTGAAACGCGCCAATGTCTTTCGCCAATCCTCACCAACAGTCTTGCCTGCAAGCGCAACGATCTGATCTTTAGCCTGCAGTCCCGCATCTTCAGCCGGCGAGTTATTGATCACAACCGAAACTGTTGCTTTACGATCTTCGAAGTTGATCCCAAGCCCGGCATCGAATGGTTCTTGCGACTGCGTCTTTACCAGTCGCAAGCCGACATGACCAAACGCTTCGTCGTACGGTAACAACTCAACACTTCGAACGTGGCGTTTAAAGAAGTCGCTAAAATCCTCGCCTGTCCGGCGCGAAATAATTCGCTCCAGGTCGTCCGTTTGATAACCGCGGCCGCGAAGATAGTAACTGCTGTTCGGGCTCTTCAAATAAAACTCTTCATACATGTCGCGCATGACGTCGTCGAGCGACGCCTTCCCTTTTGATCGGCCACGCACCAAAAGATCGAGCACCATGCCGATCAGCTCGCCCTTGGGGTAATAACTGATCGCAGTGTTCTGCAGATTCGTCGCCTGCACGTGTTCCACTCCATCGAGAAAAGGAGCTGAGAGCGACGACTCTTCCGCACTCATCAAACGATTACCGGGTGAGTGCTCGACGCGCGTTATGGTACTCGCTTCTCTATCCAGAAATTTCTTGTCGTCCCAGAGACCTGCACGGCGCGTCATCAGATGTCCGTAATAGTTCGTGAAGCCTTCAGCTACCCACAGACCACGCGTGTTTGCCGGTCGGGTAAAGTCCCATGGTCCAAGTCCCAGCGGTCGGAGTCTCTTCACATTCCAGACGTGAAAGAACTCGTGCGCGACCGTGTCGAGAGTTGAGTCATAAACACCAGCCTCGCCGAGTGCACCGGGTTGGATGATCTGTGTTGAAGTCAGATGCTCCATTCCATCGCCCGAACGATCGTCTGCAGCGAAGTGTAGTAAGAAGGTGTACTCTTCAAACTCCGGTGGTCCCCACATTGCGACTTCCGCTCGCACGATCTTCTCGATGTCTTTCACGAGTGCCGGGCGCTTGCCACCTTCCGCGCCAAACGAGTGGGTCATGACGTGATACTTCTTTCCGTCAACGTCGAAAGTGTCCAGCGTCCAATCTGGAGCAATCTCCGTCGGCGTATCGATGAGAATGTCCCAGTTTGGAAAATTCCATGTGTTTTGGCCGGGACGCTCAGTGCGACCGTTGACGATCTTCCAACCCGTTGGTGCGATTATCTCGAGCTTCACCGGATCGGGTTTGTGGCCCACGACGTACATGTAGATCGAACCGCCGTTGTAGTTTGCGTGACGGGTGTCGAGTTGTGAGAAGGTACCGTCGAGATCGTTTGCGAAGACTTTGTAGGAGATCGTCAGCGCGGCGCTTCGCATTGGTTCGACGCTCCAGGTTTGATCGTCGACGCGCGTGACCAGCCGTTTGGAACCATCGCCTGCAACCGCGCGTACTTCCTGAACGTTCTTGGCAAAATCGAAAACGCCGTAACGCCCTGGAGACCACTTCGCCATTTGCACCTGGAGCGGCTTGTCTTTCAATTCATCCGGCAATTCGATTAGGATCGACACTTCGAAAAGATGCGAGACGGGCCGCGACATCGATAGCCGGTAAGAGATCGACTTCAGCGGCGGTTCCTGCGCGACGGCGACGCTGGTGAAAAGGACAACGAACACTACTGCGCAAAGTATTTTTGCTCTCATGCGCTTATCTTAAAAGATCTGCGTAAATCCGTGTATTAAGGATCTGTACAATCCGTGGCCACTGAACGACTCTATTATTCCGATTCCCATTTGATTGAGTTTGACGCTCGTGTTGTTGACCTGAGTGATCGGGTCAGCGGTTGGACCGCGGTCGTGCTCGATCGCACTGCGTTTTATCCGACTGGCGGCGGTCAACCAAGCGACACCGGAACGCTCAACGGATCGCGTGTGGTCGAGTGCATCGACGACGGTGAGAATGGTGTGCTGCACGTGGTCCAGGGTGCGGCGCCGTCGCGTGGAGCGGTTGTGCACGGGCGTGTGGACTGGTCGCGTCGACTGGACCACATGCAGCAACACACTGGACAGCACATTCTCTCCCAGTCGTTCGTCACGCTCTTCGACGCGCCGACACGGAGTTTCCGTGTGCTCGAGGCATCGTGTGAGATCGATGTTGATCTGAGTAACCCAACAACGGAGATCATCGAGCGCGCAGTTGAACTCGCGAACAACGTTATCTGGGAAGATCGCACGATCACGATTAGTAACGTGACGTCGGACGAAGCGGCTGAGTTGCCCTTGCGCAAGGAGCCGGCGCGTGACGGAGACTTACGCCTGATTGAGATCGAGGGTTTTGACCTGACGCCTTGTGGCGGCACTCACGCGTATCGCACCGGAGAAGTTGGAATGATTGCAGTGCGATCGTGGGAACGTGCGAAGGGTCTGACGCGGATTGAGTTCGTCGCGGGTACACGCGCGCTGGCTGATTATCGCAAAGCGAATAGAAGTGCGCGTGAAGTGGCGGCGTTGTTTAGTACCGGGAGAGACGACGCGCCGAAGTATGCTGCGCAGATGGTGGAAGAGCACAAGGAGCTGAATCGTCGGGTTCGTGCGCTTGAAGAGATCGCCGCGGAAGTTGAGGCAGAGAAGTTGTTGGCATCGGCTCAGGATGGCGTCGTTGTTCACGTGGTTGACGGTCGTGATGCCGAATCACTCAAAAAACTCGCGCACGCACTCATCACGAAGCCGCAAACGATCGCACTGCTCGCCTCACGTGATCGCGACACCGCGCGTCTCGTCTTCGCTCGCTCGGCAGATGCGTCCGGAGACATGAGTCTGTTGATGCGCGAAGCCTGTGTACTGCTCGACGGCCGTGGCGGCGGCAGATCCGACATGGCACAAGGCGGCGGCAAAAACATCGCGAAACTCGATGCCGCCCTCACCCACGCCTTGACACTCCTCTCGCGCGCTTCCTAATATGTCCCTCCGCGTGGGGCAGTAGCTCAGTTTGGCAGAGCGCCGCGTTCGCAATGCGGAGGTCAGGGGTTCGACCCCCCTCTGCTCCACCAATAGAATCAATCACTTACGGCAGGGCGCGCACCCTGCCGTTTTCATTTGTCACCGATTCGTCACTTGGTCCAATCGGTTTGGCCAAATTCTCAACTGCTCGGCGCTTCGACTCAGCAGTCGCGTGAGTGTAACGCAGAGCCATTCTGACGTCTGACCATCCGAAGATTTCAGCTAACGCAAAAGCATCCGCCCCACCATCAGCCATTCGAGTGGCCGCAGTATGACGCAGGTCATGAAACCTGAAGTCCTTGATGCCTGCGTCCCTCTTCGCCTTATCGAAGCGAAACTTCACATCGACAAGACGACCTTCAGTCTTCGGACTGGGAAAGACATACTCGCTGGTGCGTGGTAGTCCTTCCAACATCCTGCGAACCGTCTGATTGACGGGAACGAAACGATCTTTTCCGTTTTTGGAAACACGAACGTGGAGCAAGCCTCGCATCAAGTCCACGTCGAACCAGGTGAGATCGAAAATCTCGCCCTGCCTCATTCCAGTGTTGATGGCCATCGTAACGATCCGCTGTACCCATTCCTGACCTTGAAGTTTCTCGAACAGCTTTGTCTCCTCGTCGAAAGTCAGATAACGCGTCCTTCCGCTGTTCGTGCGAAACTTCCGCACTCGGCGACAAGGATTGCTATCGATCAGCTCGGCATCGAACG
>DASYPN010000347.1:0-7103 GCA_036006625.1 Pyrinomonadaceae bacterium | reverse complement strand
TGGCGAGAAGATAGACGATCTGATTCGTGAGCAACTCGGCATCACTCGCGGCGACGCCGATGATGCGCCACGGAAACGTGCGCGTTCCTTTCGTCACGGCGATGTAATCCGCGGCTTCGGTGACGCGGATATCGCGATCGTTCTTTTGATCGGGAACAGTTTCTTTGAGCGCGATAGGCGGAAACGTTGCTGTCAGACTATTGTTTGAATCACCGCGCAACCAGAGCCCCGGATAGTCGTCGACATCAGATTCGGCTATTACCAGTTTGAGGCGATCGGGAGCCACAACAACCGCGGGCAAGCTCGCGAGTGATTTGTCCGCGATCTGATTCAGCGGCAGTGGAAGAAATATGCGTTCGTTGTGTGAAAAGAAACTGTCTTCCTTCGGGTAGTAGACGTTGTAATTATCTGCAAACTTAAAAACCGCTTCTTCGCCGTACACCTTCACTTCGGTTTGCGGGAGAGACGTTTCGAAGCGGTAAGCAACTCCTTCGTTGTAAGCGCGGAACGTGACAGAAAAGTTCGTGAACGAGAGTCGCAACTCATTGTAATGCTCTCGAATCTTTGCAAACTTCAGCTTTACCGGCAGTTCAATTTCTCGATCGACAGTATCGTTCTTGACGGCCTCAACCTTAGCGTCATGCCCGAGCTTCTTATGATCGACATCGAGCGACAGCGTTGAATCTTTTATCAACAGCTTGCCGTTCACTTGAACGTCGTAACTAATCTCATCGTCAACGCGAACCGTGACTAAGATGCGACTGTCCGGCGAGCGAAGCTCATGCGAATTGTTTGCTAAAACCGGGCTGAAAAGTACGAGCAACGCGGCGACTGCGAGTAAAGTTTTCACTCAGATGAAGGCGGCTGATTGTAGTTTGAATCACAAGAGCGTTAGTACACCCCCAGTATGCCAGAATAGTACCCGGTCAGTCTCTTTGAATTTTCCCTCACTGCTGTACGCGATCAAACCCGCGGCTGCTTTGCTGGTGTACACGGGATCCAGAAGTATTCCTTCAGTCTCTGCAAAGAGCCGAGCAGCTTCTCGAGACTCACGCGTCGGCACCGCATAACCCTCGCCAACAAAACCGTCATCGACATGTAGCTCGGCCCAGGTCGGCGCTTCGGACTTACCCAACATCGAAAGCATTGGTCCAACCGCTTTGAAGACGTTTTCTTTAATCACATCGAACGGATCATCGGCACTGATTCCCAGCAAACGCAAATCAGGATAGTTGAACAAACGCTTACCGACTTCGAGTCCCGCCTGTGTGCCTCCGGACGATGTTGCGAAGACGATCGCGTCAAATTGCAAACCGAGTTCGAGTTGTTGAATGCCGAGCTCTTCGAATGCGGCCACCATTCCAAATGACCCGATCTCGTTCGACGCTCCTAACGGAATCTGATAGACGCGCTCTCCGCGTTGCTCCAACTCTCGCGCGACTTCCTGCATTCTGGACGCACGCTGATCGCTTGACGCGACGCGATGCAGTGTCACGCCGAGTTGTTCCGCGATACGCCAGTTTGCGCGTGCTGCTTCCGGATCGCCGCCGCTCAGAATCAGTTCACACTTCAACCCAAATCGTCTCGCAACCAGCGCCGTCGTTCGAGCCAGATTGGAAGTGATTGAACCGGTGGTGAGAATGGTCGTAGCTCCGTGGGCAAACGCATCGGCCATGACGTACTCGAGTTTGCGCAGCTTATTTCCGCCGCCTAGATAACCAGTCAGATCGTCTCTCTTGATCCACAGTTGTGGCGCGCCCGGAATCGACTCGCGCAGCCGGTCGAGTCTTTCGATCGGCGTGTTGAGGTTGATCAAACGCGTTCGCGGAATGTTCGTGAACAACTCAAGCGCGGTATCTCTATTTTTGCGAATTCGTGTTAGTCGATCGGTTTTCATGATCCCTACTTCCTCTATTTCTTCTCTGTGCAACCTCTGTGTTCTCTGTGTCTCTGTGGTTGTTGTTATTTAGCCGCCTTCAACCACAGAGACACAGAGAACACAGAGGTTGCACAGAGAAAACCAATTAGGTCTCCACAGGCACTCTGGCCCGAATTACTGTCTCAGCGAATCGCTCCATCTCTTCAAGTTGCGGACTACACTGCAACAGCAACAGATCGACTCCCGCGTTTTCAAACTCTTCCACGCGCTCCGCAACCTGGTCGGCCGTGCCAACGAGTCCGGAACGCAGACCACGATTCGACACGCTGTAGTCCTCAAGCGAAATCTTCTGTTCGAGTCTGGTTCCGGCAAGCCACTGCTGATAGTTCTCGTAACCCGCTGCGAACTGTTGGACATTCGTGATTCGTTCGAGCTCGCGCTTCGCTTCAGTTTCGGTGTTGCGGACAATCGCATACGCTGCCACACCAAACTTCATCGGAGGTAAACCGAGACGCTCGCGACGCTCGGACATGTCCGCGACCTTCTCGCGCACTCTCGATGGCTCGTCACCGTGCATGACGTACGCATCGCACCAGCGCGAGATCAATTCCTTCGCTGCTTCAGACTCGCCGCCGGCGTAGATTGTTGGTCGTGGTCGCGTCGTAGGCTTGGGTTGCAGAACCGCGTCGTCAACTCGGTAGTATTTTCCTGAAAACGAGAAATGATCTTCTTCCCAGAGTCTCTCGACGATCTCGAGCCATTCACGCGTGCGTGCATAACGATCGTCGTGTTGCTCAAACTCGACGCCGTATTTCTTCGCTTCATCGGCCCACCACGATGAGACGACGTTGAGCGAGAGTCGGCCGCTGCCGCCGATGTGATCGATGTTCGCAGCTTGCTTTGCCAGGAGCGCGGGCTGGTGAAACGTCGGCCGCACTGCAACCATCAATTCGAGGGTGTCAGTAACTGCTGCAAGTGCTGCGGCGGTGGACCACGCATCGAGCGAAGGAGCTTCGACGCCCTTAATATCGTTGAGATTGAGTTCGGCAATCAGCGTCAGGTCGTACCCGATTTGCTCACTGCGACGAGCCAGACCCCTGACGTAGTTCCAACTCGCTTCCATTCCTTCGTCTTCGACGTTTCTTAGCCAACCGCCGAAAACCGGGAGCCAGTAACCGTAGCGCATCGCGTAACCTCCTTCTCGAGAAAGTCGACCAGTTTCGAGTGCGGGTCGAACCCGATCACGCGCGTCGCATCAGCGACAAAGTTTGAAAGTGCGTTGATGTCGTAATAGAGCAACAAGCCGTCGCGGTCGTCGATGATGTATTCAATGCCGCCCACGTCGATCTTTGCGGCCTGAGCGATTCGCTCGACAGATCTGATCACGTCCAGAGGCGGTTCGAAGGCTTCGACTTGCAAACCGGATCGTGGCGCATCGACAGGACACGCAACTCGCGCCAGTTCAACTCCATCGGTGGTTTGGCAAATGTCCGCGGGGCAGAGGTTGAATGTTTCGCCGGTAGTGTAGACCTTGATGCCGTAGAGATACTTTCCGCCAAGCGTTTCCACTCTCGTGATATGACCATCGCGCGGTGGAATAAATTCCTGGACCAGAGCAGTTTGATCGATGCCGAGGTTGATCGTGCCGTTCTCGACCGCCTTGACAAGCGCGTCTCTCGAATCGAAACGCACGATTCCGGCGCCACTCCCGCCGATGTTTGCTTTCACCACGATCGGAAAACGCAGACCTTCCGACGCTTCAATCGCCAGCGACGGATGATTGATAACGCGTGACTTTGGATACGGAAGATTGAGTGCGTCGAGTAAGGAGAGTTGACGTGCTTTTGAAATCTCGATTGCGAAAGCTTGCTGGCCGTTGATGACTCTGGTGCCGAGGCGTTCGAGATGATCGAGATACTGGAGCGTGTAGAAGATCCCGTGGCCGTGACCTCGCAGGTATGCGGAGGGACTCATCCGGTTGAAGACGATTGGGTAAGTGTTTTCTTCGTCGCCCGGATCGTAGCTATGACGAGTCGCATCGAGAGTCACGTAGGGAATTGCTCGTCGATCGAGTTCGGCAAAGAGTGGTCGAAACCAATCCGGGTGCTCGAAATAGATGGCCAGCGGTTCTGAGTCGCGCATTGTTTTGTGCTCCGTTTCCGTTTCAAAGACAAAAAAAGGGCCGCTCGAAATGAGCGGCCCTGGTGAATGCTAATGATTGCTATGAATCTACGTCACATACACGTCAGTCCGCTCCATCGTCGGCATACAACAACAGATACAACCGCAGACCTGATTGGACGTGGCGGACATCATTGAGTGCTTAACATACTCCTGCGTTTGCAGTGTGTCAACGCCAATAGGTCCTATAGAACTTATAGGACCTAATTTTTAGCTAGGCGGCGCGGACGATCCGCTCCGGCACGCTCTGTGGAATGGCAGGCTTCGCCGGCACTGAAACATTTCGCAGCTCTCTCCAGTTGAGCGAAATGTCCGCAAGCGGAACTGCAAGCGCCAGACATCCCCAGATGATCGCTTGCACGATTTCAATCCCAAGCGTCTCCCAGCCAGTAACTCCCAAAACAAAGCGGCCGGCGATGAAGACGAGCGCGATCGCGTAGCTACGGGTGGCCCACTGTCTATGCAGCGCAATCTTGCGTCTGTACGCGAACACGAATGCGATTGTCGTAGCACCCATCAACATGGTGGCGTCCACAATCCCCAGAATCGTGAACGAACGCGGCGCTCCCATGCGCTCCTGGTAATACTGAATGTAAGCGCCGAGCGGCGCGAGTCCGAGCGCTCCGACGACGTAGAGCCGTCCCATGATGCGGTGCGCGCGCGTAAAACGTTTTCGCAGCCGATCAGAAAACTGTAGCGGCGCGAAGAGAAGCACGATGGCGCCGAAGATGCCGTGGGGCAGTAGCCACCATTTGAATGGACCGTAATGTTGCCAGGCCGGATGTGATGAATCTACGAGAAAGCGTTCATTGTGATAGAGAACATAAGTGCTTGCGAGGGCGATAGCGGTAAAAACAACGTACTTAGCATTGACCTTCATCGGAACTCCTTGTTAGCTCCTGGTATCAAACGTCGTCAACTACTAACGCGAGTTTCATTTGCGTTTCGGTCCACCCCAAGTCGCATTGATCCTTGACACAAACCCAAATCTAAATAAAATACGGACGTTCGTTTTTATAGGCGGAATGCCAAAACTCAGTCCCAGCGCGATCGAAAAGAACAAAGGCCGGATCGAGGAAGCAGCGAAGAAACTCTTCATCAAGCAGGGTTTTCATGCCACCTCGATGCGCAATATTGCCGGACGGGCCGGAACGTCGCTCGGCAATGTTTACAACTATTACCGGACCAAAGAAGAGATCCTGGGTTCAATCATCGGCAAGTATCAGACAACCATCGACGGCCGTCTGCGCGCGATTTTTGACGAGATTGATGAGCCGTTGAAACCAGAGTCCCTGGTGCGGTTCGGTCAGCAGATCAAGAAGATGGTGAACGATCACCACGACTTCTGGCTGCTCATGTATATCGACGTGCTCGAGTTCGAGAATCGCCACTTCCGCAAGATGTTTGAAGGTCTCGTTCACAATCTGCGACGGCGGTTCGCGACGCAGTTTGAGGAGTTGAAAAGCCGCGGGGCAGTGCATGACGACGTGGATCCGGCCGTCGGCTTCACGGCCGTCTACATGCAGTTCTTCAACTACTTTCTGGTTGAGAAATTGTTCGGCGGCAATCATCACTTCGGATTGACTGACGAGCAGGTGATCACGCAGCTAACCGGGATGTATTGTCGCGGCTTGTTGCAGAACCGTGGAGCTTCACGCAAAGGCGCAAAAAGAAAGACCAAGACGCAGAGTGGATAACTCCCTCGCGCCCTGGTTTTTCCTCTTAGCGACTTCGCGTGAAATATTTTTATTCCAAAAAGAAAAACGAACGTTCGTGTTTTTCAGTTTGTAGGAGGAAGACTATGTTTAGCTCGACTCGCGTGATTCTCACGTCTCTATTCGTCCTTTTATCGTTCGCGAGCGCTCTTGCTCAGGGTGGCACTGGCCAGCTAAGCGGCAGCGTTGCCGACACTAACGGCGCCGTTGTTCCCGGCGCGAATGTGAAGCTGACGAGTCTCGTCACCGCACAGGAACGCGAAGCCACGACGAACGATGCCGGCGATTTCGTGTTTACACTTCTGCCTGCGGGCGCCTACAAGCTGGAAATAACTGCGAGTGGGTTTCGCACCGTCGTAGTAGACGAAGTGCGGATCAACGTCACGCAAACAACGACGTTGCCGATTCGTCTCGACGCAGCGACAGTCTCCGGAATGGTGACGATCAACGCCGAGCCCCCTCTCGTCCAGCAAGAAACTTCGCAAGTCGGCCGCACGATCGAACAAAACACAATCCGCCAATTGCCGTTACCAACGAGAAATTTTCAGCAATTACTCACCCTCTCGCCGGGAACGTCGTCGTCAGTCGCAAACAACACCGAGCTGGGTCGCGGCGATGCGATCATCTCTGTGAACGGCCAGCGCACGACGAGTAACAACGTGCGCATCAACGGCATCGACGCCAACTCAATCGGCACGAACTCGACGCCAAACATCGCCGTTCCCGCGACCGATACGATTCAGGAATTCATCGTGCAGACAAGTCTCTATGACGCGTCGCAGGGACGCAATGCGGGTGGGAACGTCGAAGCAATCACTAAGTCAGGCGAGAACGCGTTCCACGGAAACGCTTACTATTTCCTCCGCAATACGTCTTTGAATGCAAACGACTTCTTTCTGAACGCAGCAAGACGTCCGCGACCCACGCTGAACCGCAATCAGTTTGGCGGCACACTCGGCGGCCCAATCATCAAGGATCGTCTGTACTTCTTTGGTTCGTATCAGGGCACGCGCGAACGCAACGGCGCTTCGTTGAATAACAGTTTGATGTTTCCGACGATTCCGCCGGGATTGCGCGACGACAATCGCACTGTTGCAGGTCTGGCTGCTGCTTTTAATCTGCTGCCCGCACAGATCAATCCGGTGATGGTTTCGATTCTCAACGCGAAGTTGCCGAACGGCGCTTTTGCGATTCCTTCGCCGGCAACAGCAAATGGATTGACACCGATTTCCGGTCTGTCTCGTTTTCGTGAAAACCAGTTCAACGCAAACTTCGACTGGCGCTTGAGCGACAATCACACGATCAGCTCGAAAAATTTCTTCGCTAGT
>DASYPN010000346.1:0-8061 GCA_036006625.1 Pyrinomonadaceae bacterium | reverse complement strand
GCAGCCGAGTCAGGCATCTCACGTCCATCGACCGGTATTTATCGTGACTCGCCGATCGGCGCGACTTACGATGCTTTCGGATCAGAACGTTACGTCCTGACGTTCGACAATCGCGCGTTGCGTCGCACGGCGCAGTTTGCGCCGTACGAGTTCATCGAAGTGCTCGCCAATAATCGGACTTACGGTGGCGGCGGTATCTTCAATCTCTACAGCACTGTCGCGTCTGACAACGCATTCGCAAACTACGTCTTTGTTCATGAGTTCGGGCATCACTTTGCTGGACTCGCAGACGAGTACTACACGTCGGCGGTCTCTTACGGTCCGGCGGCCGCCGATCGCGTCGAGCCATGGGAACCAAATGTCACCGCACTGCTCGACGTGAGCACGTTGAAGTGGCGCAATCTTGCTTCGCCGTTTGCAAACGTCACACCCATTCCGACGCCGTGGAACAAGGAAGAGTTTGAGAACTACTCGCGCGAGATTCAGAAGCGCCGAGTCCAGCTCAGGAAAGACAAGCGCCCTGAAGAAGAGATGGAAGCACTCTTTAAAGAGGAACTGGCACACGAGCAGAAGATGTTTGCGGCGGAGAAACACTTCGGCCAGGTTGGCGCGTTCGAAGGAGCAATGTACGAAGCGAAAGGTTACTACCGGCCGGAAGTCGACTGCATCATGTTCTCGCGCACAGACCACTTCTGCAAAGTCTGTCGCGCCGCGATCGAGCGCATCATCAAGATGTACTCAAAGTAAGCAGCCACAAAAAGGCACAAAGGCACATAAAGAGTAAGAAAATCTTTTTTGTGACTTTTGTGCTTTTTTGTGGCTAAAACTTCTTAGTGGGGTTTGAGGGGTTCGATGAAGTTCTGATCCTTTGAGCCTTCGTGGCAGACGATGCAGGATTGTTGGCCACGTTCTTCGAGATCGGAGACGAGCGCGTAAGTGAGGCCACGATCGGACCACGTTAAGACTTTCAAGCCGTCGATGGCGTTATAGTGAAACTTCAGATTACCGGCCGCGATCTCTTCGCCGCCGGTAGGTTCGACAAGTGACGCCGAAGTGATCACGAGACTGATCGGTCGCTCCTTCATCTGATAAGCGACGTAAGCAGCGTAATCATTCTGAAATCCAACGAGGCGCGCGCCCTCGAGTACGTAAAGCTTCTCCTGCCCTGACGACTCCTGGTAGTTCGGCAACTTCACACGGAAGTTCACCTTGTTCACAAACCACGACGAAATATCCTGTGGACTCGTCGACTCCACCTCTAGCGGCAATTGACCACGCACGTGACGCAGGTGAGTCTCGGCCGCGAGGAGCGCAAAACTACCTACTGGTCCCTTCGCCGGTTGATTAGCTCGTTTGACGATGCGCCAAGCCACGACCGGCAGCAACAACACGAGCAAAACAGCCGCCGCCGCAACCATCCAGTTAACCCGGAAACTTCTCCGCGGTCTAAGGAGCTGCTGAACTTTCGCGCGTAACTCAGGTGGAGCGACGTACAACTGCCCACTCGTTCGCACGGTATTCAAGAAGCGAAGCTCCCTGGAAAAGATCGCCCGGCACGACGCACACTCCGCGAGGTGTGCCTCGATAGTTGAACGCTCAGTGCCCTGCAACTCGTCATCGAGATACAGCGTCAACCGGCCTCGTATGTCGTCACATTGACTCAACGTCAACCCTCTTTAGTCAA
Source organism: Pyrinomonadaceae bacterium (assembly GCA_036006625.1). Classification (GTDB taxonomy): domain Bacteria; phylum Acidobacteriota; class Blastocatellia; order Pyrinomonadales; family Pyrinomonadaceae; genus PSRF01. The sequence goes on along the minus strand of DASYPN010000346.1, from coordinate 6,377 downwards.
TCCGTAATCGATCCGTCTAATCCGTGGCTGAAGCATTCTTCTTAGTTTTCCACGCGCGCGGCCCAGACGCGACATGACGGTGCCGGCCGGACAGTCGAGCACTGTCGCGATCTCCTGGTACGTAAATCCTTCAATGTCGCGCAACACCACGATCTCGCGGTAAGCATGCGGCAAACTCTCAATCGCTTCCCGCACCTGTTGTCGTTCCAGCTTCCGCAGGTAAACAACGTGTGGGTTCTCCTGAGCTTCGGCGATCGACGGCTCACCGAAATCAAGTTCGACAAAACGCGGGCCGTTATTCTTGTGACGCAGTTGATTCAACCACGCGTTTCGCATGATCACGAAGAGCCAACCCTTCAGATTACTGTCCGCGTCCGGGCGGTTGGCTGCGCTTGCCGCGCGCACATACGTTTCCTGCACCAAATCTTCGGCTTCCGTCGCGTCACGCGTCAATGTCAGGGCGTAACCGTAGAGCGAATCGATGTGCGCCATCGTCGCCTGGTCAAATACCGCATTGTTGACAGACTTTTCCATTTGTCGAGTTTTGCGGAGACCATTCTAGATTAACACCTCACGAAATAGAAAATTCCCTGGAATAATTTTCCGGGTCGGGTGTTATTCCTTTCAAGTAGCCGGAATCACCGGTCGGGCCAACAGCCGGATTATTGATTGACGTGGTTTTTCAACTCCTCCACGTCAGTCTGGCTGTTGGAAAAACTGCAAGTTTCATCTGTACTTCGTCAGGACAGCATTTAAGCGGCGCGCGCGGCGTCGCATAAGGTGATGACCCGGCGAGGTGCCCTCTGCGGCCCTTTGCGTATCTTTGCCTTCTCCGAGTTACGCAGAGGGCCGCAGAGATATTTTGGAGGGCGCCAACTTGTTGGCGCTTTCGTATGTTTACCAAAGCGGTGACAAGTCACCGCACTCCAAAGAGATATGTTATTTTCTCACCAAATGACAGCCCCGCTTCGATTTGCACACATCGCAATCCTGATTGTTCTTGTTTCCGCAAACGCCTTCGCACAAAAACTGACACCACATCACATCACGCTCGCAAATGGAAAGTCATTTGAATTGAATTTGCCCGCCGGCTACGAGATCAACGTCGCCGCTCAGGGTCTCAAGCGCGTGCGTTTCATGACGCTCAGTCCTGACAATCGTCTCTTCGTCACAGACATGTACGACAAGTCGGACAATCGTCGTGGCGTGGTCTACATCCTCGATCAATTCGATTCCAAAACGCGACAGTTCAAGAAGATCACGAAGTACATGACCGGGCTGCACAATCCGAACAGTGTCGCCTTTTATAAAGATCGCGAAGGAACAGACTGGTTCTATCTTGCATTAACAGATCGCCTCGTGCGTTATCGCTACGAAGCCGGCAAAGACGCGCCATCAGGCGAGCCACAGGTCCTCGCTACCTTCCCAGCTTACGGACTTGCATACAAATACGGCGGCTGGCATCTAACGCGCACCGTTGTCGTCGGTGGCGATGGAAAGATCTACGTCGCAGTCGGCAGCAGTTGCAATGCGTGTGTAGAGAAGGAGGAAGTTCGTGCCAGCATTCTGCAGATGAATCCTGACGGCACGAACCAGAAATACATCGCACGTGGACTCCGCAACGCCGTCGGACTGCGTTGGGTCAGAGGAAAACTCTACGCCACGAATATGGGTTCGGATCACCTGGGGCCGAATCGTCCGGCCGACACTTTTTACGTACTCAAGAGTTCCGAGACCCATTACGGCTGGCCTTATTGTTTCCAGGACGGGCCGCGTATCTATCCCGATCCGAAGTTTAATCCGAAAGCATCAACGTTTAATTGCCGAAACGTCCCAGCGGCGCTCACGCCATTTCCGGCGCACAGCTCGCCGCTCGGTTTGGAATACTTCGACGCCGATAATTTTTCCGACCTCGACGGATCGTTTCTGGTTGCACTACATGGATCGACAACGAAGAGGCTGGCGCGTGGTTATCGTATTGTAAAAGTCTCGGCGTCCAGCGGCGCGATGACCGATTTCATCACAGGATTTCTAGACGGGATAGTAATCAACGGTCGCCCAGCAGACGTTTTCAGCTTCGGCAAAGATGCATTTCTCTTGACGGACGACTATAGTGGCGTGGTTTATTACGTCTATCTGCGTCGCTAATCTGCTCAACGGGTAATCTGTGTAATCTGTGGATTGAAAGGAAACCACACATGCGCCTTCGTGTCTCCGTTTTTCTGCTCATCGTTGTATCTCTGGCCGCGCCGGCACTGGCGCAGAAACGCAGTATCACTGAAAAAGATCTCTTCAACTTTGTTTGGATCGGCGATCCCCAGGTGTCGCCGGACGGCTCGCGCGTCGCATTCGTGCGTGTGACCGTCAATGAAAAGAAGGACGGATACAACACCGCGATTTGGACTGTCTCGACTGCTGACGGCGCAACACGACAGCTTACTAACGGCCCGCGCGATGGCGCACCACGATGGTCACCCGATGGGCAGTACCTCATGTTTACGCGTTCGCCGGAAGTCTCGGGACGTGTAGACCCACCGCAGTTGTTCATGCTGGCAATGGGAGGTGGCGAGCCTTTTCAGTTCACTACTCTGGCACGTGGTGCAGGCGGCGCGCAGTGGTCGCCTGACGGCAAGATGATCCTGTTCTACAACAGCGCGACCGCAGAAGAACTCGCGAAGGCGGCCGCTCGAAACGCGCCCTCGCCGACACCGGCGGCGTCGCCCGCGGCGAGTCCGACTCCGGCCGAACGCGAGAGTGACGTACGCGTCATCAATCGCGCTGTCTATCGTGCGAACGGCGCCGGTTATCTCGACTTCAAACATCCGAATCACATCTGGGTTGTCACTGCTCCAAAGACCGGCGATGAAAAAGTCACGCCCAGGCAGTTGACCAGGGGACACTTCGACGATGGCGGCGCAGTCTGGGCCAAGGACGGCCAGCGCATCTATTTCGAAACCGACTACACGGATGAGCCTTACTACGAACTGCCGCGCACAGACATTTACACAATGCCAGTTAGCGGTGGCGACCCGGTGAAGCTGACTTCGTTCGACATGGGGGCGGGCGCATTCACGATGAGTCCGGACGGAAAGCAGATGGCATTCATCGCTGCCGCAAGCCAGCCGGTGCGTTCGTATTCACAACCCGATCTGTGGGTGCTTGATCTGGTCTCCGGAGCCAAGCCGCGCAATCTCACTGCGAATTTTGATTCTGACATCGGTGGTGGTTTGACGGGCGATAACGTCGCGCCGAGAGGCGGCGGCGGCAACCCACCGATCTGGTCGGCAGATGGTCGCAGCATCAACATGCTTTATGTCAAAGAAGGCAGAGCCAACATCGGCTCGTTTGATGTCGCGAGTGGAAAGCTAAAAGACGTCACGACCGGAAATCAGGGTGTGGTTAGTTATCGCGCTGTTCCCGATGCGTCGAAGTTTGTTCTTTTAATTTCGACTCCGACGCGCGTTGGCGATCTCTACTGGCTCGACAAAGCAGGCGCACAGCCGAAACAACTGACGCACATCAACGATGAGTTGTTCTCGAAACTGAATCTCACCGAGCCTGAAGAAGTTTGGTACACGAGCTTCGACGGCAAGAAAATTCAAACGTGGGTGCAGAAGCCACCTGATTTCGATCCGAACAAAAAGTACCCGCTGGTTCTCAACATTCACGGTGGACCACACGCGGCATACGGGTTCATCTTCGATCACGAGTTTCAATGGATGGCGGCGAAGGGCTATGTCGTGCTTTATCCAAACCCGCGCGGCAGCACGAGCTACGGTCAGGAGTTTGGGAACATCATTCAGCACAACTATCCCGGCGACGATTACAAAGATCTGATGGCCGGTGTTGATGAGCTCATTCATCGTGGCTACATCGACGAAAAGAAGATGGGCGTCACGGGCGGCAGCGGCGGCGGTCTGCTGACTAACTGGACCATCACACAGACAACGCGGTTTGCGGCGGCAGTCTCGCAACGCGACATCGCGAGCTGGTCTGACTGGTGGTACACCGCCGACTTCACACTCTTCCAACCATCATGGTTTAAGGCGCCGCCGTTTGAAGATCCGCAAGACTACGTGCGTCGTTCGCCGATCACTTACGTCAACAAGATCCAGACTCCGTTGATGTTGATACTCGGTGAAGCTGATTGGCGCACACCGACTGGACCAGGTGGTGAGGCGATGTTCCGCGCCTTGAAGTATCGTAAGATACCGACGGTGATGGTTCGCTTCCCGAACGAGTCGCACGAGTTGTCACGTTCGGGACAACCGTGGCATCGCATCGAGCGATTGCAGCACATCGTCGGCTGGTTTGATAAATGGATTATGGGTGTTCCTAAGCCGGAATATGACGTCGGCGAAGTAACACGCAGCACGACCACTCAACAGTAGATCTGTGTAATCCGTGTAATCTGTGGCTATGAAAACTCTCGGACTCATCGGCGGCACTGGGCCTGAATCAACAATCGATTACTATCGACTGTTGACGGCCCAGTACCGCGAGAAGATGGACGGCGCCTCACCACCAGTCATCATCAACAGCGTCAATCTGAAAAGCATGATCACGTGGATGGGCGCCAATGAGCTCGACAAAGTAACCGACTACCTCGTCAAACAATTCGAGACACTCGAAAAAGCAGGCGTCGACTTTGCCGCCCTAACGGCAAACACACCTCACATCGTGTTTGACGAAATCCAACAGAGGGTCAACCTCCCGCTGATCAGCATTGTTGAAGCTGCTTGTGAACGAGCACAAAAACTCGGCGTCAAAAGCGTCGGACTTTTCGGCACGCGTTACACAATGCAAGCGCCGTTTTACCCAAAAGTATTCTCGCGCACTGACATCAGGCTCATCACGCCAAACGCCGAAGAACAAGAGTACATTCACGAGAAATACTTCGGCGAACTACTCAAAGACACATTCCTGCCCGAAACTCGCGCGAAGTTCCTGGAAATTGCAGACGAAATGAAAGCGCGCGACAACGTCGAGGCAATAATCCTCGGCGGCACTGAGATTCCATTGCTTCTCCGCACAGAGGAACACAACGGCATTCAACTCCTCGACACCACCCGCATTCACGTCGATCGTCTTATCGAGGAAATGTTGACGTAAAAAACACATCCAGAGGTCACACACAGGAGTATCATCCTCACATCCGACAAAACTTCCCCTGCGTTTCCCCCATTTGTTTAATCACCTGCAAGTGTGAAAGGAAGTCATCATGGGACTTTTTGACAAGATGTTCGGACGTGGAGCCTCGGAAGCGGAGCAACAGCAAGGAGCACAGCAACGCTTCAACGAGCTCAAACAACGATATCAGACGGTTCTCACAACCGCTGACAATGAACGGATCCAGTTTCTAAACCTGCACGTGCAGGACAACAAACTCTTCATCAAAGGCATTGCGCCTTCGGAAGAGGCTAAGAACAAGTTCTGGGATCAGATCAAACTCGTCAATCCGAATGCTGACGATATCACCGCCGACCTCAGTGTCGACACGAGCCGCGCGATGGGCGCAGCCGCGGGCGGTGGTCAGGGCAGCGGAGGTCAAACGTACGAAGTAAAGAGTGGCGACAACCTCTCGAAGATCAGCAAACAGTTCTACGGCGATGCGAACGAGTACATGCGCATCTTCTACGCGAATCGTGACAAGCTAAAAGATCCTGACAAGATCCAGGTGGGCCAGCAACTCGTGATTCCACCCGAGTAAAACACGGTAACGGGGGTGGCCGGGCATGGCCACCCCCTTGTACAATCCCGCCGCATGAATTCAAAGACACTCCCGATCATTACAACCGAGCGCGTCGTCCTTCGTTGGGTTTCGGAGAACGACATCGACAGTCTCTACGAAGTCTTTTCCGATCCGCAGGTGATGCGATATTGGGCCACGCCGCCGTATACGAATCGAGAAGCCGCGGTCCAACTGCAACGCGAGATCGCTTCGGGCAACGAAAACGGGACGATGTTGAAGTGGGGACTTGCGCTACGCGATTCCGATCGCCTCATCGGCACCACCACGTTATTCAATCTCAATCTCGATAACGGCCGCGCGGAAATCGGCTACGCGTTGGGTCGCGCGCATTGGGGCAAGGGTTACATGAACGAAGCGCTCCAGGGTTTGCTGACGCACGCGTTTGAAGTCATGCAACTGCGTCGCCTCGAAGCCGACGTTGATCCTCGAAACGCCGGCTCAATCCGCACCCTCGAACGACTGGGCTTCCAACGCGAAGGTTTCCTCCGCGAGCGCTGGCACGTAAACGGCGAAATCCAGGACGCATTCTTCTACGGTCTCCTGCGCCGCGAGTGGATTAAACCGAGGGCGGCCACGGAGGGCCGCCCCTATCGTACGCGCGACATCGCGCAAAATCCCTAATCAT
>DASYPN010000345.1:0-5313 GCA_036006625.1 Pyrinomonadaceae bacterium | reverse complement strand
TGACAAATGTGTGTTCGAGTTGGAGTGCCGCTTGTTGCCCGGTGAAGATGGGCAGCAGGCAGTCAAGAAGTGCGAACAGTTCCTGCGCGACAGGCTTCAGGCGCAATTCACATTCGAAGCGCCTTATCTGATCGATCCTGCGATGGAGACTGCACCTGACGCCGACATAGTTGAAGCATTAGCGCGCGCGCAGCAGGAAGAACTCGGATTTCAAGGCGAGCTTGCGGGAGCGAATTACGGCACAGACGGTAGCAAGCTATCACGTGCGGGGATTCAAACCGTCGTCTGCGGACCGGGTGACATTGCGCAGGCACACACAGCAAATGAGTTTGTCGAGATCAAACAACTGGACCTGGCGACGCGAATGTACAATCACCTCCTGGCCAATTGGAACGCATGAAAAGCAGAATCAAAGTCCTGGTTGCAGTCGTCGCGACGTTTACTGCAATCCATTCGGTTGCTGCACAAACTCGCGAACAGCGGCTCGCTAAACTCGTCGAGGCCAACGTCATTGCGGTTCACGCGTTCCAGGTGCTCCTCGCGAAGAGTTCCGGCAAGGGCCAGGCATGTTTCTCAGCCAATACCGTTTCCGATGCCGAACTCAATGCGCTCTCAGAACACCAGGCGAAATTATTGAAGACCGACATAAAGCAATTACGTCTGTGGGTTGATGGTCTCTCAAGCACCTTCAATCCCGAGCAGGATCTTCAGCCTATCCTCGCGACCGAACTAAAGATTCCCGTCAACGCTCCCGTAAATGTCTTCACGCGTTATTTACGAGAAAACACCAAAACGAGCGACGTCAAGATCCGCACGGTCGCGAGTCTTTATCAAACTGTTCTCGAAGTCGAACGCGACGGCGATCGACTACAGGAGGAGTTCGCCTTCTATATAGGACTGGGTCTGCCTGTTTACGTGGGTCAGTTCAAATTACCGGGAACTGATGCGGACTTGCTCGCTGTCGGTCGCAGACTCGAGGGACAGTCGTGTGAATCACCTGTTGGTACGAGTGCGGCTGAGTGGCAGATAGCGGGACGAAAGATCTGGAACTGGGGTGAAAAGAATCTGCACATTCGCGACGAGCGTGTGCTGGCCGGGGAGCTGCTGAAGGAACCAGAGGTGAGAAAGCTCGAGCCGCAGTTGCGCGCGATGAGCCCGCAGAGAATTGCCGTCGTGGGCCACTCGTTCACGATGGGATTGCACTGGTCTTCTCCTTCGAGTTTTGTGCCAATCGTGATCGATATCTTTCGCCGCGAGAATCCAAAAGTCGAATTCAAGCAATATGCGGCAGGCGGTCTGACTGCTTCGCGTGCACAGAAGCGGTTTTATAACGACGTGCTCACGTGGAAGCCTGACAAAGTGCTGTTCGTTGTGATGACGAGAACAGACGAGGATTACGAATCACTGAAGACGATGGCCTACGGGCTGCGCGCCGCGGGCATCAAGGCATACATGTTCGACGAGGTACACGATCCAGCGGCAGTGACGCCCGGCACCGTGGAGCGAGCGCGCAAGGTAGCTGAAGAAGCCGGGATCGAAGTGATCGAAGTCGGCAACATTCTCGCGAATGCCCCCGACCGCTCAAAGTTCATCTGTCTCGACGGCATTCACATGACCGAGCCATATCACCGCCTGATGGCGAAGGAGTGGCTCAAATATCTCGCAGGTAGGACCAATTAAATGCAGAATCCTGTCCATCCTGATCATCTTGTTAATCCTGTGAAGCTAATTTCTCTTGCCGCAACGATCTTGATCTCTTCCGTTCTCACCTACGGACAACACCCACGCATGTTGATCGGCGAAAACGATCCACTAACCGGCTTCAAAGTTCTGCGCGCGAGATACGATGCGGGCGCGCGCCCTTCGGACGACATGGACGGCTGGGCACTCAGTTATCTCCTCACGGGGGACGAAACATTCGCCAAACGCGCAGTTCAAAAGCTGCGTGAAAATAACACGCCCGAGCAGGTCGGCTCTCGTACCTACCCCGAATACGTCAAATGGTCACTGACGTTCGACTGGCTCTACAACTATCCGGGTTTTGATAGCGAGTTGAAAGATCGCGTCGCCGCTGAGCTTCTACGTGCAGCAGAAAAGATGTTGCAGGATCCGTCGCTGAAGGAAGTTCAACTTGCGATGTATCACAACTACTCCGTTCGTTATTTAACGCTCGCGATTTTTGCGTTGACCGCGATCGAAGGTCACCCTTCGGTGGAAGCACGTGCGGCGCCACTGCGAAGACACACACGCGCCGTTCTCGATCACATGCTCGACCTCACAAACTTCATCACGCCCGACGGTGGCTATCACGAGTCGATGGATTACCAGCGCATTACATTTGCGCCGCTCGCGATGATGGCGGAGTTGTTACGTACGACAGCGAATAGTGATCCAGCACTGCGTTACACGCTTTTTCAGCATTACACCGACACGTATCTCTACAAAGTTCTGCCCGATGGTACGACTGCTCGCGACGATGATAACGAGTTTCCGTACCTGCAGTGGGAAGACAACATCTGTTTTGGTTATGCGATCAATCGCTTCAAGGATCCGTACGCCGCATGGTTTCTGCGCAAGAGTGGCTGGCCCGCGCAACCGAAATGGCGCGTCGCGATAACGCAGTTCTTGTGGGACGATCCAAACGTAACGCCGCGCAATCCCGCTGACAGCACGAGCGCAGAGATTCCGCGGAGTTATTTCTATCGTGGCATTGGGAACCTGGTCATGCGCGACGGGTTTGGTCCTGATTCCACTTTGATCCAATTCAATTCGGGTCCATATCTCAGCAAACACCAGCACCTCGACCAGAATCATTTTGTCATTTATCACAAAGGTTACCTGGCAACTGAGAGCGGCGCTGACTACACGGATACAGAGAGTCCTCACTATCTGAACTACTACCGCCGCACCATTGCTCATAACTCGATGCTCGTGTACCAGACGGGCGAGAAGTTTTTTTGGGCAGAGAATTTGTGGGCGGCCGCTAACGACGGCGGCCAGCGCATGGACTCGTCGCGCTACTGGAACACGGTCCGGAGCAGGGAAGACTTTGAACGAACGCGTGACTTGTGGGCCACAGGCAACATGGAAGCGACCGATATCGCTGACGGGTCGTACGTTTATGCACGCGGCAATGCGACGAACGCTTATCAACCATCAAAGATGGAGCGCTTTACACGCGAGGTCGCTTACACGCCTGGGAACAACGTCCTGGTTGTTTTCGATCGCGTAAGAACGACAGACCCAAGCTTGAAGAAGGTCTGGCTGTTGCACGGCGTTGGAAAGCCTTCGGTCGTTGCGGCAGACAAAGGGAAAGACGCTGGGCACGGGGGGACCGGATATTCAAATGCATCGACGTTCACGTATGAAGATGGCGGTGGACGTTTGCGAGTTCACACGTTGCTTCCACGCGAACGTGAAGTGATTGCGCGTGGTGGACCAGGCTGGGAATTCTGGACACCGGGTGACGAGTTTGGTGGTGCGTGGGGTTCCGGCAAGAACTGGCCGCTTGATCCGCCGGAAGGTGGACCATTACCGACGGATCCTTACCTGCGAAAGATGTGGAAGACCTTCTGGGGCGACGATTTTGAGAAGCTGCTGAAATCGAATACACGTGCCGTTGTTCCGGCTGCATGGCGCGTCGAAGTTTCTCCTGCAAAGCCGGCGAAGGAAGACTACTTTCTGAACGTGCTTGAAATCGGCGACAAAGGCGATGCGCGTGCGCCGGCCGTTGAACTCGTTGATGGCTCGAATTTGATCGGCGCGCTCGTCGAAGGCGGAACGGTCACGTTGTTTGCGACGGGTGAAGGTTTCGTCGCTGATGCTGAAGCAACGATTCCAAATGTAGAGACGGCAAACTTGCTCATCAGCGGACTGAAGCCGCATGCGAAATATGAGCTGCAAATGACTGGCGGGCGAGCAAACTGGCGTGGTGGTTTATTCAACGGCGTTCCCGCGGGAATTTTTATCGCAAGGGCGAACGAGTCAGGGGTGTTGTATGTGCCGTTCGTTGGTCAGAAGGATGGACGGCTCCGGGTTCGGATGCTTAGTCGAAATTGAATACTTCAAAGCGGACGCCTCCCTGGAGTGCGGTGACTTGTCACCGCTTTGGTACGTACCAAAGCGCCAACAAGTTGGCGCACTCCAGGGAGTCGCCCGATTTTCAGGTTAGCTATGAAAGTTTTTAACTTACTTCTTGTTCTTATCTCGGTTTGTGCTCTGGTTTGCGCGCAGCCGTCACTTCGCGAGGTCAATAAGGTCGCAGCGCCGTCTCAGAAAGCCGTGATTGTGATCGTGGGCGCCAATCTTATCGACGGCCGCGGCGGACCTGTCGTTGCTGATTCGCTTGTTGTGATTGAGGGCGATCGCATCGCTGCGGTTGGCGAACGACGTTGGATGAGAGTTCCCGCGGGCGCTGAGATTGTCGACGCAAAGGGGCTAACAATCTTACCGGGGTTGATCGATTCACACTTTCACATCGATGGTGACGATCCACTGCCGGCACTCTACCTCTCGCACGGCGTAACGTCTTTGCGCGATCCGGGCCAATGGATCGAGGCGTACGATAACGCGCGCAAAGCATCAGCTCCGATTCCGCGGTTGTTTCTATGTGGCCCACACCTCGATTCGCCACCGCCCGCGTATCCAACCGACTCTTACATCGTACGCGACGCCGAAGAGACACGGCTTGCCGTAAATCGGTTTATCGACGATGGCGCCTCCGGGATCAAAGTCTACTTTCGTCTGCCACTCGCACTCGTGAAGGTTGCGATCGACACCGCGCACGCGAGAGATGTTCCGGTCATGGGCCATCTCGAAATTGTCGACGCGCGCGACGCGATTCGCGCCGGAATCGACGGTATCGAGCATGCAACATCTTTCGGCACGGCTTTGCTTCCGCTTCGAGAAGCTGAAAAGTATCGCCAGGGAATTCTGGCTGACAACAACTTCAGGCGTGAAGGACGCTACAAGGTTTGGAACTCGATAAAGCTCGATACACCCCAGGCTCGGGATCTCTTCAAGTTGATCGTGGATCGCGGCGTCGTTGTTTCACCGACGCTGGCTGTCTTCGAACGTCAACGCGGTGATAAGGACACCACCGACGTTCATGTGACTGGATTCCAGCGTATGGAAGAGTTTGTCGGACTGGCCCACAAAGCCGGAGCGAAGATTGTCGTCGGTTCGCACTCCGATGTGCCGCATGCAAAAAGGGGTTGGGCTTATCAACGCGAACTCGAGCTGCTTGTCGAGTCGGGTCTCTCTCCGCTGGAGGCGATTACGGCCGGTACGCTGGAGAACGCTCGTTACTTTCAC
>DASYPN010000344.1:0-20520 GCA_036006625.1 Pyrinomonadaceae bacterium | reverse complement strand
ACACGCTTTATCCCGGCAGCGATCAGCGCATCAGTACACGGCGGCGTGCGACCGTGATGCGCGTGCGGTTCGAGTGAGACGTATGCAGTGCCACCGCGAGCTTTCTCGCCTGCGATTTCTAGCGCAATCGTTTCTGCGTGCTTTATCGCTTCAAAGATGTAGAAACCCTCGCCAACAATTTCACCGGATGGACTAACGACTACACAACCCACCAGTGGTCCAGGACTGACCTGTCCGATACCTTTCACCGCCAACTCGAGCGCACGAGCCATCATGCGTCGATCTGTATCGGTCCAGGTTGCTGTCGGTTCTGTAATTGTCGTTGTCTGCACTGCGCTCAATTGTTAATTGCCAAACAAACTATTCACGTACTGCTCCGGGTCAAAGACAACCAGATCGTCGACCTTTTCACCAATGCCCGCATACCGAATCGGCAAGTTTAACTCTTTCGCTATCGCGACCGCGATTCCGCCTTTCGCCGTACCATCGAGCTTCGTCAGAACGATTCCCGTCACACCCGCAACTTTCAAAAACTGTCGCGCCTGTTCGAGACCATTCTGACCTGTAACTGCGTCAACAACGAGCAGCGTCTCGTGCGGTGCGCCTTCGACTTCACGCGCCGCGACGCGCTTCATCTTTTCCAACTCAGCCATCAGATTCGACTTCGTGTGCAGTCGTCCTGCGGTGTCGACAATCAACACTTCAGAACCACGCGCTTTCGCCGCTTTGAGCGAATCGAAGAGCACGGCGGCAGGATCAGTTCCCTGCTTCTGCTGAATTAGCGGAACGCCGGTGCGCTCTGCCCAGATTGCAAGTTGATCTGACGCAGCGGCACGAAACGTATCGGCCGCACAGATCAGCACGTCATTACCTTCAGCCTTGATCCGTTGCGCGAGTTTGCCGATCGTCGTGGTTTTACCAACGCCGTTCACACCCACGATCATCATCACGTACGGTGCAACACTTTCCGGTACGGTCAACTCCGACGCGATACCCTGGCGTTCAGAAGCCTGCAGTATCGTCAGCAACTCGTTTTTGATGGCGGCCTTGAGTGCTTCGAGATCGTTGATCTGTTGTCGCGCCACACCACGACGCACCTTTTCCAGAATGTCGAGCGTCGTCGGTACACCGATGTCTGCTGCAATCAGCACTTCCTCGAGTTGGTCCAGCAACTCTTCATCAATCTGCTTGCGACCTGCAAAAACGGTGTCGAGCTTCTCAGATAACGAATCGCGAGTCGCAGAGACTGCACGCCGGAACCGCGCCGAGAACTCCTGTTCGAGAGCGGCTTCCTGCGCTTGAAGCTCTTCCATCGAGAGATTCAGGCCGAGAACCGAGCTCTGGAACGGCGAGCGCGTCGGTGCAACCGGTTCGGGTTTGACCGTCTGCTGTGGCGGCTCTTCTCTCTTTACTGGCTCTGTAAGTGGTGGAGGCTGAACGGGCGGCGCCGGTGTTTCCGGTGCAGCTTCAGCAGGTTCATTTAGACGGAGTGAGACAAACTCATCCTTTTTTCTTCTCCAAAAAAGTCCCATGTGAGGTGGATTATAAACAGCTTTGCCTCAAAAGTCAGAATGCGACTTGGACACAGTCAGAACCACCTCGCGGTAGCGGGTGGGTGCGAAGCCAACGGGCTCGGATAGCACTAGCGCGCTCCGCTTGCACCCACCCGCTACCGCGAGGTGGTTCTGACTGTGTCCAAGCAGGGTTTATACAGGCAACGGCTCGCTAGCGGGAGTGCTTTGCGTAATCTGTGGACTAAGGACTGGTTTGGCGGGTCGTCTCAGCTTAACTTGGCCGGGTTTGATCTGGCCTTCCTTGCACGCTTCCGAAAGCGCGGCAACCACGCCGGGGTCGTAGCGCGTGCCAACAAAGCTTTCGATTCGAGCGAGTGCGTCTTCAAACTTCATCGCTTTCTGGTAAGGACGGTCAGTCGTCATTGCGTCGAACGTGTCTGCCACTGCCACGATCTTGCCCATCAGCGGAATCTCGTCGCCTTTGAGTCCCTGCGGATAACCCATGCCATTGACCATCTCGTGGTGCATATACATGCCCGGCAGAAACTCCTTCATCGCCGGAATCTGCGACATGATCTTGTAGCCCTTCTGCGGATGGCCTTTCATGATCTCGTATTCTTCATCCGTGAGCGCCGCGGGCTTCTTGAGAATGTTGTCGTCGATCGCGATCTTGCCGACGTCGTGCAATAACGCGCTGATCCTGATCTTTTCGATTTCGTCGTCGGGCAAACCGAGACGCTGCGCAATCGCCATCGAGAAACGCGAGACACGCTCCGAGTGACCACGCGTGTACGGATCCTTGCCGTCCATCGCTGCAGCAAGACCCTTAACGGTGCCAAGGAACAGGTCGCGGTTTTCCTGCGCGGATCTTTGTAAGTCGACGATGAAATGCTCGACCTGGTCCGTCATCAGGTTGAAGGAGTTGCCGAGGTCGCCGAGCTCTGTGCGGCTCGTTACTTCGATTCGTTTCGAGAAGTCGCCAGAAGCAATGCGGTGTGCACCGCCGGCGAGTTCGCTTACCGGATGCGTGAGTTTGTTTGCGAAGAACACTCCAACTAACGTCGTCAACAGTGCTGCGATCAAACTGATCCAGAGCGTTTGCCAACGCATGTCAGAAACTGACGCTAGCGCAGCAGCTTCGTCTTGAATAGCAATCACGCCGAGACGTGAGTTCTTGTCGAGCTCGGCGGTCGCGTATGATCCAAGCATTTCGACGGTGCGACCATCGCGAGTTGCCGAGAACGGAGCGAGTGCCGACTGAACCTGTGCGCCTGACTCCCGCCAGTCCTGGACCACCTTCAAGTCGGTCATTGGCTTTTCGGAGAACGCAACACTCGCCTCAGGATGCGCAACCGCGCGCCCGTTCTGATCGACCACAAAGACAACCGGCAGACCAGCGTTCAGCAGTTCTCGTTCGCTCTTCGAAGTCGGCTGCTGCACGGCCTCGAAAACTTCCTGAAACGAAACAATTGCAACGACGGCGGCAACCACCTCCTGGTTACTGGTACCTCCGAGGACGGGTGCAGCGATCGTGAGTGCCATCTCTGGCCCTGAACGAATGATTTGTGGCCGGCTGACAACCAGGCCACGTCCGTTCATGCGAGCGAGCACCTCACTCACTCGAGCATCGACTTCCTCGAGTCTGATCACATCGGGCTGAAAGGCGCGATGAAGTGTGCCATCGACCGGCCAAAGGGCGAGCGCGATGAGATTAGGATCTTCCTGAAGCGTCGCCTGGAGCCGTTGATCGTAACCCGAATTTTCCAGCGTCTTGATGCCGCCTGAAATTTCAAAGGCTCGGGCGAGACCGGTGACGACGTCTCGATACCGCTGTCCGTAGAGTTCAATCTGGCGCGCCTTGTCCTGCACGAGCTGAGCCTGATACCGACCTTCGACCGAGCGCAGTTCGTCGGCGCTGCGTCCGGACAGAAGGAAGCCGGTAAAGGTCAGCGGCAGGAGACCCACGAGCAGCAGGACTCCCAGAACGATGTATAGGAGACGGATTCGTCCGAGTTTTTCGAGCATTCTTGAAATCTGGCGGTACAATCGACGGCAGGCTGTGCCGAGTCAGATAGCTCGGCGTCTGAGTATTATTGTCGAGCCTGCCACAGGTGTCAACGAGTTTTAACCGCCGATTCACGCGGATAAACGCGGATCCGCGGCAATCCGCGTTCATCCGCGGCTAAATTATCGACTTTGTTGCGACGAACCACGTCTAAACCACTGAGCCCGACGGCTCCTGAATGGAAACTTTGAGTACCGACGAGATCATCGTTGAGCGTGCTTTAACGGGCGATGCGGAGGCTTTCGGCGAGATTGTACGGCGCTGGGAGCGCCGCATCTTTGCGCTTACTTACGGCATGCTTGGCCGCGAGGAAGACGCCCGCGACGCCACTCAGGAGACCTTTCTCGCCGCTTTTCGGAACCTGCGAGGCTTCCGCGGCGAAGCGAAAGTCTCTTCGTGGCTACACCGGATCGCGGTGAACCAATGCATTTCCCGGCAGAGACGGTCGAAAGTGAGAAGTGAGTCGGCACTTGAAGACGAAGCTGAGACCAACGCCGGGCGGTTTGCTTCGCCGTTGAGCTACTCGCCCGCGCGTGTCGCCGAAGGCAGGCAGGAGACGGCGGCGGTCCGTCGAGCGATAAACAGTCTGCCGATCGAGTTGCGGCAGGTGATCGTGATGAAGGAGTTTGAAGAGCTCACTTTTCGCGAGATTTCCGAGGCGCTCGATTTACCGTTGAGCACGGTCAAGAGCAGGTTGTATACGGCGTTGAAGCAGTTGCAGATGCGTCTGCAGAAGTTTGAAGGCAGGAATTGAGATGAAAGAAAGAGACCACTCTCCCAGTTGTGAACGCGCACCGGATTTGATCGCGTTCATCTATAACGAGGCCAGCGAGCAGGAAGCGCAGGACTTCCAACTTCATCTTCGCGAATGCAGTAGTTGTCGTGAAGAGGCAGCGTCGTTTGGCTTCGTTCGAGAATCAATCATCACCTGGCGCGACGAAGCGTTAGCGGGCTTCGTCTCCACGCCCGTGACAACGCACGACAAGAAGTCGGCGTTAACCGCTTTGCGACAGTTTTTCGATCTATCGCCGTTGTGGTTGAAAGGGGCGACCGCATTTGCACTACTGGCGTTCTGCTTGTTGGTTGGAATCGTAATTTTCAGAAATCGTGAGCGGCAAATAGAAGTGACGAGCAAGAATCCGAATGCCGTTTACACTGAGCAGGACGTTAACCGAATAGTGAAAGAGGCTCTGGCAAAAGCGACTCCGGCGCCACCTGTAGAAACTCCTGCGGAGAAGCCACAGACAGTCAAGTACCAGAAGCCTAAAACCGCACAGTTTGCGAAGAGCCGCCGCCCGCTTTCACGCGCAGAGCGTGAACAACTGGCAGCCGACCTCCGCTTACTTTCAACGGGCGACGACGAAGCGCTTCATCTGCTCGGTGATCGAATTAATCAGGAATAAATAAATGTTTGAGAAAAAATTGAGAACAGTGATGGTTTTGTTGGCGCTACTCTTACTCTTCGCGCTGCCCAGTTATGCGCAGGACGTGGCCCCGTCGAATCCGGATCCGATCCAGCAACTTCGCCTAACACCCGAACAGCGCCAGAGGATCCGCATAATCTTTGCTGAGAACAAAGACGAGCGCCAGATAGCAAACCGGAGACTCCGTGAAGCGAATTTCGCTCTCGAACAGGCGCTGGATGCAGAGCAGGTAGACGAAATCGTGTTCGTACAGCGAATCAACGATGTTGCTGCCGCCCAAGCCACCCAAACGCGGATGAGAATCCGAATGGAGCTCAAGATTCGCCGGGAGCTGCGCCCCGAACAGTTAGCCGTCTGGCGACAGATCAGACTCCGTCTGAAAGACTTTGCTGATGCTCAACGATCCGATGACCAGCCGGCCGGTCAAAACCTGCGCCCCAATCGTCGCCAGAATGCCAACACCCTTCGCCCCAACAATCCCCGCCCGTAGCATTCACCGAAAAGTTAACGCCGAAGGCGTTGGCTAACCTCAGCCCGGGGTTGGAGCCCAAGCGACAACCCTGGGTTTTCATTAAGAAGAGCGATAAAACCCTGAAGGGGTTTCTCCGCCGTGAAACGCTTTTCAGGGTTAATCCGAATGACAGATAACGTTACCCAGGGTTGCCGCATGCGCTCCAACCCTGGGCTGCTGTTAGCCAACGCTTCGGCGTATGTATTACTTGACGCCCTGCGTAAATTTTGCGCATGATAGGCCGCTCTTCTAAACGCGCAGTCCTAAAACTACTTAACGCTCTGGCGCAACCGAAAGTCCGACGTCTGATAAGCTCTCCATGAACTTCGCCACGCGCGCCCTGCTTGAGTTGCAAGAGACAACGCTTCTGGCCGCTCGTGCCTTTCGCGGTATTTTCAAGCGACCAAGGTATATCCCCGAAACCATCGCACAGATGGACGCGATTGGCGTGGGCTCTTTGACTATCATCATCCTGACGGGCTTTTTTACCGGCGGCGTCTTAACTGTTCAAACGTTTCCAACGCTGAAGGCCTACGGCGCACAATCACAAACCGGTTATCTCGTTGCCGTCTCGCTGGTTCGCGAACTCGGTCCCGTGTTGTGCGCGCTGATGGTCACTGGAAGAGTTGGCTCCGCGATCTCCGCCGAACTCGGTTCGATGGTCGTGTCGCAACAGATCGACGCCATGCGCGCACTCGGCACTGACCCGGTGCGAAAGCTCGTGTGGCCTCGGCTTTTTGCATTGCTCGTCAGTCTCCCGCTGTTAACGGTGCTCGCGGACGTGCTGGGAATCTTTGGCGGCTGGGTGACCGCCGTTGCGCTCTACTCCGTTTCGTCAAGCGTCTTTATTTCGGCAGTGCGCGACGGTATCACCACTGACGACCTGATCGGAGGTATAGTTAAGCCACTGGTCTTTTCTGTGATCATAGGCACAATTGCGTGCCGGCAAGGTCTCAGTACTGAGGGTGGAACGGTGGGCGTCGGACGCTCGACCACGCGCGCCGTGGTCATGGCCTCGATTATCGTTATTATTGCCGACTATTTTCTCGCGAAAGCGCTTCAGGTTATTCTAGGAACTCAATAAACGCGCTCGGTGTTTTTGCATGGCAACCGAAATACACGATACTTCTCCCACAATCAGCGAGAATGCTGCTGAATCGACTTTTCATGAAGTAGACGATCTGCATCGCGCGATACCCGCAATTGAGTTTCGCAACGTCGTGCTCGCCTTCGACGATCGCGTCATCCTCGATAACCTGAGCTTCAAGGTTATGAAGGGTGAGACGAAGATCATCCTGGGCGGTTCGGGCGGAGGTAAGTCGACAATCATCAAACTCGTTCTCGGTTTGCTTAAGCCTGATGAGGGGCAAATTATCGTCGACGGCGAAGACATTACTAACTACTCTGAAGACCAGATGATGGCCGTGCGCAAAAAGATCGGGATGGTTTTCCAGGAAGGCGCACTCTTCGATTCCCTTTCCGTTTACGACAACGTTGCGTATCGACTGCACGAACAGGGCGTGCCTGAAGAAGAGGTCGAACCTGAAGTTCGTCGTATGTTGCGATTCGTCAATCTCGAGGATGCGATCGACAAAATGCCGATCGAACTCTCCGGCGGTATGCGCCGTCGTGTTGGTATCGCTCGCGCATTGATCGGCGATCCGAAGATTGTTCTCTTTGACGAGCCGACTGCAGGACTCGACCCGCCCACAGCGCGAACAATCTGCGAACTCGCAATGAAGCTACGCGATCTCGAAGACGTGTCGTCGATCTTCGTGACTCACGAAATGAACAATCTTCAATACATCTGTTCCGAGTATGCAGTGGTTGACGAAGAGGGCAAGGTCGTGTTCGAGCGTGAGGGCGAGCGGCTCTGTCTAATCAACAGCAAGGTGATGATGATGCGTACGGGTAAAGTCATCTTCAGCGGAACAGACGAAAAATTGCGGCGCGCCGAGGATCCCTACATCCAAAAGTTTCTGCGCGGACATTAAAGAAAAAGTGAGGACAACGCCATGCCTCGATCAAGTGCGAGTATCAGCCTGAGCCAGGTAAGAGTCGGAATTTTCGTGCTCCTTGCCATCGTGGTGCTGGTATTTCTGGTGCTCAACGCCTCCGGCGACATCAACCCTTTCAGCCGCAAACTACACCTGAAAACTCGCTTTGCTGATGCAAACGGATTGCGCGAGGGCTCGGAAGTGCGCCTCGCGGGCGTTCGCGTAGGAAAGGTCGAGCGCATTGTTCTTCTCGAACCATCGCCCGTGCCAGGTGCGCCGCGAGTTGAAGCGCAGTTGACAGTGGATTCCACGATCGATGGTCGACCAGCAAACGAACGCATTCGTTCTGACTCACAGGCGCAACAAGGATCGCCAAGTCTGCTCGGCAACGAGATGCTGATCAATATCACACCCGGAACTGCAGTGGGCCAACCTGTCGCAGACTGGGCTCTTTTGCCGTCGTCGTCGTCAAACACAGTAAACGACTTCGCGACTTCCGGCACAGATCTAGCCCAGCGTCTGAGTAAACTTTCAGACGAGATCAATGGCATCGTCAAAGATGTGAAGGAAGGCAAAGGAACTGTCGGGCGTCTGTTCAGTGATGAGGCACTCTACAACAACCTCAACGCCACCATTCGTGAAACTGAAGACGTGATGCAGGCGATTCGATCGGGCAATGGTTCGGCTGGCAGATTCATCAACGATCCCGCGCTTTACAACAACGCGAATGAGATTTCTGTTTCCCTTAAAGCCATCGCCGACGATCTTCGCGCCGGCCGCGGTACGGCCGGTAAGCTGCTGACTGACGACGAATTCTACAACCGCATCAACCGCACCGCCGATCGCCTCGACAAGTCGGTGGACCAGATCAACCTCGTAATCGCCGATATCAACGCCGGTCATGGCACGCTTGGCAAACTGATTCGCGACGAACAAATCTACAACGACGCTCGCGCCGCGATCGCACGCTTCAACACAACCGCCGAACGAATCGACAACATGGTTGCCGCCGCTCAACGTGGCGAAGGCACGGTCGGCAAACTCCTCAACGACGACACGCTGTACACCAACGTCAACCAGCTTTCGTCCGAAGGCGTCAAAATGATCTACGACTTCCGCCAGAACCCGAAGAAGTACCTGACGATCAAGTTCGAGCTGTTTTAAGTAATCGCAGCACCGCCAGGAGTCGGTATTTTGATCCTACAGAATGACTACTGGTACGACATCGTTCCAACCACAAAGGGCAAAGGAAGAATCGACGGCAAGTGGTTGTTCTTCGATGAGACCAACAAGATCCATGCGCTCGCCGAGAAACTCGATCGGCTAGTCGAAGACGGCCAGGTTCTAGCTGCCAAGATCGCCCGCAAACTTCCTGCTCACGACCCTTTCCCCGAAAAGCCTTGTGTGCTCTGTGTCTTTACTTCCGACGATCCGGAGGAAAAAGAAAGAGTAAAAGCTCTGCTTCAGAGTGAATTCGGGATTGACGTTACGGCCTGGAAGAGCGAGCAACAAACAAAGCGCGACTGGGAAAAAGGTGGTTGGCTACAACTCCAGTTCGAGAGCAATCAACTGAAGCGCGCAATTGAAACGGGACTGGTAACTAATAAACTGGAAACGCAACTAAAGCTCTCCGAGCTGGCCGAACGCATTCGAATGATGGCGGAGTCTGTGAAAGACCCGCAGCGAAAGCTGGAGCTGGAACTCAATGCGATCCGTGAAATACAGACTGACATCAACGAAGATTCATCCCGTTATCCTGAAGATTTCGAAACTATTAAGTCGCAACTGACGCTGCTTGCGGCAGCCATCACGGAAATCAATAAGAAGATGGAAAGCGGAGGGATCAAGTATGAAGGTGATCCATCTGTGACTGATCCGCAGCTCGTATTTATCATCATGCCTTTCGATGACAGTCACATCGACACGTACGACGCTATCAAGCGCGCGATCGAAAGGATTGATACGAAGCTCAACGCTGTGCGGGTAGATGAGCAACCAGGCGCGATTGCCATCACGGATGAAATCCATCGCGCGATTCGCAAAGCGGAGCTCGTCGTGTGTGACCTCACGGCTGAGCGACCGAATGTGTATTACGAACTCGGCTTCGCTAAGGGTATCGGCAAGCGTTTGATTTGTATCGCACGTGAAGGCACGCAGATACATTTCGATGTCTATGGTTTGAAGATCCTATTCTTCCGTTCATACCGCGATCTAGAGGAACGGCTCAATAAAGAAGCCAAACACCTTCTCGCCCGTTGAATTTGGCCCCTCGGAACGTACTGTAGGGCGGCCCTCCGTGGCCGCCCTCGGTTGGACACGGATTCAAGATTCGACAGTTTCGGATCAATCCGTAAAATCCGTGGTTACTATCCCGAACGCACGAACGGGAAAAGTCCCAAACAGTCGCACCTTCACCGGCACCGCGAAGAACTTGAATCCGCTATCAGGCAAATCGCCAAGACCGCAGAGATGTTCGACGACCGGAATGTCGTGCCCCAACAACACCGAGTGGGCGGGGCGATTACCGTCGCGCGTGGCGTCGATGTTGAAGGAATCGATCCCGACTAGCGTCGAGCCGTGTGTTGCCAGGTACTTCGCGGCGCCTTCAGTAAGAAAAGGGTGATTGCCGTTCGAGTATTCTTCCGTGCGCCAGTAGAGATCCCAACCGGTGTGGACCAGCACTGCTTTGTCTCTGACATCGATCTGACTGAA
This sequence comes from Pyrinomonadaceae bacterium, assembly GCA_036006625.1. Classification (GTDB taxonomy): domain Bacteria; phylum Acidobacteriota; class Blastocatellia; order Pyrinomonadales; family Pyrinomonadaceae; genus PSRF01. The sequence continues at coordinate 10,297 of DASYPN010000344.1, read as the reverse complement.
GCACTCTTCCGTGATAGCAGGATCCTGCCGGTCTTTACAGCGCACGACCACGCCGTCGAGATTTGCGATCGAATAGAGATCGAGGTGGGCCAGATCCTTTCCACGCGCATAGCGGTGGAACGGACTGTCGAGATAGGTTCCAGTGTTGGCGACCATTTCGATCTTGCCGATGTGAAACTCCGTTCCGGGCGCGTAACGAGTTTTGGAATCTTCGCGACTGAGATAGTCGCTGATCACGGGCGCGGGCAGACCTTTGTAAGTGATCATTCCGTTCTCGACACTGTGTGACACGTCAATCAATTCGAAATTTCGCGACATCTCTTAACTCCGTTTCTGCACGAGAACTTGAAAACTCGATGCCATGCCGCCGGGTAGGATCATTTCGCGGGCGCCGATCGTCAAGGCAGCCTTTTCCCCTTCGGTTTCGGCTTTACTTAGTCGATACTCCAATTGATCGAGCAACCCTGCCTTCAGAAGAAACTTGTCCTGTGAAGCAAACTCGACTTCCTGAAATCCCAATTTCTCTTCGGCAGTTTTGACCTGCGTCCAGTTGACGCTACTGGTCAGGTCATACTCGCCAGGCTGGCTCAACAGATCGTCAACGAAACCGTGCCGAGAGAATCCTCGCAATGTTCCTTCCGGTCGTTGAGCGGGATCATAAAGTTCAACGGCTTCGGCTCCGTAATCGACAGTGATCAGGTAACCAACATCGAGTCTTGCCGCAACCCCGCCCAACCAGTCGTCGATTGCGAGATTGATCTCGATAATCTGGCCATTCGCAAGCTTATAACGATTGCAGAACTCAGCTAACCGCGGCGTGGACAGCGGACCGGTGGTCCAGGCGAAGTCGCCACTGTCATCGACGCTAACGTAGAATTCGGACAAACCTTCATCCGTCCTCAAAATGCGATGGACGGGAAACGCATCGAGCAGCTCGTTTGCAAAATAGATCCCGCGCTTAACTGAAACCCGATCCCAATCGGAATAGAACTCAACCCGCTCGCTAAACTCAACCAATCGCTCGCGCGCACGACCGAGTGCATCATCGCTCACGTCGTAAACGACATAACGCGTGGCGGCAAAGACTGATGGAACTTGCTCTCTCAACGTCGACAGAACACCTGCTGCAAAGCTGCCAGCGCCTGCCCCGCACTCAACGATGGTCAGCTCCCCGCGATCATGTGGCAACCCAACGAAGTAATGCGCAAACGTCGCGGCAAACAGTTCGCTTCGCTCCGGACTCGTACGAAAGTCGCCTTCCCTGCCCCAACGTGCGCGGTCGGCTCTCTGATAGTAACCACCATCCGGATCGTACAACGCCGCCGTCATCCAATCGTGAAAACTAATGGCGCCTTCACGTCGAATCAAATCCTTCAGTCGTTCGGCTAACGAAACCGGCACTGCAGAGATTTACCTGATTGGAGAACTAATGTTCGGTGCGATCTTCTTTGTCCAGCAAGCGAGTCGTGTTTTCGGTGACGCTCGGCGGATTTGCCAACTCTGCCGTAGTCGGACGCGTGCGCCAACTCGGTGGCTGACGTGCGGGTGGCGGCGGTAACGCGGGGGTCGGAGCTTGCGGGATAAACTGCTGCGGCACATGCATCGGCATGGGTGGTCCATAAGGCCGGAGCGGCTTCGGCGCACCCTCTTCAAACACGGCCGCGTAAAACATGCGCAGTGGACCACCTACAAAACAGATGATTGCCGCGAGTATCGCGAGCATTTGCGGGAACACGGCACTGGAGAAACTGGCGAACATGCCAAGGATAGGAACAAGCAGCACGCCCAAAAGGAACAACAACATGCCCTGCTTGACTCCCTTTCGACGAGGAGAAATCTGGCCCGGCTCGTCAGTGGAGCGATAAGCCGGCAGTGCGCCGCCACTGCTCAACAACTGGATGACCCCATCAAGTGGAAAACCACAACGAGAGCAGAAGCGGATGACTCCGGTAACTTGTTGCTGACCGCATTGCGGACAAAACATGGGGATTGTTCCTCGCCAACGGGCTGTAACGTCGCGCTAGATAATAACATCCGATACGGGTTTTGATGACTAAGAGTTAGTTGGACAGGATTCACAAGATGTTTCAGGATTTACAGATCAAATCTTGTTAATCCTGAAGCATCTTGTGAATCCTGTCTAAGGCTCTACCCTTATGCTCAGCGGCCTTGACGAGGGTCTCGAGCAACAAACTAATCAGCAAGCGCTCGCCGGCTGGGGCAGAAATGAATTTGGTCAACGCACTGTCATCCTGGATCGAACTGAACGCACGTTGCCGCGTCGCGTCAACTTCCGACAGGTATTCTACAATCCGATCAGGATTGGAAAGAGTTTCGGGCAGCGTCCACTCAAACGGATCGTCCCAAAGATTCGAGGTGAGCCCGCCACACGTCTGTTCCACGACTGCAGCGCTACGCAGGATATAAACGTGTTCCGTCGGAACCGACCGCACCAGATCTTTCAGACTGTCGATCAGACTCGAGAATTCCTGCTCGAGGTGCTGAACGATCCGGCGTTCGGTGTCTTTAGTCACGCATCATCTCGAGCGCCGATCAGTCTCTTCGATCACAGTTCCAAAGCTGCGGCCGGCGAAACTAAATCCGTTGTGCACGTACCCTTTCGCACCGACGTGCGCGCCGCGCGAAGGCACTCCTCTTCGAGTCGCGACCCACATTCTTCCAGTGCCGTCGTCGATCTCGTAAGCACCGACGCCCAGAGCTCCGTAACTGTCCGTGACTCTGCCTGCGATCCCGACCTCTTTACCGCGATACCTATCGGGATTGGCATTAATCTTGGCGATGTTTGTCTGGCTGGGACAGGCCGTGAATAGCAGCGTCGCGGCAATCAAGACTGCGAAAGCGGCGAACTTTTTAGATACCAACATGGCGTCTCCTTTAATGTTTGAAGTCATCTCGGGAGAGATTGAAATCATAACAAACCATCCACAGATTACACAGAAGAGAGAACAAATCTGTGTAATCTGTGGATGGGCTCTATTTTCCGAACCAGCCAATCGGACGGCCCGAGAGGTCCACCCAAACACTCTTAACCTGCGTGTAAAGATCGAGAGCGTGGCGTCCCATCTCGCGTCCGTATCCCGATTGTTTATAACCACCGAAGGGAGACGCTGCATTGAACATGTTGAAGGTATTAATCCAAATAACCCCGGCCTTGATCTCTTTCGCGAAGCGGTGCGCGCGCGTGATGTCTCTCGTCCAGATTCCAGCAGAGAGACCGTAGATCGTATCGTTTGCCTGTTTGATTAGATCATCTTCGTCCTTGAAGCTGATCACCGACACCACCGGACCAAAGATCTCCTCCTGGGCCACACGCATACTATTCTTCACTTCAGAAAAGATCGTCGGACTGAAGAAGTAACCCTTCTGGAAGTCTGCAGCGAGCTGCGGCGACTGGCCACCGGTTACGACAGTCGCACCTTCCTGACGCGCGATGTCGACGTAGCCCTTGATGCGGTTCAGTTGTTCTTCTGAAACCTGTGGTCCCATCTGAGTGGTCTTATCCATCGGATCGCCGACGGCAATCTTGCTCGCTTTGTCAGAAAACTTGTCGAGGAACTGATCCTTGACTGACTCTTCAACAAACAGACGCGAACCCGCACAACACACCTGACCCTGGTTGTAGAAGATTCCCATCATCGCGCCAGCGACAGCCTGATCGAGATCCGAGTCTGCGAAAACAATGTTCGGGGCCTTGCCGCCTAATTCGAGTGAAACCTTAGTGAGATTATCAGCGGCAGCTTTTGCGATGAGCTTCCCAACTTCAGTTGAGCCGGTAAAAGCCACTTTGTCGATGCCTGGGTGCGCAGCGAGAGCGGCACCGGCAGTTTCACCATAACCCGGAACAATGTTGACGACACCCTCTGGAAATCCCGCTTCCTGGATCAACTTCGCCAATTCCATTGCACCTACCGGAGTCTGCTCAGCAGGCTTGAGAACAACCGTATTTCCTGCCGCGAGCGCTGGTGCGAGTTTCCACGCCGCCATCAGGAGTGGAAAGTTCCAGGGAATGATCTGGCCGCAAACGCCAATCGGCTCGCGCAACGTGTAGTTGAACATCTTGCCGGGAACAGGAATGGTCTCGCCTTCGATCTTCGTGGACCAGCCCGCGAAGTATTCGAAGTTCTCGACCACTTGAGGCAGATCGACGTAAAGCGACTCCTTGATCGGCTTGCCGTTGTCGGCAGTTTCGAGTGCGGCGAGGTCGGCAGCATTCTGTTCGATTAGCTGTGAGAGCTTGTAAAGCATCCGGCCACGATCACGTGCGCTGATCTTCGACCACTTACCTTCAAAGGCTTTGCGCGCGGCCGCGACAGCTTTGTCGATGTCGGCTTTGTCACCTTCGGCAACTTCGGCGAGCGTTTCGCCCGTCGCCGGATTCGGCGTTTCGAAAGTCTTTCCCGATTCCGAGTCGACCCACTGACCATCGATGAACAACTGATACTTCTTCGGAGCTAGTTCTGCAGACGACATAATTCTCCTATCCGTAAAAAATCCGTGTAATCCGTGGCTAAAACTCCGTCGTGCCGGAAAGCAACTGCCGCAACACATACGGCAAAATTCCACCGTGACGGTAATAATCAACTTCGATCGGAGTATCGATCCTCAAAGTAATCGGTATCTCCTCGCTCGTCCCATCCGCACGGTGAATGACGAGCGTAACATCCTGTCGCGGCTCGATCCCCGATTCAATGCCGAGCAGATCAAACGTCTCGCTGCCGTCGAGCTTCAATGACGCGGCACTCGTGTCGTCGTTGAACTGACACGGCAGCACACCCATTCCCACAAGATTGCTGCGGTGAATCCGCTCGAAGCTTTGCGCGATCACGGCCTTGACACCAAGCAACTTCGTTCCCTTCGCCGCCCAGTCGCGCGAACTTCCCGTGCCATATTCCTGGCCGGCAACGACAACGAGCGGCACTCCCTCGTCCTGATAACGCATCGCCGAATCGTAGATACTCATGCGCTCGCCATCAGGATGATGAATCGTTACGCCGCCTTCAACTCCCGGCACCATCAAATTCTTGATGCGCACGTTTGCGAACGTGCCGCGAACCATCACTTCGTGATTGCCACGTCTCGCGCCGTAACTGTTGAAGTCTTTGATGTCGACGCCCCGTTCCTGCAAGTACAGGCCAGCCGGAGATGAAGGCTTGATCGCGCCGGCCGGACTGATGTGATCGGTTGTCACTGAATCACCAAAGATCGCGAGCGGCCGCGCACCTTTAACATCAGAGACAGGCAAAGTTGTGCTGTGAAAATCGTCGAAGTAAGGAGGCTCACGAATGTAAGTCGATTCGCGCTCCCACTGGTAAACATTGCCCGTGCTCGTCGGGATGTCGTCCCAAAGCGAATTCTGTTCAGCAAAGTTGCTGTAGAGTCTTTGGTACGTCGCCGGATCAAACGCTGCGCTCATCAGTTCCTTGATTTCTTCCATCGTGGGCCAGATATCGCGCAGGTAAACGTCTTCGCCAAACTCGCCCTGACCAACCGGCTCCGTCGCCAGGTCGATATCAATTCGTCCTGCGATTGCAAACGCAACGACCAACGGCGGGCTCATCAGGAAGTTTGCTTTGATGCTTTGGTGTACGCGTGCCTCAAAGTTTCGATTGCCTGACAGAACCGAAGCAGCAATCACGTCGCGCTCATTTACGATCTGCTCGATTGCCGGATCGAGTGGACCGGAGTTTCCGATACACGTCGTACATCCATAACCGACAAGATTGAAGCCAAGTTCATTCAGGTACTGCTGCAGACCAGTCCGTTCGAGATACTCGGTGACAACACGCGATCCGGGCGCAAGAGAGTTTTTGACTTTTGGACTGACAGTCAATCCCTTTGCGACTGCCTTTTTCGCAAGCAATCCGGCAGCAAGCATCACGCTCGGATTTGAAGTGTTGGTACATGACGTAATCGCAGCGATCAAAACGTCCCCATGGCCCACAAGCTCGTCACCAGTCGGAAACTCATCTTCCGGAATCTCCGCAACGATATCCGGAGTGGGACGGTTGTTGACCATTTCCGTTTCCGTCCAGACGTTGGTGTTTGAAGTTGTCTGATGATTACCGGCAACAGCAGGCACGCTCTCGGATCGCTGCTCACCACCGCCCGCAACAACCCGTTGCCTGTCAGCACCGATTTTGACGTGATAACGCGTCCAAAGGTCGTCGTCGGTTTTACCGTAGCCGCCCTGAGCGACAGGCTTCACCATCAGTTCATTGAACTGTGTCTTGAGCGCTGAGAGTTCGATACGATCCTGTGGCCGCTTTGGACCAGCAACACTTGGAACAATCGACGCGAGATCCAGATCGAGCACGACACTGTAGTCGCACTCGCCTTTACGCGGCACACCAAACATGCCCTGCGCTTGGTAGTAGCTTCTGACAGTGTCGACGTGCTCTTTCGAACGACCAGTAGCGAGGAGATACGCGCAGGTTTCTTCGTCAACCGGGAAAAAGCCCATCGTCGCGCCATACTCGGGAGCCATGTTGGCGATTGTGGCGCGGTCAGTTACTGACAAACTCGCGGCGCCGTCGCCGTGAAACTCCACAAACTTCCCAACAACCTTCGCCTTGCGCATCATCTCCGTCACACGCAACACGAGATCGGTGGCCGTCACACCTTCAAGCAGACTGCCGCTCAAGTGAACACCAACAACATCCGGAGTCAGGAAATAGACTGGCTGGCCCAACATCGCGGCCTCGGCTTCAATACCGCCGACACCCCAACCAACAACTCCGAGTCCATTAACCATCGTCGTGTGTGAGTCGGTGCCGACCAGCGAATCGGGGAAGTAAACATTTTTCTCCCAAACGTTCTTGGCAAGATATTCGAGATTCACCTGGTGACAGATGCCGATGCCCGGCGGAATCACCTGGAACCCATCGAAAGCCTGTGTGCCCCATTTCAAAAACTGATAACGCGAGCGATTGCGTCTGAACTCCATCTCCATGTTCTTCTCAAACGCATCGCGAGTGCTCGAGAAGTCGACCTGGACCGAGTGGTCTATCACAAGATCGACAGGCACGAGCGGTTCGATGAGTCCCGTGTTCTTTCCGAGACGCGCACAAGCGGAACGCATCGCAGCGAGATCGACGAGCAACGGGACGCCGGTGAAGTCCTGTAGCAACACACGCGCGACAACAAACGGAATTTCCTCGACTCGTTTACCGTTCGGTTGCCAGTTTGCAAGAACGCGGACGTCTTCTTCAGTGATCTTTTCGCCGTCGTAATTTCGCAGCACGGATTCGAGAACGACACGCACACTGTGTGGCAATCGCGAAATCGGACCGACGCCGCTCTGCTCGAGTTGTGGGAGTGAATAGAACTGTCCAATGGGGCCGGAATCGGAAGAGAAGGTTTGCAAAGAATCAAACAGGCTTTGTGGCATAGTGATGCTCAAACTCTTTCCTGAAAAGTTGTGTTTTGCAGGTTATTGTTGTGCAAATTGCAGTGTAAAGTTTGGTCAAAGTAACGTCAACCGGAGCCGTAGATGTCCCGCAAATGCGCCAAGATGCCAGCAAAAAGACGTAAGGTTTACTTTCGGTGATGACACAGTTTCTCCATTTCTGCATTCGCGCCATATTGGTTATAGTTTCAACTGACTTCCCCCACAATCCGGCTTGTTGAGAAGAGGGTAAGGAGATCTGTATGGCTAAGAAACACGGCGACGATTTCGAGTATCTCGCAAATAATCCCGATTACGTGCCCGACCCGGAGATTGAAGAATTCATGGAACAAGAGATCTCGCGTGCGCCAAAAGATCCGGAATTGCTGGCTCATCGACTACGCAACAATACTGCCGCTTCGCCGCGCGATGCCGGTGGCGATCTCGATGCCGATTGGGAAGATGTGAACGCCAGCGGATCCGAAACGGTCGCGGGTGATAATCCAACTCCGGATCAGTCGCTGGTTGAGGAAAACGCGTCGGCGATGGGCGTGAGCTATGAAGACAACGAGGAGCTCGAGTTTATCGACAAGATTGAAAAACGCGATCGCGAAAGATACGAGCTCGACGAGAACTCAAAAGCGTCGGACAACATGATCTAAAAAAGTTTGCGGCTGTCGAGCAGTATTGTCACCGGACCATCATTGACCAGTTCCACCAGCATCATCTTGCGGAAGCTGCCAGTTTCAACTCGCCCGAGCAGCTCTCGACTGCTCTCAACAAAATAGTCATACAAAGGTTCTGCGACTTCAGGAGCGGCAGCGTCGCTCCATGAAGGTCGCAGACCGCGTCGCACGTCGCCGTACAAAGTGAACTGCGAGACGATCAGAAGTCCACCATCGATATCCTTCAACGATCGATTCATCTTGCCGTCAGCGTCATCGAAGATTCGTAATTGTGCGATCTTTGGAACCAGGTAATCCGCGTCTTCCCGCGTGTCGTCGCGCGCAATGCCCAACAAAACGACGAGACCGTTTTCGATCTCGCCGGCAATCTCGCCGTCAATCGTGACGTTCGCGCGCGTCACTCGTTGAACTACAGCACGCATGTCAGGGCAAACTCATGGTTGAACAACGAAATTATATTGAACGAATCCAGTTACCTTGACGGGTTGACCAGCTACTATGGTTGGACTGAACCGAGCCTTTCGAACAGCTTTCATCGTCGCCGCAGTAAGGTCCGGCGGTCCCTGACAGACATCTTTCACACTCGACACATTCCCCTGTTCGTCGACTTCCACAAACACGAATATTGTTCCGGATGCGCGGGGACCGAGGACACCCATCGGATATTCAGGTCTCGGCATACTAAGAGCTTTGCCGTTGAGGATGGCGAGCGATGGCGGCGCACCTCCTGGAGACGCAAACTGTTTCTGAATTGCTTCGAGTTCTTTATGGACATCGAGATTCCTGGTCTCCAGGTCGAGACATCGCATACCAATGCTCGCGCGTTCGAATGCAGGCGTCTTTGCCCCTGAATCACGCCCATAAATCATTAAGCTACGCTTGTAAGCACTCAAAGCAAGATCATGCTTCCGGAGAAGGCGGTAAGACTGGCCCACTGAATAGAGCGTGTCAGCAACCTGGATGTGCTCAGGGCCGAATCGCTCTTCCTGGATCGACAGCAACCGCTCAAAGATCTTTCTCGCATTCTCGTAGTCGCGCGTAACGAGGTATAGATTACCGGCCTGGATCAGTGACTCAGCGACACGCGGATCGGTACGCGGCAACAACCTTTCCCGGATTTCCAACGCACGCTTAACATTCTTCAGCGCCGCATCGGGCTTCTGTTCGTTGAAAAGCTTTACTGCCGCGTTAGTCAGATCGGTCGCTTGTATGAGCTCCGGTGATTCCTGTGGCGATTGTGAAATGGTGCTTAGAAGGAAAAAAAGGACAACGAGTGTTTTCATCTTTTTGGTGGGCGAGCCGGTCTGATCTCGACGCGACTGGGGAGCGTGCGCTCAGGGTATTGCAATAAGTCAATCACAACTTGTGCGATGTCGCTGGGTTGCAGTTGCCAGCTCTTCTCGTCGCTCGTCTCATCACCGCCAAATTCAGTGTTGACGGATCCGGGCATAATGTAACTCACTTTGATGCCGTCGTGTCTTACCTCCTGCATCAACGCTTCGCTGAAACCGTTCAAGCCAAACTTTGAGGCGTTGTATGCAGCCATCTGCGGATGTGCGTTTGCGCCTGCGAGCGATGAGATGTTGATGATGTAACCACCACCACGTTGCTTCATCAGCGGAATCGCTTCGTGGCAACAATAAAAGACACCAAAGACGTTCGTCTCAAGAACCGTGCGGAAGTCTTCGACACTCATCGACTCGACTGACGAGAAGATGCCGACACCGGCGTTGTTGATGAGGATATCGACGGTACCGACTTCGGCGAACAGAGACTTGACCTGGTTGTAATCGCGCACATCGCAGACGTAGCCCTTCGCCATGCCGCGACTCCGTCTGTTTATTTGTGAGACTGCTTTCGTTATCTCGTCCTGGTTACGCGCAGTGATAGCGACGCTTGCGCCCGCATCGACCAGTGATTGGGCAATCGCGCGGCCAATACCCTTGGTCCCGCCTGTTACGATCGCGATTTTCTTTGAGAGATCGATAGCCATGACCGTTCCTTAGACAGGATTAGCAGGATTTTCAAGATGAACAGGATACATCTGGTAAATCATGAAAATCCTGTAAATCCTGTCTAACATTCACTCCAGCAACTTAGCCCGCAGACGTTCATTCACAACCTTCGGATTCGCCTTGCCCTTTGACGCCTTAATCACCTGGCCCACAAAAAACCCAAGCAACGCCTCTTTGCCCGCTCGATAATT
>DASYPN010000343.1:0-36208 GCA_036006625.1 Pyrinomonadaceae bacterium | reverse complement strand
CATGACGCTTTCAGTTCTCCAAGGCATCTGCAGCTCCTCCAGGACCTGCAGACTACCTCATCAACTGTAAAGGATGTCATGATAACGATCTGTAAAGCATGTCATGATAATGAACACACGGAGGGCCGCCCCTACAGTTCGGTCCCAGATCCCGGGCTATTCAGAAACCCGGATTTTCTTCAAAAATTTGGTTAGACGCGGTACGGTTTTTTGTACCTTTGCTTGCAAAAACGTATGTAGTGGCGAGGCATGATTCTTGCCGTGTGCGAACAATTGCATGCGTCCTCCGATTCGCAGGAGACTCGAGCCTCCTCGCGGTCCAGTTGGGTAAACGAGAAATTCAGACATTCCTAAGGCTGATCGGATCCTCGTTCGATCTCGAAGCGAATCGTTCCTAAGGCGACACGTGCGGCACGCCCATACGGAAAGAGCTCTTTTAGCAAGGTGGAAAACCACGCTCGATTTTTATCATCCTGAGGAGGGAAAATGAGAAAGTTCACAACGATCTTGATCGCGGTGCTGGTGATCGTAACTTGCCAGCTCGTTGTTCAAGCCCAGATTACAACCGGCTCGATCTCCGGTACTGTGACCGATCAAACCGGGGCGGTTGTGCCTGGCGCGAACGTCACCGTCAAGGGTGAAGCCGGCCAGCAATTCACCGCTGTCACCAAAGGTGATGGTGTGTTTACGATCCCTGGTGTTCCCGCAGGTACCCCGACATACACCGTGACGATCACTGCGCCGAGCTTTAAGACGGCGGTGATTCAGAACGTCAAGGTCGACGTTGCTACCCCCGCAACAGTCAATGCGCAACTTGAGCCCGGCAACATCAACGAGACAGTCGTTGTGGCTTCGGGTGCTGAAGTGCTGCAGACTGAAACGGCAACGGTGGGAACGACGATCGCAGGTCGGCAGATCCTAGAGACACCAATTCAATCACGTGATGCTCTGGATCTCGTCACCACGTTACCTGGTACGACGACCACGGGCGTGGTCCGAACGTCATCAATCAATGGTTTGCCAAAGAGCGCACTCACCATTCAGATCGACGGCGTGGACGTGCAGGACAATTTCCTGAAGTCGTCCGACGGATTCTTCACCTTCATTCGTCCGCGTATTGATGCGATCGACGAAGTAACAGTTTCAACAGCAACTCCCGGCGCTGAGAGTTCTGGTGACGGCGCTGTTGGTATCAGATTCGCAACTCGTCGCGGAACTGATGACTATCACGGCAGTGCTTTCTGGCAGCACCGCGATGAAGGTCTCAATACAGCCAACTTCCAAAACAACTATCTGAAACAATCAAAGAGCAAACTCCGCTTGAACCAGTTCGGCGGCAGCTTTGGTGGTCCGATTCCGCTGCCCCGATTCGGTGAAGGCGGTGGCCCAATGTTCGACTCGGGTCGAGGCAAAGCGTATTTCTTCGTCAATTACGAACGCTTCCACCTGAATGAATCATCACCAATTCGCACTCGAAACGTGCTGACGCCTGAAGCAATGAACGGCATCTTCCGTTATGGGACAAATCTTCCCGGTGAGTCGAATGGCAGCAGAACAGTGAATCTGTTTGCTCTCGCAGGTGCCAAGGGTCTTCCAAATACGATCGATCCGACCGTGCAGAGCATGCTCAATACCATCAGAGCGGCAACGGCCATCAGAGGTTCGTTCCAGCCACTTGGAACTGGCAGTGTGTATTTCCGTCAGCCGTTCGATTTTTCGAATGATGGCCAGCAGCGCCGCCGATTCCTCGTGCTTCGCATGGATGGCAACATCACGAAGAACCATCAGATCGAAGGAATCTGGAACGATCAACCATTCCGATCGAACGTTGACTTCCTGAATAACGTCGATCCGACATTTCCGGGCATCGTAAATGCCGGCACGCAGAACTCAGATCGTCGCTCGCTATCGATCGGATTGAGATCGAGCTTCGGCAGCAGTGTTGTTAATCAATTCCGCTATGCGCAGCTCGCGGGTTGGCTCGGCGGCAGCTCGAGATTCGACCTGGTTGGTGGAACAGATTTTTGGGCTAATACTCAAAACGGATACAACATCGTATTCGGTAACACGGCTGCAACAGCTATTGCGACTGGTTTGACGATCCGTAATGCTTTCAGTTCCCGAGTCTCGCCGACTCAGGACTTCACGGATTCAGTCTCGTGGGTCAAGGGTACTCACACTTTCCAGTTCGGTGGACAGCTCAAGAAGATCGAAACGATCTCTGATTCTGTCAGTCCGATCCGGTCGTCAGTATTCTTTGGCACAAACGCGCAGGATTCGGCGGTCAACGGCACCGGCACCGGCGCGATTATCGCAGACCTGCTTCCAGGGGCGAATGCCACTGAAGTCGCTAATGCTCAAAACCTTTATGGAGTCCTTACGGGACGCGTTAGCGGATTCACTGCCGGTACAGTCTACCTCGAGGCCGATGGAGTTAATCGTCTCAATGGCAGCCGCCATTTCGAGATCGAGGAAAATACGAACGGTCTCTTTGTTCAGGATTCGTGGCGTGCGCGTAATAATCTTACGCTCACCTATGGTATTCGCTGGCAGCCGCAGCTTGGTGCCAAGATGAACTCCACCAACTACGCGATCCTGACCGATCCAACCATGGTTTACGACGTTTCGGGTGTTAACAACTTGTTCAGCCCGGGTACGCTAACCGGTAAGGCTCCAACGCTTCGGCTCAATAAATTGGGTGAAAGAGCGTTCGAGAACGACCAAAAGAACTTCGCCCCGAGCATCGGTGCGGTTTGGAGTCCGAACTTGGGCGGGTTATTTGGAAAACTCTTTGGTCGTGATGGTAATGGTGTTCTACGTGGCGGCTTCTCGCGTGCTTACATTCGCGAGGGTACGCTGACTGTTGAGAACAGCCTTGGTTTGAATCCGGGTGGTACGTTTACGCTTAATCGCGCTCTAACGGGTACCACCAACCCACTAACCCTCGGTACTCTCTTCAGGACGCTTGGTAATCCGAATATCGCTGCACCACCATTCGACTCAACACCGACGTTCCCGCGTTCGGTTGACCGCACTGCCGATTCAATCTTCGCGTTCGCGCCGGATTTCCGTTCGGGTTACGTCGATTCATGGAGTTTCGGCTACCAGCGTCAGCTCGGCCGAGACACTGTGGTCGAGTTCCGGTACGTCGGAAACCGCGGTAAAGACATGCAGTCGCAGTATCGCATCAACGAGATAAATACCATTGAGAACGGCTTTGCCAAGGAGTTTTTCCTCGCGCAGCAAAACCTGTTAGCTAACATCAATGCTAATCGTGGTCCCAACAACGGCGCCAACTTCAGGTATTTCGGACTGAATTCAGGCACTTCCCCACTCCCGATCTTCATGTCGTATTTCCAGGGGAACGGCGCGGATCCGAACTCTGCGGCGGCCTACACCAGCACGAACTTTAGCAATGCCACGTTGATAGCTAACCTGACTAGTACGAATCCAGCAATACAAGCCGCGGCTACTTTTCTGGATACGAACTTCAGGGCAAACACATTAACGGGTGGCGCGTTCCAGGCTGCTAAGCCACTCAATTTCATCCACAACTGTCCAAGCGTAAACGGCCGCTGTTATCTCTTTGATAACAGTGAGAAGAGCTGGTTTGACGCCGGCGTTATCGAGGTCCGTCGCAGACTTTCTAACGGACTTCGCTTCCAGGCGAGCTACCAGTACGGCAAGTCGTACACGAACGCGTATGCGTCCGCGGGTGACACGTTCTTTGGTCTTGGTGCAGGTGACCAGAGCAATGTGGCGTTCAACACGCTTCGCCATCGGTCGCTTGATAAGAGCTTCTCACAGATCGACCTTCGTCACGCCTTTAAGTTTGACGCGACCTGGGATCTGCCGTTGGGTAAGGGACGAAAGTGGTTGTCTTCGTCACATTGGGCCGCCGACGCCATTCTTGGCGGATGGACGTTCACGCCGATTGTTCGTTGGCAGAGTGGTGCCCCAATCATGATGGAGGACATTCAGCTTGTGGGAATGACTGCGAAGGAACTACAGGACGCAGTCGGCGTTTACCACAACCAGACTGTCCTTGGTAACGTTGTTCCGGTTAGCTACCTGCCGGCGGACATCATTGAGAACACGATCCGGGCCAATACGATCGTGTCATTCACTCCAGGCACTCAGAACCTGCCGAATGGAACTGTTCCGAAAAATATAACCGGTTATGCCCTGGGTCAGGCCCCGACGGGACGATTCATCGCTCCGGCAGGGTTTGGTAACTGTGCCGAAACCTCGATTGGTCAATGCGGTTTCCGCAAGTTCGTCCTCTTTGGACCGAACTTCTTCAAGCTCGACTCGTCAATCGGCAAGCGATTCGCGATCGGCGAGAAGCGCAACGTGGAATTCCGTATGACGGCATTTGACGTGCTCAACCATACCAATTGGCGGTTGGGCGGCTGGACCGGAAACGTGAATAACATCACGGTCTTCACCGGTACGTTTGGTCAGATGCAGAGCGGTTGGGCGTACCAGGATCCGAATGGATCGAACGATCCGGGCGGACGTATCCTGGACTTCATGATCCGCATCAACTTCTAACCGAAAGGTTAGTTTTCAATAAGGCGTTGCCGAGCAATTGGCAACGCCTTTTTTGGTAGTTTTTTGAAAGTAGAGCTATTCTAGTCGGAAACAAATCAACATCCACCAGATAGGAGCGCGTGTCATGGACGTAACGGCAAGAGCGTTGATGCGGCGAATGATTCTTCTCGCGGTCGCCGTTATTTATTCCGCAGCGCTCATCCACGCTCAGATTACCGGTGGAATGAATGAAACAACCAACACACGTCACGGTGGAAATAATTATATTGCCGGAACCGTTTATGCTCCGGATGGATTTCCCATCTCGACGAGGATGAGAATCAAACTGACTTCACCGGCGAATGGCGACATCATCGTGACGACTGACGAGAGAGGACAATTTGTTTTTAGCGGAGTGAGTTCCGGAACGTATACGGTCACCATTGATAGCGAAAAAGAATACCAGCCTGTCAGTCAACAAGTTGACATCATCAGGGAACGGAGCATCGTGCCGGAAACCTATAACGTTTCAATCCGGCTGCGAGAAGCTAATGCTCCTAAATCGACAACCAAACCCTCAGTAGTCAACGCTGCAAACGCAGGCGTTCCAAAGAAGGCTCTCGAGTTTTATGACAAGGCGTCCGCATTAGCGCGCGCAAAAGACTATCAGGGAGCAATAAAAGAACTGAGGCTTGCGGTCGCTGAGTATCCCTCTTATGTGAGTGCGCTCAACTTGATCGGAATGCTTCACATGCGGCTCAATGAGCTTGATAAGGCTGACGAGGCGTTCAAAGCAGCCCTGAAGATCGATCCCGAAGCCTATGAACCACTGCTCAACCGATCGATCACGCTTTTCAAGCTCTCGAAATTCAAAGACGCTGAATCACTGCTGCGGAAAACGCTGAAGGTCAAACCGGAATCTGCGGCTGCATACTATTATCTCGGTCGAACGCTGAATAAGTTAGGCAAGAACGATGAAGCAGAAAAGGCGTTTCTGACCTGCACGGAAAAGAGCCCAGGCGAATTTAAGGAAGCCCACCGCCTGCTCGCGGCTATTTACCTGGATCGAGGCAAGCCGGAACGCGTAGTAGAACAGTTAGAACTGTACTTAAAGCTTGTCCCGACGGCTCCGGATGCTGATAATCTGCGGATGGTGATTGAACAGAACAAACGCGCAATGACGCGCGAATGACCTTACACAACCAACCTTCAATAGAGAACTCGCTTCTATATTGAAGCTTCGCAACCTCCACACGAAAGGCCCTTTAGTAATGAATAAAAAACTTGCGGTTCTTATGTTTTTGACTCTCTGTTTGATGGCTGCCGGCTCGGTAGTCGGTCAGAAACAGCTTAAACCCTGGAAAGAATGGTCAAAGGAAGATGCTCAGAAGATTCTGAAAGACTCGGCCTGGGCGCACCCGCAGGTTGATCAGGATTTTCTAGAGGCAGATCCGCTCAAGCCTAAGTCTATAGATTCGGCTACTGAGGCTCGTCTAAAGCAAAATGAAGGCATGACGTACAACATACGGTTCTTTTCAGCACGACCGGTTCGTCAGGCGTTCGTACGCATCATTCAATTGCAAAAGAAGGATCTTACGCCTGAGATGATGACGCGGCTGAACACCTTCGCCGAGGCCCCTTCTGAAGAGAACATCATCATTGCGGTTGCGGTCGAGAACCCGGATGCGAATGCGCTCGGCAAAGCTATGCAGATCATCAGGAATGCCACTGCTGTCAAGCTGAAGAACACTACCTATTTGGAACGCAGCGACGGTAAGCGAGTTTTCATCGAGGAGTACACGCCACCGGGTGGCGATGGATTTGGCGCTCGTTTTATCTTTCCCCGCATGGTGGACGGAAAACCTTTCCTTAGTGCTGACGACACCAGGGTGCGATTTGTTTCCGAAATGGATAGTTCAATAAAACTTAACATGACCTATAAGGTCAAAAACATGCAGCACGAAGGCAAACTCGAGTACTAAGACGTTGTTACGCTACGGATAACACGGATTTGAAATCCAGATTCCAATCCGTGTTATCTGTGGCTATACTGCCATGAATGGAGGCACCCGCTAGAAACCAACTGGCACTGGCGCCACTCGGCGCCGGTGATCTGATCGATCGTGCTCTCAGACTGTATCGCCGCCACTTCTTTGTCCTAATCAGGACTGCCGCCCCACCAATCATCATCGTCGCCGCCGGCTGGATGCTGTTGTCGATCAGCTTCCGCCAAATCTTTGTCGTTTTTGACCGGAGCGAGCTTGTGTGGAATATCCTTCTGTCGCTTGCGTCGGTCGGAATAATGACCGTTGGTTACCTCTCTATTCTGGTCGTGATGGGCGGCGCAACACGCACGCTCGTGGCCCATTTGCTGCGCAATGATCCGGTCACGGCGCGCGCCACTTATGCCGCCGTAAAAGCCAGGTTCTGGGGACTGGTGCTGGCCTCGATCCTGATTCTTATCTTCGTTTCGATCATGATGTACGTGGCACTTTTCATCACGGAAATTGTGGTGTTCGCCGTCGCGTTTGCGGCAGTAGGACTCGCTATCATCGCGCCCCCATGGGTGGTTGCGATTCTGCTTAGCATCGTCAGCCTATGTGTAGTTGCTGTATTGATGTTTGGCTTCTTCTTTGTCGTGGGAAAAATCGCGTACATTCCTCAAATCATGCTCGTCGAAGGCAAGAATGTGTTCGAGGCAATCGGACGCAGTTTCGTACTCGCAAAAAACAACGCTCGTCGTCTCATGGCTATGACGCTGTTTACGAGTTTCGCAACCGGGTCAGCGTTAGTCCTGCTGGTTGTGTTGATACTCATCATTGGCTCGCTTAACGGCTTCGAGCCAACAAATTCGGCCGAGTGGCCGGTTTGGTATACCACTTCATTCAGCATCATTGGTCCATTGAGCTCGATACTGCTTACACCGGTCTGGATGTTGAGCCTCTCGCTGCTTTATGTTGATGAAAGAGTCAGGCACGAAGGGTACGACATCGAATTGATGGCAGCGCGACAGCTTGGCGAACTGCCGGACGTTAACGTCTCGTCACCACTGGGAACGGCGCTGTATTCGATCGAGCGCAAACAACCACCGCCACTGCCGCGGTCATCAGGTCGTGTGCTGGACCTCAGGTAATTAATGCTTCAACTCTCAACATCGCGGCGCCGCAGTTTGGTTGTTTCGCTGCTGGTGTTGCTTGTAACTTGCACGAGCGTTTCCGCTGTTCCACTCTCCAATTACCAGCAGAACATCAAACAAGCGATCGAAACTCTCGAAGCACTCGCTAAACTCGACTACGACGAAGCAGACGTAGAAGACGTTGAGGCTCGTTTTGTTGAGGCATCCAAGTCGGTTCGTTCAATCCTGCCGCAGCACCAGACCGTTGAATTCAATGGCGATTCATATAACGTCGACAATTCATGGTTGCACAAATCACTCGACGAGCTCGATCCCTCGGCTGATCGCTCGGAGAAGCTGGATCAAATAATCGACTCACTGCGCGCACTCGAAGCTCGAGTTGAGGAACGTCAGAATCCTGCTCGTTTGGCAGAGAGCAAAGAACAAGCTAAAGGCCGGCTCGAGAACATACTTAACCGCCCGGAGTACGCTACCGGCAAACATGGTGCGAATGCACTTAGTCGTTTACTCGAGGACATCGCGAAATGGCTGGAGAAGCTTTTCCCGAAGCGCAACATCAGTGTCGGCCGGGTTAACTTTATCAGCGTCATTGCGCGGATAATCGTTTTGGTAATGGCGGCTCTGGTGATTCTTTATGTCCTCAAAATTGTCTTCAGTTGGTTTGTCGGCCGTTCGAGTAAACCGAGGCGTAAGAAGATCAAAGAGCCTCGAATCGTTTTGGGTGAAAGACTCGAGCCGGATGCTACGGCAACCGATCTACTCGCGGAGGCCGAAACACTCGCGCGCCAGGGCGATCTGCGCGCCGCAATTCGTAAAGCCTACATCGCGCTTCTGGTCGAATTGGGCGATCGCAAGCTAGTCAGCCTCGCCCATCACAAAACCAATCGGGACTACCTGAACTCCCTGCGCAGCCAGCCGCAGATCCATTCGCGGATGCGCGGACTCACCGACAGTTTCGAACGACACTGGTATGGTTTTGTTGCCGCTACGCCGAATGACTGGCAGGACTTTCGTGCCGGCTACGTTGCTACCCTGGAAGGTGGGACCAACTGACGATGCGCCAGCGACTCACCATCATCACCACGGTTGTTGTGATCATTGGCGTGCTGGTCATGCTCAATTCGGCCGCGCATTTGAAAGAGGAAAAGGTTCAGGACTTCGAGATACTTCCAAACCGGTCTACCTATCACAATGGACCAACAGGTCTGCGTGCGCTGCACGACTTTCTCAGTGAGTCGGGTTACAAGATCATCCGCTGGCGCGAGACACCGAAAAAATTGTCGAGCGAGTCGGGAAAACTGGTCACAACTTTCGTCGTCGTTGGTCAAACCCAGATTCCCTTCAGTAGCGACGAAGGAAACTCTTTGCACGATTGGGTGGCAGCCGGCGGCCGTCTTGTACTTATCGATCGCAAACTCAACGATCTGGCGCCGGTGTCGCTTGGTTGGAGTATCAGCTCGAGTGCGCTTGAGTCGCCCAACGATTGGATCGATCCCGCCAGTTCCAGCAAGATGACAGAAGGCGTCACTGCGCTGCAACCGGTCCAGCCGACTATTCTGACAAGCAGTGTTCAGTCTGTAATGCCTTCTCGTTTTGCGGCGCGGTTGAGGATAGTTCCTCCGCCTGCTCCTTCTGAGAAAGGTAAGTCTGGTGTTGTTTTTGGTATTGGCCCACCGCCTGAGCGACGAGGGGGCATTGGCTTTGGTCCGGGAGCAGGCGAGGTCCCTGAGCCGCCGCCGCCGTCGGCAGGAACAATTCCTTCACCGCCGGTGCCGGTTGTGCACATCGCCGACAAGAGCGGCGCACTCCTCGTCGACTACTCGTATGGTTTGGGGAAGGTCGTGATACTCAGCGATCCCTACATCGTCTCGAATGGCGGCATCAAGCTCGACGACAATTTGCAACTCGCGATCAATGCCATTACTGCACGAGATGGCGTGATTGCTTTCGATGAATATCACCAGGGTCGTGGCGTAACGGAAAACGCGTTTGCAGCTTACTTTGCTGGTACTCCAGTGCTGGCGCTGGCCGCACAAATCGGCCTGCTTGTGCTCTTGATGCTGTGGACCAAGGCGCGCCGGTTCGGGCGTCCATTGCCGTTGCCGCAAGTCGATCGTCGGTCGAGTCTGGAGTTTGTTGCTTCCATGGCCGAGCTGCAGGAGCGTTCGCGTGCGTTCGATCTCGCAATCGAAAACATCTACACGCGTACGCGTCGCGTTCTCGCTCGACATGCCGCACTCGATTACAACAGCTCACGTTCAGAAATTGCGGCGCGTGTCGCGGAGCGCTCGTCGATCGATGCGCACAGACTGGAATTGTTGATGCGTCAATGCGAAGAAGCAATCAATGGTATGCCGATTGGAGCGCGGCAGTCGATCGATCTCGTGCGACGCCTGCGGAATGTGGAAAAGCAACTTGGTCTGCTCACTCGTCTGAGAGATGAACGTCAAGCTGCAGAAAAGATTTGATCTTTGTACTTTGAACTCTGTACTTTGTAACCGATGCCTGAGACCGTCTCCTCTACTGTCGAACACATAAGAACTGAACTGCGGAAAGTAATCGTCGGACAAGACGATGCGATCGAACACATTTTGATCGCACTGCTTGCGGAAGGACACGCGCTCGTTGAAGGCGTGCCCGGCACGGCCAAGACGCTTACCGTCAAGACGCTATCGCGAATCATCAATGCAAGCTTCAGCCGCATTCAGTTTACGCCGGATCTGATGCCGTCAGACATCACCGGCACAAATGTCTTCAATATCGCGACGTCGAATTTCAATCTGCGTCGTGGACCAATATTCACGGACATTCTTCTCGCCGACGAGATCAATCGCACGCCGCCTAAAACTCAGGCAGCATTGCTCGAAGCGATGGAAGAACGTCAGGTGACCATCGACGGCGATGCGTACCCGCTGCCGCCGCTCTTCACTGTGCTGGCGACGGAAAACCCGATTGAATACGAGGGAACGTACCCGTTACCGGAGGCGCAGCTTGACCGCTTTCAACTCAAGATCCTGCTCGATTATCCGAATGAAGATCACGAGCGCGAAGTGTTAGCTCGTTGGAATGCCGGGTTCAATTCGAAACGGTTAGAAGAGGTCGACATACAACCGCTTCCCGACCCGCAGGCGATCATCCATTGCCGCGTTGAGGTGGCACGAGCGCAGATGGAACCAGGCGTGCAACGTTACGCTGTTGATTTGGTCCGGCGCACACGCACGCATCCGTTCATTCATTACGGCGCGAGCCCGCGCGCTTCGGTCGCGCTTCTGCTCTGTTCAAAAGCACTGGCGGCAATTCGCGGTCGCGACTTTGTCACTCCCGACGACGTGCGCGATGTTGCGTTGCCGGTTTTGCGACATCGTTTGACGTTGCGCGCCGAAGCTGAACTCGACGGCGTTACGGCTGATTCCGTGATCACAGACATTTTGAAATCTGCCGAGGTTCCACGATAGGTCCTATTGGTCCTGTAGGATCTATTGCTGAGAAACACGACTTGTCCTTCGTTTTCACAAAACTTTTCTACGTTCTCGCCGCGCTAGCGCTCATTCCCCTGTCATTGTCGTGGGAGCAGCCGTGGTTGCGTTGGGTTGCGGTCGGTTATGACGTCCTCCTTCTCGGCGCCGCGTTTGCTGAGTCAAGATTCTGCCAACTCCCAAACGGTTTGATGATCTCTCGCGAATTTAGTAGCCGCTTCGCGATGGGTGCGGAGACGGAAGTACGCATTCACATTCAAAACGCGTCTAATCGAGCCGTCTCGTTGATGGTGAAGGACGAGTACCCGCCGCAGATGAGCTTGAGCGGAATGCGCGAAGGCCGCGTTGATGTGGACGCGCAGACTTCAGCCACACTCATCTATGGCGTCAAACCACCGCGGCGAGGTCGCTTTGAGTTTGGTCAAACAGCTTTACGTTTTCGATCGCGATTTCGATTGATCTGGTGTCAAACGAAAGTCGTCGAGCCGGTGACGGTCAAGGTCTATCCAAACATGCGGCGCGCACGCGAAGCCGAGCTAAAAGCACTCGGCGCCCGCTCCATTGTTTCGTCGCATCGCAAGACTTCGTGGCGTGGCGAGGGACGCGAGTTTGAGTCGATGCGCGACTACGTGCGAGGCGATGAGCTGCGGCACATTTCGTGGACCGCAACAGCGCGTCGCGGAAAACTCACCACGCGCCAGTATCAGATCGAACGTGACCAAACGATTCTGATCGCGCTCGATGCGGGCCGCCTCATGACGGCGCGTATCGAACAGGAGACAAAACTCGACTCAGCAGTTCACGCAACGCTCGCCTTACTCTCCGCCGCCGCGCGCGCCGGCGACAACGCCGGTCTCGTTGTGTTTGGTCGTCGCATAAAGAGTTATCTGCCGCCAAGTCGTGGCCGCGATCACATCGACTCAGCGCTCGAGGCTCTTTACGCAGTGGAACCGGAAATGATCGAGCCGTCGTACGCGAATGCGTTTGAGTTCATCGCTGCGAACAGTAAACGTCGATCGCTGGTTGTGTTGTTGACTGATTTAGTGGATGAGGAAGGTTCGAAAGAGTTGTTGACGTCGCTTCACATCTTGCGCCCGCGACACTTGCCGCTCGTAGTGACGATCGCGGACCGAGATCTGAAAGCAGTCGTGCGGCAAGTGCCCGGATCGGCCAGAGAACTCTTCACGCAGTCAGTTTCCGAAGAGATCATTCACCATCGAGAAGCCGCGCTTCGTTTGGTTGAATCAATCGGCGGCCTCGCCCTCGACGTCACCGCCGCCGCCCTCGCCCCAGCGTTACTCGAATCCTATCTTCGAGTAAAGGAACGCGGATTACTTTAGATCCTGTCGAACGTACTGTAGGGGCGGCCCTCCGTGGCCGCCCTTGGTTGAAATCGGGTTCGCCAAACTCGAGACTGTAGACCCTTGAATACGTTTGCCAACCGAGGGCGGCCACGGAGGGCCGCCCCTACAGTACGTTTGATGGTGTCTTAGTTACTCTTTCGTTCGTGGCCGACCAACAGCAGATACGAATAAAGCGCTACGCCTGTCACGGTCGCGATGCTGTATTTAATTCGGGGATCCATCGGCACGGGTGAAATGAATCCCTCAATCGTTCCGGCGAGCACGAGTAGAATCGCGACTCCGATCATCAGCCGCACAGCTTCCATACCGCGCGTCTTGAGTGCGTCGGCTCGCGTCAAATTGCCGGGCATGATCATCGCACTGCCGATCAGCAGCCCCGCACCCCCGGCAATGAAGATGCACGAAAGTTCGACCACACCATGCGCCACCATAAACGTCACGAGATCGCGACCAAATCCGGCGTTGTAAGTCAGCGCAAGCACTGAAGCAATGTTGGCGCCGTTGAAAGCAAGAAACAAAAGCGTGCCGATCCCGAGCGTTGCGCCAAATGCAAACGTGTAGATTGTGACTCGAATGTTGTGAGTCATGATCATACTCGCGCCTTCCTGGTTTCCTTCGTTGAGTCGTTCCCACCAGTGCGTTTTGGTTTCGATGTACGTCTCACGAAATGCCGGCGGCACGCCGACAAGCTCCGAGAACTCAGGATCGTAACGGGTGGCGACAAAACTGAAAGCCGCAAACACAGTGAAGACAGAGAACGAGAGGAGGGTATAACGCCACGTGCGCCGGAACGTCTGCGGCAGCTCGTGAGTAAAGAAACGTCCGATGCGTTTGCCGCCCTGCGCATCAGCGCGATAGATGCGACCGTGCGCGCGGATGACGAGACTGTTCAGATAGTTGACGAGGCGTGGATCGCGCGACTCAGCGCGTGCAATGGCGAGATCAGAAGCCGTGCGACGATAGATGCGACCCAGCTCACGAACCTCGTTGCGGTCCAAACGTCTCAATGACGAACTGTCGAGCAGCTTCAGCAACTCCTCGAGCCGTTGCCATGCATTCTTGCGCTGGTTAATGAATCGATCCGGAGGCACAGGTAAAAAGATACACGATTTATCCTGCAAAATCCTGCAAAATCTTGTAAATCCTGTCTAAGATAGTGTCATGCCGCCACGTCTCGTAGAGTGCATCCCAAACTTCAGCGAAGGCCGCAAACCCGAAACGGTTCGCTCAATCGCCGACGCGATCGCGGAGACCAAAACTGCATGCATCCTCGATACACACATCGATCCCGATCACAATCGCTCAGTAATCACTTTCGTTGCGCCCCCAGAAACAATCGTCTCCGCTGCAGTCAACGCCGTCAGGCGAGCTTCAGAACTTATCGACATGCGCACACACTCGGGTGAGCATCCGAGGCTTGGCGCCACTGACGTGTTGCCATTCGTGCCGCTCGACGGTGTGTCGATGGACGACTGCATCAGACTTGCTCACGAAGCCGGATCAATCATCGCGCGCGAGCTCTCGATTCCGGTCTACTACTACGAGCGTGCGGCACTGCGCCCGGACCGAGTGAATCTGGAAGACGTACGTCGTGGTGCATTGGAACTGTTGCGCGAACAAATCACGACCAATCCCGATCGCTCACCAGACGCAGGTTTGGCCCAGGTCCACGAGTCCGCAGGCGCGATTGCCGTTGGAGCACGGCCGTTCCTGATCGCTTTCAATGTGATCCTCCGAAGCTCCGACATCGACGTCGCGCGCCAGATCGCACGCACAATCCGTGCGCGGAACGGCGGCCTGCCATTCCTCAAAGCACTCGGATTTCGATTGCAGACACGTGGGCTGGTACAGGTTTCAATGAACCTGATCAACTATGAAGTAACGGGAATGGCAGCGGCGTACGACGCCGTCCAACGTGAAGCAGACCGCCTCGGAGTGGAAATCGAAAGCGCGGAGTTAGTCGGTCTGATTCCACAAAACGCTCTCGATCGAAATGCCTCTTACTTCACCAAACTCGAAAACTTTTCCGAATCCAAAATCCTCGAGTACCAGATCCGTAAAATCTGTGGCTAGGACCCAAGCTTAAGGATCACGCTTCGCAGTCTTTCATTCCGCTGCAGAAATCTGAGAAACTGAACTTCTTCACGAGCCATTTTGGCTTTAGTAATTTGTGCCAGAGCCTGCTTTTCTTCAGCACTCAACCCACGTTGTGCCTTGAAACCAATTTTGCGGATCTGAAAACGATCCCAGTCACCACGCCGTTCATTATCCATCTCAAAGATCATCGGACTCGCCGCCAGCTTTCGCAGCGTTGCTGCTGACGTGCGATATCCCCTGCGCGTCTTGATCTTCTCTTCTTCCCTCAGCGCCAATTGCAAAACTTCTCTCTGCGCCGGCCGAAAGCCGAGTTTGCGATAAAACCAGAATGCGCCTGATTCGATCCCTTCCTCGTTTTCGTATCCGATTTGATACGGATCGAGTGAGAATGCCCTAACGCAAGTGAAGTGGTGAAGGACGTTGAGTATTCGCGCATATAACCACGCCGTTTCACCATCGCGAAACGTGTAGTACAAGTTGAATCCACTCTCCATGCGCTCAAACAGCGAAAGCCCTTCGAAGTAACCAACCGGCACGCCGTTTTTGTAAATCATTGCGGAGTGACAGGCGCGCAATGGCAAACGCTTATCGGGCGGCAAGCCGGAGACAAAGAGCTCGACACCGCGACCCAACTCTGCACGATAGACGTATTTCGGATCACCGTGTGTAAACCCGTAGAGCTCTCGATAACGAATCGTCGATGCCGCCCGCGCCATATCCAGAGCCTTCTCACCTTGCGCCGGCGACAACTTCTGCAATGGTGGTGAGGGTTCTGCCAGTTCCTTTCTCAAATCGATATCGCGTCGCTGAATCAATGGTCCACGATGGTAAAAGAGTTTTCTGACAGGCATTCGCATGCCTGTACGCGAGACGTTGTAGCGTGGCATCCAGCGAACGTAAATCTGTTGCGAGTCGTAGATCTCAGCGCGTTCCTTGTCCGGTTTCGGTAATTCGTTGAATCGTTCGATTAACCAGGCCAGCTCTGAACGTCCTTTACGCGCGGCAGCGAGCCATTTGCGATAAGGAACGTTCGCTTCGATCCACGCGTCTTCTTCGAGCAGCGGCAGGAATCGCGGCCACGTCTCGGCGAGCCGGTTCTCATCCTCAAACCATTCCCAATCGGTCGCGACTTGTGACGGGTAGCGTTGCAGGAGCCAGCGAACGATGTAGAAACCGAAAGTGTCGGTAACGGAAGTTCCGGCAATGCCGGAGACTTCAGGATGTTGCAGTGGTGAGATATCGATCTCTTTGTCGACGAGATACGACACCCGGTTTGAAAAACTGTGTAACTCTTTTTCCGCGTTGCGGAGTATTGAAGCCGTCTGCGGATAAGCGCGGAGGAACAACAGGATCTCGTGATAGTGAATGAGCGAATCTGTATCGCTAAACTTTTTGCGCGGGAGCTCTTCGAGCAGTCGTTCTTTACGACGTGAGGCAGCGGGAGTGAATTGATTCTTCAGCTCATCGAGTTCTGTGAGAAGGTCTGTGATGTTGTCGCGCGGCACGATACGTTACGCTCGTCGAATAAACTTCGCAGCGATCCAACCCAGCAGTACGAGCACCGAAAGAATGATCCAGTTGTAACGCTCGCCGTAAGTGACACCCGGAAAGTGATTGCTGATCATGGTAAAGACGAGCGGCACGGCCATGAATGTGTTTTGCTTCGATCGCAACTTGGCCTCCGCTGCCAGTCGCGCATCCGGCTTGCGTCCCTCGTTTAGTGCCGCAATCATCTTCTTTTGTGCCGGCAGGATGTGCATCCAGACATTCGCCGCCATGATTGTGCCGAAGATCGCGCCGAGATGAATGTAAGCAGCGCGCGCACTGAAAACTCTCGTCAGACCAAAAGCCACGACAACGATCAGCACATAGGCGATCGCCGCAAACAGCTTTTCATTGCGGCCGAGTGGCGACAGCATCATCATGTCGTAAACAAATCCGCACGCGAAGATTATTCCGATCGCGAGAGCTACTGCCACGCCGAGGCTGAGGTCGCGCACGTCCGGATCGATGAGGGCGCCCCCGCCGAGATAGTAAAGAAGGACCAGCAGCGCGAAACCACTGAGCCACGTTGTACCGGCTTCCCAGCGAAACCAATGAAGCGTGCGCGAAACGAGGTCGGGCGTCTTTCGTCTCTCTACAACGTAAAAGCCGCCGCTATGGACCATCCACACCTGCGCAGTCGTCCCGGTGTTCAGAGCAGCCTTTTCTTCCTCAGTCAGGCGCGCGTCAAGCCATGTGAAGTAATAAGTGGTGCCGACCCACATGATTCCGGCGAAGACGTGTATCCAGCGAAGTAGCAGGTTCAGCCATTCACTGAGGGTTGGGTCAAGGATCATTTTGTTCGAGTACTAACTCCCACGATAGGTGGAATAGCCGTAAGGACTGATTAGCAGCGGAACGTGATAATGCTGGGAACTATCGTCGACATTGAATACGACCGTCACTTGAGGATAAAAGCAGCCGACGCTGAGCGATGAAAAATATGGCTCAGTGTCAAAGACCAGCCGATAGGTGCCATTGGATACGGGCCGATCGACGAGAAAAAACGGTTTCACGCGACCATCGGTGTCGGTCCATGCGTGGCTCAACTCGGTCCAGCTCTCGTCAGTGTTCTGTATTTCGAGACAAACCGCGACGCCGCTGGCGGGTGATCCCGTGGACGTATCCAGTATGTGGGTCGAGATCGTGCTCATAATCGCGTGCAGTTTACCAAAAAATATAGGTCCTATCGGACAAATAGGACCTATATAAGCAGTTTTTTGAGGCGTAGCTTCGTAATTTGCGCCTGTTCGGCGGCGGCGAGCCGGAGTTCGGTGTCTGAGTCGTGCTGGAGGCGTTCCTTTAGCGCGGCCAGCATTTCCTCTGAGGTTTTGCCGGTGGCGCAGATTATGAAGATAAAACCAAACTTCTGCTCGTAGGCGCGATTGAGTTCGGCAAGCGAATCGACCGTTTGCTGAGGCGCGCTGCTCACCTCCGCCTGTTCCTGGCCTGACCACTGCTGCGATTTCGCTGAGACTTTGTCGGTAGCTTTCTTCTCGCCGATCTTGGGGTGACTGCGAAATGCCTCGAGCCAATCGTCCGGCGTGAGTGACCACCAAACTCGATCCGCATGCGTAGTTAACGACTCAAGCGTGTCGTAGGGACGAGCGTTCGACATCTGCTCGGTCCAGCGTCTCGAGCCACAGCATTGCCGCAACTCTCTTGCTGCGTCTTCAGCAGTGAGCGAGTTTAACGAGGCGAGATCGTGCATCGATGTTACTCAATGAGGGTACCGTAAACGCGCAAGCGGCTTACGCCACCGTCAGGAAAAATGCTGAAACGAAGATGCGAAGCGACGCCGGTGTCTGACAATTCCTGATCGAAGAAGTGTCGTGTGTGGGCTTGCAGTTTTGTGCGCGGCAACACGCTGGACCACGGCGTCGATAAATCAGTGAGCGTCTCGATAGTTGCGTCGGGACGATTGCATGCTTCGAGCAAACAGCTTTCGGGAAAGTTACCTTTGAAGTGCGACGTGTCGACTTCGATGCGTTTGATTTCTCCGGGCTTCGCGAGTTTGATGATTGCCCAGTCGTGACCTGGGCCACGACGGCGCTTTGTCTCCCAACCGTCGCTCATGTTTGCCGCGCGGCCCTGCATGATCAGGTTGTGGCGATGGCCGAAGAACATGTCGCTACAGGAGAGCACGAGTGCGCCGTTTTCGGCAGCCGCGAGATCGATGTAGCCCGCGCGTTTGAGTTGGTCCCAGTCAGGCACAACCTCGCCGTAAACGCGAAGTCGTGCGACGCCACCGTCCGGATAGATCTTGAAGCGCAGGTGTGTGATTCGTTCGTTATAACTGATTGGGAATGGGTTCTGACTGTCGCCACTCAGTTGCATTTGCGGAAGGAGTGGTACCCACTGCACGTCGTCGCTCGTCAGATCTTGTTCTGTTGGCACGCCGGAGAACGTTGCGCCTTCGAGTGAGCAATGTTCCGGGTAGTTGCCACGGAAGAAGCTGGTATCGACGACGATGCCACGAACGATGCCTGGGAGGCCGAGTCGAATGATGCACCAATCGAAGCCAGGCGTCCGGCGCCGCCGGCTCTCCCAGCCATCCATCCACTTGCCACGATCGGTGTACTTGTCCGCGATAAAGATCGGCGCACTTTCCTTGAGCAGGTTCTCCTTGGGCGCAAAAAAATCATCATTCGCCACCAGCACCGCCCCACCCAGCCGCTCCGACGCAAGATCGATCAGTTCAGTGAAATTCATAAGCGTTTTGCATAAATTTTGAGACTACCGAAAGGCACATACCCTCGAAATTAGAAACACAGCGCCGGAAAGGTGCGGACCGGTGCAAGTTAGGCCAGAAAGCGCCGAAGGCGCGGAATATGATAGCCAGGGGCAAGCGCGTAGCGAAGCGGAGCGCGTCGCCCCTGGTAACAACAAAAAAATTGGTCCAGCCCTGAAAAGGGCGTAATACGGCGCAAGTATTTCGGCCTTTCAGGCCTCGGTCGTGTTTTTGAATACCTGACCAGGGGCGACGCGCTCGCTTCGCTCGCGCTTGCCCCTGGCTATCATATTCCGCGCCTTTGGCGCTTTTTTCCTAAGCTCTGGCGCTTTGGTCCTTAAGCCTTCTGGCGCTTTTTTCCTAAGCTCTGGCGCTTTGGTTCTTAAGCCTTTTGGCGCTTTTTGTCCTAAGCTCTGCGCTTTGGTCCTTAACCTTCTGGCGCTTTTTTCCTAAGCTCTGCGCTTTGGTTCTTAAGCCTTCTGGCGCTCTTGGTCCGACGTCGTTCTTAACAGCAAGTGGCCCAAAGGCCCGTCTGTGAAGTCGCCATCATAAATCTTTTGCCCGCGGAGGAAGGTTTTTTCAACGACGCCACTCAGCACTTCGCCTTCGTATGGTGTGATCTTGTGGCGATGGTGGAGGGATGAGGCGGCGACTATGAACTCCTGGTCAGGATTCCAGATCACGAGGTCGGCGTTACTGCCGGCGGCGATCGATCCTTTTTGTGGCGCGAAAGAAACTTGTCGTGCCGGATTCGCGCAAAGCCAACGCGTCACGTCCTCCAGCGAGAACCCGCGGCGGCGCGCCTCGGTCCAAACAACCGGTAACCGAAGCTGAAGCGATGCAATCCCACCCCACGCTTTCATGAAGTCGCCAGTCTCACGCAACTTCATCTCTCCCGGACAAGGCGAGTGATCGGAGACGACAAAATCGATCGTCCCGTCTCGCAACCCATCCCAAAGCTCTTCACGATTCGACTCCTCGCGTATCGGTGGACAACACTTAAACTCCGTGGCGCCGTCAGGAACTGTCTCCGCCGTAAAGTGCAGATAATGTGGGCACGTCTCAGCAGTGATCTTCACTCCCGCTGCTTGTGCAGCTCGCAACTGTGGCAGTGCTTCCGCTGACGAAAGATGGACAATGTGAACTCGTGTGTCGAATTCACGACTCAAGCGAATCATCAACTCGATCGCATCATTCTCCGCCGAACGTGGACGGGAGTTGAGAAAACTACGATAGTCGCCATCAGTGGCATCAGTTCGGATCGATCCAGGCAATTCAGCGTGAACAATCAACATCGCACCGAGTCGTGTAAGTTCGGGCATCGCTACACGCAGATCTTCCTCAGTAACATGTGGAAACTCATCGACACCTGAAGGCACAAGAAAACACTTGAACCCAACGACACCCGCTTCAAACATCCTCGCCAACTCCGGTGTATTACCCGGCACGACACCACCCCAAAATCCAACGTCAACAAAACAATCGTCGCGCGCGGTGGCCAATTTAGTTTCGAAGTTGGCAAGTGTGGTCGTAGGCGGAATCGAATTCAGTGGCATGTCGACGAGCGTCGTGACACCACCTGCAGCAGCGGCTCGCGTCGCACTTCGAAAGCCTTCCCACTCAGTTCGCCCCGGAGCATTGATGTGAACATGCGTATCGACAAGTCCCGGCATCACCACCGACTCATCGCCGGCTTCGATGACTTCGCAGCCTTCAATCACTTCGTCGTAGGCGCCCACAAAAACAATTCGCTCCTCGCGGATATGCACCGAACGAGGAGCGATTGCATAAGGCAATACAACCCTTTGACCGCGGACGATTAGATCAGGACCCGCCATCTCAACTACTCGAACCGTGGCGGCGGAGGCGGCAGATTGTCGTTAATATCACCCGGACCCGCGAGTCCGAAGACCTGTTCATAAGCCGACGCAATAGCGGCATATGCGATCGGGAGGACCAAAAACACGCCGACGTAGCAGAGCAATACGCCCGCCGCGCTCATTAAAGAAGTGAGTATTGACATCCCCAGCAGACGCCAGAAGTTTGCTATTGCTGCTTTGAAGCTGAGCTTGACGGCGTCAAAGCCCTGAAGTTTTCGATCGACGATGAGAGGATAGGCAAACGTAAATCCGATCGAGATGAAAATAATTACGACGAACACGACGAGCCAGAAGAGGCCAAAGGCGCCCATCACACCAAAGAGCGCCGCCGGATTCGGCTCGCCACCGCCCTGCGTCGCTGCTGTCATTGATACGATCATGCTGATGTAGAAAAGAAAGTATGCAGGAATCACGATCGCGAGGATCGGAAGGACGTGCAGCAATGTGGCGACGAGACTGGGACCAAAGAAGTCGAATCCCTTGAACAACGTTCCGAACTCGATCGGCTCACCGCGACGTTTCTTGAAGAACGCCAGATACTGACCACACATCATTGGCCCAAGTAGAATTCCCAGCGGTACTGCTCCTCCGATCAGAACGCCGACAGCAGATATGCCGACGAACAACCAGTATTGGTCTTTAATAAGTTCCCACCCGTTCTTCAGGCATTGAACAGGGTCCACAGCTTTTCGATTGAAGGGGATCTCAGGGGTCATTTTTGTTTTCCTGCAAACTGGGAATGTACGAACTTGAACCGCGGACTACCGATTGGGCAAAGCGCCAATGAAAATTCGCTGCCTACTGGGCTGCGCTGAAAGCACCGTTGAGTAGCTACCGCCATATGGCGACTTAAAATACAGCGCTGTAAAAGGGACGAAAGTGTAAGACATTTGGCCGGGTTCTTGAAACCAAAATCCGGTATTTCTAAATCGGGCTCTGCGAATTCTGTCCATTTGGGTTGCCCTGGACATCGCCCAGCGTCCGCTATAAATCTGTCCTTCACCGCGATGCTGACTCCAGAAGTCAAAATTGTCGTATCGCTTTTTATCGCAATCAGCGACCGTGTCGCCCGCTATTCTCCGGCATGAACCTACCGATCTTTCGTTAAAGATTACTCTACCTTCGCGCACCGTGATCGAGTCACCGTCTGAACGAACGTCGATGCGGTAGTTTCCCAGATCGTCCAAAACGACAGACTTCGATGGGCCCGCTAGAGTAATCGGTGGAAACTGTTTTCGATCAAACCGGCCTATGTCGACAATCGCGGAGCCGCGCAATAGTTTGAGTGAAGCCGCATCGCTTGAAAGTTCTTTGAACAATACTTCGGATGAGCCGTCCAGACGCATATGCATGTCTGGAAACAGGGCTAACTCGACAAAACTACTCTTCGCGGTTCGCACCGAATCACCAGTTGCTAGTTGTGACTTTTCATTGAGTGTCTTCCACTCGCCTGCGTGATTAAACTCCACACCAGCTTCTACGAAGTTTACAGTTCCGGGTGTAACCGAAATAACGCGTCCTTTGAGAACGTTCGGGTCTTCTTCAGGCGCTTCCAACGTCACCGGATTGAGACCAGCCCTGGCTTTTTTGGACCAGGTGTTGTGCTTCAACGACTTGTTTGCTTTAACGATTTTGTCCGCACGTTCGCGAGCCCAGTTGTCAAAGCTATCTTCGGTTCGGGAATTAATTTCGTCTATCGCGACATTTCCGTTTGTGGCAACGCCGCGTCGTTTCTCTTTTACGCGCTGTCCGTTGATCAATGCTTCACCATCGCGCGAGACCAGCTCTGTTCGATCGCCTGTTGAGGCGTTTATTCGATAAATGCCCGGGCGCGTGATGAACACTTCAGCATTCGGAGTGATCACGCGAATCAACTCGTTAGCCTCGTCATTAGTAAAGAAGAAGCTCTGAAAACCACCTCGTTGCAGGATCTCGATACTGACTGCACCTCGATTGAGATTGAGTCGCATCTTGTCGTGCTCGTCGCTGAAAATCTGGCACTCACTGTTGCTGCCTACGCGCAAGAAGTTTCCCGGTTGTAGCAGTAGCTCAGCGTAGCCTTCATCAGTGTAAACGAAATCACCTTCGTCCATCCTGAGACCCGGCTCCAGGATGAACTTGCCTTTTCCCCGTTGATAAATCGCCGCGCCCTTAACCGCGTTGACGCGGATTCCACTCATGAACCCTTCGAAATCGATATTAGATTGCGCTCTTGAGTGATTGGCGCTCAAAGCGATGAGAAGCAATAGCGTTAGCCAACGCCAAAAAACTGTGCCTCGTGGGTATGACATTGAAGAGTAAAACGAGAGCTAAGTTTTTAAAGTTGATAGAAAATCAGTGAGCAAGTTTTGGGCGACCTGCAAACGATACTTCGCCGTCGAGCGAATATCGTCGATTGGGGAGATCTCTCGCGACAGGCTGGCGCAGGCAGCCTGAGTGGTTTCAGCGCCGGATGCGCGTCCTCGCAACCCATTCTCTGTTTCCACACAGCGAACGATGATGGGCGCTACACTTCCGAGAGCGATTCTTACATCTTCAATATGTCCCTGGTCAATACGCGCGAGCCCGGCAAAACAAACTTTCGAAATCGCCTGCGCTTTCCGCGTGCCGACTTTGCGGTAGTAATGAGACGCGCCCCTCGTGGTGCGTGGCAGGCGAATTCGCGCCAGCAGTTCATCAGGAGCGATGGTCATCTGCTTGTAGCCGGTGTGAAATCCGTTGTAGGGCAGCCAGCGAGATCCGCGCGTCGATATCAATTCGATTTCGGCGTCATAGACTAGCAGAGCCGGAGGAGAATCCGCTGCAGGTGAAGCGTTAACGATGTTGCCACCGAGTGTGCCGCGATTTTGAATAGCGAGACCGCCCGTCTCACTTGCTGCCTGACACAACATCGGAAACTCGCTTTGCAAGACCGGGTGTGCCTGAACTTCGGTGTAAGTTGTGAGCGCGCCGAGCGTGACGTGGGTGTCAGTTACGTCGATTCCGCGGAGTTCGTTCAGTCCCCAGATGTTGACGTAGTTGCGATGGTCCAACTTGCCGGCCTCGAGCAGTACCATCAGATCGGTGCCGCCGGCAAAAGGTTTCCAAACACCCGGTTCAGTATTGAGCAACGCGAGCGCGTCCGCCAGCGACGGGGGCATTCGTAACTCGTAATTTGGAATGAAGGCTCTCACTTTTGATAAGCGCGCACTACTGATTCGAAGATCTTCATGTACCCGGTGCAGCGACACAGATTACCGGCCAGGCCATTGCGAATCTCGGTTTCGTTGGGTTCAGAATTTCGTTTGAGCAGATCGACCGCAGCCAGAACCATTCCAGGTGTACAGATCCCACATTGCGCGCCCCCGTGGTCGATGAATGCCTGCTGAACTGCGTGCAGTTCTCCGTTACGTGCAACGCCCTCGATCGTTGTGATTTCAGCACCATTAACCTGGCCCAGTGGGACGAGACAACTGTTCACAATCTGTCCATCAATAATAACGGTACACGCGCCACACTCCCCCTCACCACACCCCTCCTTCGTCCCGGTCAGATGAAGTTGTTCGCGCAGCACGTCGAGCAACCGCGCCATCCCAAACCCCTCAACGCTCCGCTCCTCGCCGTTTACTTTGAAGTTGAAAGTCTGCATGTAAATCCTGTTACATCCTGTAATCCTGTCTTACTTAAACGAAAGCCTCTATCAACGTTTCGGGCATCAACGGAACCTGGTTAAAGCTGATACCGGTTGCGTGCTCAATTGCGTTGAGGATTGCGGGGGCGGCGCCGTCCATGGGGAGTTCGCCGATGCCTTTGGCGCCGCCGGGGCCGTAGGCGTAAGGGTTTTCCTCGAAGAAGACGCGAATCGGTGGAATGTCCGCGGGCGTGGGGATGATGTAGTTGGTCATCTGATTGTTCGCCATCCGGCCATCTTTCCACACCACGTTTTCAAACAACGTAAATCCGATCGCCTGCGCGACGCCGCCCTCGATCTGGCCCGCGGCCAGCACCGGATTTAACACGCGCCCGACTTCCTGAAGTGCCACAAAATCCTCGACTCGCGCTTCGTAAGTCAACTCGTCGAACGAGACTTCCGCGACGTAGATGGCCCATGCGTATGCGCCGTACGCGTCGCCCTGATACTTTTCGTCGTCCCAGTGAACGTTGGGCGGAGGTTGATATGTCGACGAAGTTTTCAACGAACCGAATTTCGCGATGTAATCAGCACACGCTTTCTTGAACTCTGATTCGGAATATTTTTCCGGTAAGAGACCGCTGCCGGCAAGTGTCTGCTTCAAACCCATCACCGCAGATTCGACGAGCTTTCCGACAACCATCGAAGTGCGCGAAGCGACCGTAGGACCACTATTCGGAACGTGGCTGGTATCAGGTTGAACGATCTCGATTGAATCGAAATCAAGCCCGAGAGTTTCGGAAGCGATCTGTGAAAAGATCGTGTTAGTGCCCTGACCGATCTCGGTGCTGGCTGCGAGAATACGCACTTTGCCATCGGCAGTCGCTTCAGCCGAAACCACTGACTGGAGATAGACCTCACCGGAACCAGTAAACCCGGCGCCATGCATAAACGAGGCGAAACCGATGCCGCGCTTTTTGGAAAAGCGGCCGTTACTTGCGTTGTTCTCACGCGCGAATCGTTCGCGTTTCGCGTGATAGTCGCTTAGCTCCAACGCCCGTGTGAGCAGGTGATCCATGTCGATGCGCTCGCGAATAATCTGGCTCGTCGCGGTTGTTTCACCTTCGTGAATGAAGTTGCGACGGCGAAACTCTTCCGGCGTCAGGCCGACTGTTTGCGCGACTTTGTCGATGTGTCGCTCGAGCGCGAAGATGCTTTGCGGCGCGCCAAAACCTCTGAACGCACCGTGCGGCGGGACGTTGGTGGCGACTGCGCGACTGTGAATACGGACGTTCGGACAAACGTATGGACCAGCCGCATGGATCGTTCCACGCGAAAGCACGACGGGTGAGAGCGTACAGTAAGCGCCGCCATCGATGACGAAGTCGATCTCCATCGCGAGAAGTTTTCCCTCTCGAGTGACGGCTGACTTATGACGCGTCCGCGATGGATGGCGTTTGGTTGTTGCCACCATGTCTTCGGCGCGGTCGTAGATCATTTTGACGGGCTTTCCTGACTTCCACGCGAGCAGTGCCGCGTGTCCGGCAATCAGCGACGGATATTCTTCCTTACCGCCAAAGCCTCCGCCCGTTTCAGTCTGAATGATGCGGATCTTTTCTTCCGGCAGGCCAAACAATTTTACGAGCGCTTTGTGAACGTAGTAAGGGCATTGCATCGACCCCCACACGGTCACGCCGTCAGTCTCATTAGCGATCGCGATCGCGCCGTTGTTCTCGATGTAGAGTTGTTCCTGCGCGCCCGTTTCGTATTCGCCTTCTACAATGAAATCAGCGTTCGCCCAGGCGTCGTCCACATTGCCTTTGTCGACAAGAAACTTTTTGAAGACGTTGTCTTCGCCCCAGATGATCTGCTTTTTTGCGAGTGAATCGGCGAGCGAGAAGATTGGTGGTTGTGGTTCGATTTCTAATGCCACGTTTCGACGTGCTTCTTCGAGGAGATACTTGTCGGGATGAGCGAGGAGCACGACAGGCTCTTCGGGATGATTGACGAAACCGTCAGCGAGATATGGTTGATCGTTGAGAATCAGTGCGACGTAGTTGGCGCCGGGAATGTCTTTGGCCGTGACGATCGTGAACTCATCCCAGGGGATGTCGCCGCCGAAAGTGATGTTGGTGATCTTCCCGCGTGCGGCGGGGCTGCGCACCGTTACGGCGTGAAGCATATCAGGGTATGACAGATCGTCGATGTAAAGCGCCTGGCCGGTGACTTTCTTGCGGCCTTCTTTACGCGGAACTGGTTTGCCGATGGGATGGTCCATTGCTACGGTTTGTTTGTCTAAGGTTTTGTAATTACTAACGGATTCGCTTCAAGTTCTCTTCGATAAAACACACGCGGGCGTTGAACGCTTCGCTTTTCACCTTCACTAA
The DNA here is from genome assembly GCA_036006625.1 of Pyrinomonadaceae bacterium. GTDB lineage: Bacteria > Acidobacteriota > Blastocatellia > Pyrinomonadales > Pyrinomonadaceae > PSRF01. Next base: position 9,452 of record DASYPN010000343.1, on the reverse strand, counting down.
ACGTTATCTCTTCCAACCCGATGCCACGGCCCTGGCTCATCTTTTCTTCCTGCATTTGCGGCACGCGTTCCGTCGCGAAGTTTAGCCACTCGCGCGCGATGACCACGCCGTCTTTGGGTGAACTGTCAGCCACCGGCGTCTTCAGTCCTTCTTCAACCAGCGCGTAGGTTAAATAACCATGACCGAGCTGCGCCGCTTCGAGTGCAGCTTGAAAACTCTGTGCGGCAGTCAGAATGTACATTCCTTTCTCGTACGCGAGTTGGGCCAGGCCCTTTGAATTCATCGGACCACGCCGCTTCTCCTCCGCCTCGAGAGCCTGACCCGAATTACACGCATCAATGATCAGCAACAGGTGTCCGGCGTCCAGCCCTTCAACCGCATTCTCCAGTTCAATATCGGAAATACTATGCGCAAGCATCGTGTTCAAACCCTGCTCGGTCAGTTTCGTGCGCTCGCCTGTGTAACCAAGATCGTGTGGTATGAGGTAGAACCGTTGCGCCTGCGCGGTACCGTGGCCAGCGAAATAAATCACGACTGTATCTTCCGGCTCCGCGCGTTTCAGTGCATCAAGGGGAGTCGCCTTCAAACTCGGTGGCCCAACGACCGCACCCGACAGTCGACTAATCGCTGCAAGAATGTTGGCCTTGGTCGCATCCTGATCGAGCAACTGAATTACTTCAACGCGTTCAAAGCCTCCGATCTGTGTCTGACGACGACTCATCTCCTCCGCAAAGCTGCGCGCATCGGCAGCCGCGTACTTCAAGTTGTACTGCGAATTCGCATACTCGTTGACGCCAACTGCAATTATGTAAGCAGTGCCTTTGCGCTTGAGAGTGTCGGCGCCGGTGAACACGAGCGGCGCGTCCTTGCTCTTCACGTTGTCGCGATTGAAGCCGTACGCGACCAGACGATTTGGACCAGCCGTCACCGTGATCTCTTCCTCGAGCGAAACGGCCGCCTGACCTTTCAACACATCTCCGTGCCAAACCTTCACGAGCGATCCGTTGCGGAAGAGTCGAACATCCTGCGCGCCTGTACCCTTTGGATAGTCTTTGCCGGCAGGCGCATCAGCAACATCGATCTTTACTTTGACTGTGCGCGTCGTGACCGCTGAATCAGCCGACTGGCCGGGGAGCGACAACTTCACCACCGGCTGCCGGCGATCTTTCTTCGACACATCCTGCGAGACCTTCGGGCGCTTTCCGTTAAATACATCAGCAAGCAATCCGGGATAGTAAAACTCGTTGAAGAACCACTCGACCGGAGCGACGTTGAATGTGTCCTGGTTGTAGCGCCAGAGGATCTGATTCCAAGAAACAGGGGTGCCGTCGAAGAGACCCTGCGGTGTGATGACCATCCACTCGCCGCCATCGTCGAGCGAGATCAACGTCAACAAGTGCTCGCCCGTTTTTGTGTCCCAGACGAACGTACTGCCGTCGTCACCCGCTGATGCGAGCAAGCGCCCGTCCGGACTAAAGTCCATCGACTCGATAGGCGCAGTGTGACCTGTCAACGTGCGCAACTCTTTTTGCGTTGCGAGGTCCCAGATCTTGATCGTGCTGTCAGTGCTACCAGATGCGAGAAGTTTACCGTCGCGACTGAAAGCGACTTTACTCACGCCTCGACCGTGTCCACTGATTGATCCGATCTCGCGTCCGCTCGCGACGTCCCAGAGTTGCACTCGACCGATCGCTTCAACTTTGAAATCCTTCATCATGTCGGAGAAGTCGGGTTGTTTCGAACCTTTCTTCTGCCGCGGATTCATCGCCTGGTTCATCATCGCCGCCAGATCGAAGTTGCTTTTCGACTCAACTCCTCCAGTCGCGAGTATGCGTCCGTCACTTGTAAATGCCGCGGATGTAACTGACTGGCCCGGTGTTCCGGCCGACATTGCTCCGATCGTGTTGGTGAGAATCTTGGCCATATCGTCCATGGTCGGCATGTTCGCCATGGTCGGCATCTGGCCGGGCCGAACGACCGGAGGCCTAAACGTAGCCATTGGCGACGACGCCAGATCGCGGAGCTTACTGCCTGACTGCACATCCCAAAGCGAGATCTGGCCCATGCCGCCGATGATTGCGAGAGAACGTCCATCGGCCGTGAACTCTGCTTGTGACGGTACTTCAGATGGCGTGATGGAGCGCAATTCGCGGCCAGTCTTAACGTCCCAGATTTTCACCTGCGCGCCGCGCGTGAACGAAAGAGTTGGTGGTGTGTGCTGACCTTCAACTGGTCCATACACAACAGCGAGCATCGAACTGTCAGCACTAAATCGACTTCGTATGATCTGTCCAGTGTCACCATACGGCGTGAGGGTATATAACTGACGTCCACTCGGACTCTCGAGCATCGTGAGCACGTTTGAATTGAGTGTCATGACGGCTAAGATCTTGCCGTCCGGACTCGCCGTTCCGTATGACTTGTCGTTCGTGTCAGGAACAATTCGAAGACCGCGGCCTGTGCGCAGATCCCAGCGCGTGCGACCACCGGAAATGAGTTCCATGCCGTCGGCACTGAAGGCGACGTTATAGGCCATGTTCGTGCGGCCATTCATCGTTGCGAGTCGTTTGCCGGTTTCCGTTTCCCAAAGAATCGTGTCGGTGCCGATGCCTCCCGTTGCGACTCGTTTGTTGTCTTCACTGAAGCTGACGAAAGCATCGCCTTGCGCAAAGTTGATGCTGGTTGGAACAGTCAAAGCCGGTAGCTCGCGGAAGGTAGCTGTGTCCCACACCTTGACCGTGTAATTATCAGAAAGCGCGAGCAATAGTCCGTCACGACTGAATTTCACCTGAGGAAACTCTTTAGTGACTGGTCCAAGTTCGCGATCTTTCCTGGCGGTAACATCCCAGAACTTGAAACGTTTGTCATGAATTCCGGCGGCGAGCAGATGTCCTTCGGGATTGAAGGCGAGTTGCAGGCTGTCGATCTGATCGCCCGGCAACTTTACGCGGCGCGTTTCACGACCACTGGCGAGATCGATGAACTTAACTTCGGCATCGGAACCCGCAGTGATAAGAAGCAATTGAGTGCCGTCCGGCGAGAGTGTCAGACCGGACTCAGTCCCGTTGAAACCAGTCACGCCGGCCATGTCTACAGCAAACGAGCGTAGCTCGCGGCCGGTTGAGAGATCCCAAATTCGTACGGCGTCGCTCAAGGTGACTAGACGGTTATCCGGAGTGAAGGCGAGGAAGGAGACACCGAGCGCAGTGTTCACTGAACCTACTGAATTGCCGCCGAGTTTGTATAGTTCACGTCCGGTCACAACGTCCCAAACAGTGACGGAGTTATCACCGCCCGAGGCGGCGATGAGACGACTGTCACGACTGAAAGCTACGGTCGGAGGCAGGAAGGACGAAGATTGCCCGCTATTCGACAGATCGCGGAGTTTGCGAGTTGTCGCAGTTTCCCAAAGTTTGATCGTGTTGCTGCGATAAGTGGCGGTGGCGAGCAGTCGACCGTCAGGACTGAATACGAGGCGCGCAGCGCCGTAGAGGTTGCTGTAGCCTGTTTGAAGAACGAGTTCAGGTTTGGCTTCTCTTGATCCCTGATTACCGGAATTGTTCGGAGTTTGTCCGGCGCTTTGAATCCCGAGACCGCGGTTTTCTGCCGGAGTTGGAGACGGCGATTGCGCGAAAGCATACGCTCCGAATAACAACAACAGAGCAGTTACACGCACAGGCGCAAAGAAGACGCAAAGACGCAAACTGACTTTGCGACTTATTCTGGCCTTTGTGTCTTTGCGTGAAACCCGATTTTCCTTATTTCCCATACAGCCCCCATGTCAATTCCGAATGCTCCAGCAGGAGCAAACCTATCGCGACCAGCGCGAGTACGAACATTACCGGATGAATATCTTTGCGACGGCCAACAACGAGATAAAGGCCAACGTGCGAAATGAAGCCCCAGAGTATTCCCTGGGTTATCGAGAAGGTCAGGGGGATGAGGATTATAGTCAAAAAAGCCGGAAGACCCTCCTCCATTTTCTTAAAATCGATGTGGCTGACGCTCTTGAACATCGATGCACCCACCAGAATCAGAACCGGCGCGGTTGCATAGACCGGAACCATTCCGGCAAGCGGCGCCAGAAAGAAGCACGGCAAGAAACAGAGCGCCGTAAAGACCGAAGTCATGCCTGTTCGCCCACCGCTGTCGATTCCGGCGATGCTCTCGATATAGGCCGTGCCCGATGACGTGCCGGCGAGTCCCGCTCCGAAGGTGGCGAACGAGTCGACGATCAATCCTTGTCGCAGATTGCGCGGGTTACCGTTTTCGTCGAGTAGATCCGCTGCATGAGCGACGCCGATGAAGGTTGAAATCGAGTCAAAGAGGTCGGTAAAGAGAATGCCGACAATTGCGGGCAGGAGCGACAGCTTTAGAGCGCCGAGAATGTCGAGCTTCAAGAATACGGTGTGGAAGTCCGGCGGGCTCAAGAGCGTTGGCGGCGCTTTGATTTGTCCGGCTGCCCACGCGATCAAGGTCACGACAAACATTCCCGCGAGGTAGGCCAGGGCGCTGCGGCGAATCAAAAGTATGACGGTCACTGCGAGCCCGACGATTGCCAGAACGGTTTGAATGCCGAGCGTTCCGAGTTTCACGTACGTGACCGGATCCGAAGTGATGAAACCGGCATTTTTCAAACCGATGAAGGTTATGAAGACGCCGATGCCGGTCGCTGTTGCGATTCTTAGCTCCGAAGGGATTGCTTTTGCGATCGTTTCTCGAATCGGAGTGACAGAGATGATCATGAATAGCACACCGGCCCAGAAGATGATGCCGAGTGCAGTCTGCCACCAGACTTTCTGCGTCAGAATGATCGTGAAAGTGAAGAACGCGTTGATGCCCATTCCGGGCGCGACGGCGAACGGAAGTTTCGCGTAGACACCCATCAGGAGTGTCATCACAAAACAGACCAGCACCGTGGCGGTCAGGACACCGCTGAAAGCCATGCCTGTGCCTGGCGTCGAGAGAATCGTCGGGTTCACCACGACGATGTACGACATCGTGAAGAAAGTGGTGATGCCGGCGATTGCTTCGGTGCGAAGGGTCATCGGGGATAGTTAGGTCGCACAGGATATCAGAACTCACAAGCCACGGATAACTCGGATCTGTGCAAATCGGATTTACACTGATCCGTCTCATCCGTGGCTTGCTTTCAGCCTGCAAGGAGTTCCCCAACTTCTGCCGGCTGAGATACTTTGTCTGTTATCCAGCGACGATGACGACGACGCTCTTCTTTTTGGCAGTGGCAACCGCGTGCTTGTGCTCTTTGTTTGAACGCGACGCGGCGAGAGTTGTCGAGTCGCCCGCTAGCTGTGCCTGCGCAAAGAAATATCGATCGTCGTAACGCTCAAAAACGAGTTTGGCGTTATCGGCAATCCTACCGACGACAGCGTTAGTCAGGACCATCGCACTGAAGCGACCGTTCATGCTGCGAATCTGCAGCGCCTTTTTGTCAGAACTCGAATTGAGCACAGTGATCGCGTATTTACCCGCGGGGAGAGTTTTGTTATTTGCAGTAAATGCGAACGGGATATTGGCAATCACGACTTGGGCGCTAGTTTGCTGCGCGCCGGCGGTGTACGCGGTTGCGAGAATGATGATCGCAAAGGTGATGCTGATAATTCGTTTCATGGTCAAACCTCCATATTTTCATTGGCTCTTTTGCCCTACATTTATTCACGCGGACGTTCGCACCGGATTCCCTCACTGGTCCTAAACATTTGTTGTAAACTCTCGGCGAGAACCGCACATATGCAGGCGTCTGAAGGCATAACGCAGCTTCTGATTGACTGGGAAAAGGGCGATCAGGCCGCGCTCGAGAAGCTGATGCCGCTGGTCTACAGCGAACTGCGTCGCCTCGCGAGCAACTACCTGCGTCGCGAGCGCGGCGAACACACACTGCAACCCACGGCCCTCGTAAATGAGGCGTATCTGAAACTGGTCGATCAGCGAAATGCGAAATGGCAGAATCGCGCCCATTTTTTCGGAATCTCTGCGCAGTTGATGCGACGAATCCTCGTGGACCATGCACGTCAACATCAGGCGGTTAAGCGAGGCGGTTCACAGCAGCAGCGAATTTCGATTACGAGCGTCGAGAAACTCGCGCAGGAATCCGAAGTTGATTTACTTGCCTTGAATGAAGCGTTGGACGAACTCGCGCACATGGATCCGCAGCAGAGCCGGATCGTCGAACTGAAATTTTTTGGCGGCCTTTCGATCGAAGAAATTGGAGAAGTGCTTGGAATTGGACATGCGACCGTCGAGCGCGACTGGAAAATGGCGCGCGCCTGGCTGCGGCGGCAGTTGCAGTGAGGGAGTTCGGATAATTCCTGCGCGTCTTAATTAGGAGGCCTTTTTTACCGCGGATAACGCGGATTTATTCAGATGACGCCCGAGCGCTGGCAACAAGTTAAAGAGATCTTCAATTCGGCGATCACCTACCGGCCGGAGGAGCGGAGCTCGTTTGTTTCGCGCGCGTGCTCGGGCGACGACGAGTTGCGCAATGAAGTCGAGTCGTTGATTGCTTCACACGAACAAAGCGGGGGCTTCATCGACAAGCCCGCGTTCGAAGCTGCGGCGTCGTTGCTGACGCGCGAAAAGATCGAACTCAACTCTGGTCAGATGATTGGTTCGTACGAAGTGGTTTCATTTATCAGCCGCGGTGGGATGGGTGAAATTTATCTCGCCCAAGACACGCGACTCGGTCGGAAAGTCGCTCTGAAACTCCTGCCCGCCACGTTCACGACTGACGACGATCGACTGCGGCGATTTGAACAAGAGGCACGGGCGGCCTCGGCGCTCAATCATCCCAACATCATCACGATCTACGAAATTACGAAAGCCGCGGGCTCGCAGGTGATCGCAACCGAATTCGTCGAAGGCGAAACCTTGCGGAGCCGTTTGGTTCGTTCGCCGCTGTCGCTCGCGGAAACACTCAACATCGCGATACAGGTTGCTGACGCACTTTCAGCCGCGCACAAAGCCGGCATCATCCATCGCGACATCAAACCGGAAAACATCATGTTGCGGCCCGATGGCTACGTGAAAGTGCTCGACTTCGGACTCGCAAAACTGAGTGAACAAGCGTCGCCGGTCGTCGCTGCTGAAGCACCGACGATCCAGGTGCGCACGGGTTCAGGCATCGTAATCGGAACGGCCGGTTACATGTCGCCGGAACAGGCGCGCGGACTCAGCGTCGATCATCGTTCAGACATCTTCAGTCTTGGCGCTGTCATTTACGAAATGCTCGCGCGTCGGAAGCCGTTCGAAGGCGAAACACCAAGCGACACGATGGCAGCGATACTCAAGACTGAGCCACCGGCTCTTGCGCGCATCGCAAAAGCAACTCCTTCTGAGCTGATTCGTATCGTGAACAAGTCGCTGCGAAAGGATCGCGAAGAACGTTATCAGGTGGTCAAAGATCTCTGGCTGGATCTGAAAGCGCTAAGACAAGATCTCGAGTTTCAAGACAAACTCGATCGCTCTGTTGGTACTGAAGGTGACGCGACGGCAATCATGCCTGGAGGTGAGCCAACAGCAACTTTATCCGGTCCACGTGCTACGTCATCTCGAAGTGCAATCAGCAACATCAGCGATTCCATCAGTCTCGAGATCAAGCGTCACAAAATTGGCGCTGCGCTCACATTGCTTGCGGCTCTAATCATCGTTGGCGCCGGCAGTTTCGGCATTTACCGTTGGTTGAATAAAAAAGAGCAGGTCGCACACTTTTGGGACATCAAACTCAATCGTTTGACGAACTCCGGAAACGCCATCGACGCGACCATCTCTCCTGACGGCAAATATATTGTTTACGTATTGAGTGATCGCAGCAGACAGAGTCTTTATATTCGCCAGGTTAGTACTGCAAACGACAAGGAGATCGTGGCGCCCGCGCCGGTAGGGTATTTTGGTATTACGTTTTCACCAGACGGCAACGATCTCTACTATGCCATTAAGGCCAATCTCGATGCCGGCACGCTCTATCGTGTTCCAGTACTCGGCGGCGTGCCGGTCAAGCTAATGGAAGGAATTGACGGGCCAATAAGTTTTTCACCGGATGGCAAACAATTCGTGTTTATTCGTGGTAACTACCCGAATCAAGGCGAAAGCGCGCTCGTGATTGCGAACAGCGACGGCAGCGGTGAACGCAACCTGGTTGTGAAAAAGACTCCCGAACGTCTGAATCAGATATTCTTCGCTGGTCCAGCATGGTCTCCTGACGGAAAGATAATTGCTTCGAGTGTCGCAAGGTTTGGCGGGCGCAGTAGAGTTCTCGGTTTTTCAGTTGCTGACGGAAGTGAAAGAGAACTCTCGACGGAGTCGTGGCCGTTCGCCGGGCGTGTTCACTGGCTACCTGACATGACCGGAATTCTGGTAGTCGCCGGCGAGAGTCCGATCGGGGCGATGCTTTGGATTATTAGTTATCCGGACGGAAAACTCAGGCGCGTTACCAATGATTTGAATTCTTATCGTTCCATCGCACTGACGGAAGACGGTCAAAAATTAGTGTCGGTTCAATCGCAGGGTCTGGTGAATCTATGGGTTGTGCCTGAAGGCGAGGCATCAAAAGCGATCAGATTGCCTACGGGAAATGTGAGCAATTTTTTTAGTTCTACCGGCAGTAATCTCTCGTGGACGCCGGATGGCCGAATCGTTTTTGTCTCAAACGAAAGTGGAAATGCAGCGGTTTGGATTACGAACCAGGACGGAACGAACCGCAAACAACTTACTGCAAATACCGCCGCGAATGTTTCTCCAGTCGTTACTTCCGATGGGCGTTATGTGGTGTTTGGATTGTGGCAGGACGGCAAGAGAAATCTTTGGCGCATGAATCTCGATGGCAGTAATCCGATAAAACTCACACCAGGTCCGAGCGATTCATTCCCCACGCTTACGCCTGACAGCCGCTGGGTCATTTACACTGCTTACGAAGCTCCAAAGCCGACGCTTTGGAAGGTGTCCATCGATGGAGGCACGCCGGTTAGAATCACCGACCACGTGGTTGGCACAGCCGCGGTTTCACCCGACGGTAAATTTATTGCCTATACTTACCCGGAGTCGCGCGACCCGTTTGCGCCGGCAAACCGGATCGAGGTGATTCCCATCGACGGTGGTCCACCAACTCACACCTTTCAGATCAGCGCCAGTGGTACGGTTTCAACCGTCATTCAGTGGGCGTCTGACAGCAAGTCAATATTCTACTCGGTGAACGCGAGCAACGTAAGTAACATTTGGAGCCAGCCGCTGGACGGTGGCCCGCAAAAGCAGGTCACTCATTTCGATGACCTGCTCATAACAGCCTTTTCATGGTCGAGCGATGGCAAGCAGCTAGCGTGCACTCGCGGGTCCTTGTTGCGCGATGCGGTTCTGATCACGGATATGACAAAAACCAACTGAGGCTTGGAGATACCGATGGATGTACGTGTGCTGCTGACAACATTTGGCGTTATTTT
>DASYPN010000342.1:0-5531 GCA_036006625.1 Pyrinomonadaceae bacterium | reverse complement strand
CGAACACAAAAAAGCTGGCACGAAGCAGGGACATGGGACTCCTTTAAGTTTAATTATTCGGGCACTGCTAAACGTACTGTAGGGGCGGCCCTCCGTGGCCGCCCGTGGTTTTGATAGGTGTTCGCCAAATCCAAACCGTCGCTTCTTGAATCGTTTTAGCTCAAACCACGGGCGGCCACGGAGGGCCGCCCCTACAGTACGTTCCATGGTTTTGAAAGGACTAGTGGTGAAGATTTCGTCGGTTGGGCTTCATCGGGTGCGTGTGCCGTTCGTTGAACCGTTTCGGATCAGCAACGGGGTTGTTGCGGAGAAGGACGCGATTCTGATCGAGCTGACCACTAAAGAGGGAATCGTTGGCTGGGGCGAAGCGTCGCCGATGTCGGGCTCGTTTTACTCCGCCGACACACCAGACAGTTCGTGGACGACACTGAAAACCGAAATCGTTCCCGCACTGTTCTCGCTTGGACAAGTCGGTCCGACGCAAGTCGACGAACTTCCGGGTGACAAATTTTCGAGAGCAGGTATCGAAGGCGCCCTTTGGGACGCATTCGCACACACAAAGCAAACGGCATTGTGTGACCTCTTCGGAATCGCTCGACGCCCAGTTCCTTCAGGCGTCGCAATCGGAATCTTCAACACGATCGACGAGTTAATCGAACGCGTCAAGCGTTACGTCAACGAAGGTTATCAACGCGTGAAGATCAAGATTCAACCTGGCTGGGACGTTGAGCCAGTCAATGCAGTGCGAACTCACTTCCCAGACCTCCCATTGATGGTCGATGCAAACGCTGCGTACACGTTAACCGACCTGCCGATCTTTCGTGAGTTGGACCGATTCAACTTGATGATGATCGAACAGCCGCTCGCAGCCAGTGCCATCGCCGAAGCCGGCGAACTGCAAGCGCACCTGAACACGCCTTTGTGCGCCGATGAATCTGCGGATTCACTCGCTACCGTCGACGAGCTAATCACGAACCGCGCGGCGCGAATCATAAATATCAAAGTGCAGCGCGTTGGTGGACTCAGTGAATCACTCTCGATGTTGCAAACTGCGCGTGCTGCCGATCTCCAATGCTGGGTTGGGACGATGCCCGAACTCGGTGTCGCGTCGGCGCAGGCGTTGCACCTCGCGATGCATCCGGACTTTTCATTTCCAACCGACATTGAAGCATCGTCGCGTTGGTACACGGACGATGTCATCGAACCGGCGATCAGTATCGATGAGAACGGTTTCATCGATGTTCCGCACGGGCCCGGCACAGGATTCAGTGTCAATCGCGAAAAAGTGAAGCGCTACACGATCGCAGCGGAAAGCTTTAGCTTATGAAACGTCTATTATTTTATCTATCGCTAATTGTCGTGATGGGAAGTCAGGCGGCCGCTCAGACAAAAGACGCTCCACGCGTTTGGGAGGGGCCGCTCGTAATCCCGACCTACGAACTCAATTCGCCCAATCCTTACCCGGCATTGCTCGACTGGCAGCGACGTAAATGGCGGCCTGTTTATCCATATCCATTTCTTGATTCACTCGGGGGGGAGAAGAAAGACAAAACGTGGAAAGCCGTCTATCTCGAGAATGAATATCTGAAGGTGACAGTGCTGCCCGAACTCGGCGGACACGTTTACGCAATCTTCGATAAGACACTCAACCGCGACATCCTCTACTCAAACCCGGTGATGAAATACGCCATGGTCGCGCTGCGTGGCGCGTGGGTTTCGGGCGGCATCGAATGGAACTTTCCCGACGGTCACACACTCACGACCGTTAGTCCCATCGATTACGTAATGCGCACCGAAGGCGACGGCAGTGTAGCCGTAGCGATCGGCGATACCGAGCGTGTTCAGGGAATGCAGTGGCAGATAATCCTGCGCTTGCGACCGGGAACGCGAGTTCTCGAATCAGAGGTTACGTTGAATAACCGCCGCGAAGTTCCGGGCCGTTACTGGTACTGGTCCACTGCCGGCGCACCTGCTGCGCCCGATTTACGTTTCAACTATCCGATGCGTGAAACCTACCCGCACGCGTTCTGGCCCGTCTTCAAGTTTCCGATTGAAAAAGGAGTGGACATCGGCCGGTTTAGTGAAGTGCCAAACTTCCTATCGCTCTTTGCGCGTGATTCCAAGCGAGATTATTTCGGGATCTACTACGAAAAATCTGATTGGGGTGTGGTCCACGTCGCTGACCATCGCGAGCTGCCCGGCAAGAAGACATGGACGTGGGGAACTGACGATAACGGCGACATCTGGGTCGATAAACTAACGGACGGCGGCGGGCAATACGTGGAGTTTCAGGGAGGTCGCTTCGAAACCCAGATGGAGCATCAGTTCATCGCCCCGCATCGTGTCGAACACTTCTTTGAGTACTGGTTTGGGGTAAACAAGATGGGTGGAGGGTGGAATGAGGCGACTCGCGACGTCGCGATACGAATCAGTTTGCAGGGAGACAAAGCAACGGTTTCAGTGGCTCCTAATCAACGATTCAATGGGGTTGAGTTTGCGTTAGCGAATGGTAGCAAGCAATTACAAACAACACGCATCGATCTGGATCCGGCAAAGGTTTTTACGACGACGATCGACGTGCCCGTCCCGCGGCAACCGCTCGAGCTGACACTCAAGAACAAGGATGGTCGGGTACTGCTCCGGTACCGAACCGATTCCCCCGTCGATAACAATCCCGATTTTAAACCCGCCACGCGACCGATTGCCGATCCAAAGAACGCGGCGAGCGCCGAGCAGAGTTACGTCGAAGGACTCGCGTTCGACAAGAAGAGTAAAGAACGTGACGCGCGGCAGGCTTACCTCGAGGCTCTGAAACGCGATCCGGGCTTCGCTCCGGCGCACATCGCCCTCGGCCTGTCCTTTTATAGAAGCGGCGAATACGAAACGGCTGCGAAGCATTTGGAAGCAGCGCTTGTGCGTAACAAAGATGCGGGCGACGCTCACTATTATCTCGCTCTTGTGCAACGTGCGTTGGGTCATGTTTTCGAAGCGGAAGATCATCTGTTGTGGCTCGTGCGTTCCGGTTATCGCGAGTCGTTGGCGCGTTACGCTCTTGGCGAGATTGCATTATTGAAAGGCGACACAAAGCTAGCGCTCGAACATTTGCAGCAGGCGGTGATGCTCGATCCGCGCGACTTGAAAGCGCGCACCGTGTTGGCGATCGCTGAGCGACTGGATGGAAACACGCAGTCAGCACAAGCCCGAATCAATCAGGTTGTCGACGAGTTGCCGATCGATTATCTGGCGCTTCGTGAACAGTACTTAATCAGTAAAGCGGCAGGTGACACGGCGAGAGAAAAGTCAGCGGCTGATCAGTTGCGTCACCTCTTATCCCGCGAGCCCGACGCCGTGCTGGAACTCGCCTTCAATTATGTCGCGATTGGACGTAACCATGAGGCTATCGACGTTCTGGAGGATGCGATTAACGCTGGACCATCAGGAATCCTTGCCGTCGACAAGAACCGCATCCATCCCATGCTGCACTACACACTCGGCTACTTGTACGAACTCAGCGGCAAGCGCGAACGCACGCGAGCTCAATTCGCTCTCGGCATGAAAGGCGATCCTGCGTTTGTCTTTCCTCATCGTGTAGAAGAGATCAACGTGTTGCGCGCGGCGATTGCAGCGAATGCAAACGATGGTCGCGCCGCTTACTACCTGGGGAACGTTCTGGCATCGAAGAATCGTGACAAGGAAGCACTTGCTGCGTGGCGTGATGCAGTTCGACTCGACGCGGCCAACACGATCGCGCAGCGAAATTTCGCTCGAGCGTTGTGGCTCGTGTCGCAGAATCGAGAAGAAGCGGCCAATCAATATCAACGTGCCATCAGCGTCTCTCCGAGTGACTATCGACTTTATATCGAATTCGACAAGTTACTTGCTGAAATGGGCGCAACTGAGCGTCGTGTGAAATTGTTGGAAGGTGCTCCTCCAGCCGTGCTCGCTCAAGCAGGTGCGGTGCAATCACTCGCCGGTGCCTACATCGATGCCGGCCGTTTTTCTGACGCAGCAGCCTTACTCGGCAAGACGACTTTCACATCAGGCGAGGGAGAGGACGCCGCACTCGGACTCTATCGCAGAGCACATCTCGGCCTCGCTCGGAAATATCGTGACGCCGGCGATCACGCAAAAGCAGCGCTTGAGTTGGCCGCTATCACTGAATTCCCGCGCAACTTCGGCGTCGGAAGGCCTGCCATGCAGTCGCAGGCACTGTATTACGTCGCCGCGGCGCGAGAGTACGAAGCGGCGGCACAACGTGATCAAGCCGAGCGTTGGTGGCAGCGAGCCGCAACTGAGGAATTGAATCCTCCTTCGCAACCCGAAGAACCGTGGTCCGAGCACTATTACTACAAAGCCGTCGCTCTCGAACACGTAGGACGTACCGCTGATGCGCGAAAGCTTTACGAGCGACTCGCTCGCCTGAATGATGAACAAAAAATGTTGGATGCCGAGCCGTGGCCTCCGTCGGGCGCCATTCGTTTCGTACTCGCCGGCGCTGGTTTGAAAGCGTTGGGTCGAAACGATGAAGCAAGGATCGCGCTCGAACGAGCATTAAAGATCGATCCCCAAAACGAACTCGCATTGTCACAACTCGCAGAACTGAAACGCGCTGGCAATTCAGCGGTGGGGTCGAGAATTCGAGGAGGTTCGCAATAGTTCAAGCAGCGCCGAAGGCGCGACATATGATAGCCAGGGGCAAGCGCGGAGCGGAGCGAAGCGCGTCGCCCCCTTAGCTGAAATTTATTTAATGAAAGCACTGAAAGTGCGAAATACCAACCCGATCTATTTCGCTCTTTCAGAGCTTCACTGGCCAGTAATGGTTTTTCCAGGGGCGACGCGCCTCGCTCTGCTCGGCGCTTGCCCCTGGCTATCATATTTCGCGCCTTCGGCGCTCTTAGACTGAATTCCGACTTTTGAAACAAAGCGGCTGTCCGCAGCCGCGTGTGGAATTAACGAATGCCAAGCACTCTACAACTCCTGCGCGACATGATCGCTATTCCGAGTGTGAACCCGGGGCGTGCGAATAGTGGCGAGTATGTCGAAAAAGGAATGGCGAACTTCATTGAGACCGTCCTTTCCGCGGCGCGCATCGACTGCGAACGTCAAACCGTGGCTGAAGGTCGCGACAATGTCATTGCCGTCGTTCACTCAACGGGAAGCAATGTGAATGGTGTGATGCTCAACTCACATATGGACACGGTGCCGGTCGAGAACATGTCAATCAAGCCGTTCGATCCTGTTATCGAAGGCGGCCGTGTATTTGGACGTGGCTCGTGTGATGCCAAGGCGTCGATTGCGGCGATGATGTCGGCGGTCATCGAATATGCAAGTCAGTCTGAGCGTCCGCGCCCGGTTGTGTTTGCGGCCATGGCGGATGAAGAGTTTGGGTTCTCCGGTTCCTGGAAACTCATTGAAAAATCCTGGCCGGTTTCTGCCTGTGTTGTTGGTGAGCCCACGCTGCTCAAACGCGTGATCGCGCACAAGGGGATCGTGCGTTGGCGTATCGAGGTTCATGGATTAAGCGCTCATGG
>DASYPN010000341.1:0-39395 GCA_036006625.1 Pyrinomonadaceae bacterium | reverse complement strand
GATGCATTACGCCGACTGATCTGGATGCATTTACGCCGAAGGCTCGCTAATTTCAGCCCAGGGTTGGAGCGTGCGACAACCCTGGGTAACACACGCACACAGGATTGAACCCTGAAAGGGTTCGCCAAAAGAGGAACCCCTTTCAGGGTTTAAAGCAATTTAGATTCTTATTCCCAGGGTTGTCACTTCGTTCCAACCCTGGGCTGAAATTAGCGAACGCCTTCGGCGTATTCATTCATGTTACGCGTAGATCGCTGCCTCTGAGTTGATTACAACGTGACGAGGAAAATTCAATGGCAGTGCAAACTGTTTCTTTTCCGCCAATCGTTTCGCCTCGCTAAACTTATCTCAATAAAACTTCGGTGCCTTTTTTACCTGGCCCAGCGGCGTCTGCCCGTGATGCATGTCTAAGAGGATTTGTCCGACAAACGTGCGCTCGAAATTTTCCAAGACATCGTCCAATGTCCTACCATGTCCGGTGACATCGTAATCCAAACCTTGCGCTATCCAAGATTCATTTTCCCTGAGGATCAGGACTTGTACTTCAAACTTGTAAGTAATGGTTTCTGGTTCTGACATAGTACGGTTCCGAGGTTTAAGTTCTTGAGTTAATGAGGAGAACTCGGGTCATTTCGCAAATCACAGGAAACAATCAAACGCAACGAAATTACCATCCGCATAATGCGTCCGTTATGACGGACAGTCAAACCGCAATTTGAGCCTTAGCAAATTTCAATAAGGCCGGAGTGGGCCACGTCCGGATAAAGGCGAGACTATATTGATCTCGCTGCATAGTGTGTAAGATCTGCCGGATCTTGTCTTGAATCTGACAGCTCCTGGGGGCACTCTTGCAGATAGCATCTTGAATTCGCCAAATCGTATATTGAATTTCGCAAATAGCATCTTGAACTTCGCAGATCTTGTTTGCTATCGACGAAGTTCAGCTGGAAACTCTTTAATGAGACGCTCTCAGTCATATCTACGCTTCAACACTAAAGTAAGGCTGCTGATTTTGTTTCACCGTCCGCCCGAATCTGCGTTATTCAGGATTAACGATTCAAGATACGACGCAGATAATCCACCTGGCCCAGGTGCCAGTTAAGGTGCCCATAAAGATGAATGAGAAATTCCCGTGTCGTCATGGGCACTTCCAGAACCACTTCCGGATATTCCATCTCCATTCGTTGCTCGGAGAGTTCGGCTATAACAGCTGGAATAGACTCTCCCAACTGCGCCAGGCGCTCGCTGAGTTCATCCTTTGAAAGACCCTTGGCGCTGAATTCAAGTTCTCGGTTTCTTCGATACGGTAAATTACCCAATTGGCGTCCCACATACTCTCGGAGATTGCCTTCGATATGAAGGGCCAGGTTGCCTGCTGCATTCAACACACCCGGAACCGTTTGCCAGAGTGCACGACTATCAGGAAACACCTCGATCTGTTTACTCAGCTTGGCTAAATCGCGACGAAAGAGCGATGCCAATTCGTTTGTAGCGCTCACTATTCAACACTCCTAACTGAACTTGGAACTGTATTGCGCAAAACCGCGACAGTCGCACATCTTAAATTTCAACAGCACCTTCGAGATAGAAAACACAGGCGCCTTCCAGCGTGACGCGCCCGTCGACCAACGCACAAATAATCTCCCCGCTACGTCTTGATGCTTGGAAGGCTCGAAACACAGTCTTGCCCAGTCGCTTGGCCCAATATGGCGCCAGCATGCAGTGAGCAGCGCCAGTCACGGGATCTTCCGGAATACCTTTCGCAGGCGCGAAATAGCGGCTAACGAAGTCGTAGGTTCCCTCTCCTGGTGCGGTGACGATTACTCCGGGACGATCCAAGCGCGCCAGCGCCGCCATATCGGGCACCAGTTCACGCAAGATCTGCGCATTCTCAAGCAAGGCCAGGTAATTGAATTGATTAGTGGTCACTTCGACTGGATCGACGCGCAGTGCCTCAACTAAGCCACGCGGTGACGAAATTACCTCGGATTGCCTCACCGGGAAGTCCATAACGTAACCAGTTTTGTTACGGACCACTGTTAGTGGGCCGCTTGCTGAATGGAAGACCACGGTATTCCGTCCCCGCTCCAGCCGCTCCATGACTACTGCCGCGCTCGCCAGCGTCGCGTGGCCACAAAGCGGCACTTCGGTGGTTGGTGTAAACCAGCGCAGACGATAGTCACCACCTTCGGGGACTAGAAAAGCTGTCTCACTCAAATTATTTTCAGCAGCAATTTCCTGGAGCACGGCATCTTCCGAAAACTTATCCATCACCATTACGGCAGCGGGGTTTCCTTTGAATCGCTGAGTAGTGAAGGCATCAACATGGAATATCGGCGTGCGCATTTGTGTCCATCCGGTTAGAGCATAATTACAACGAGCAGACGATTATACCGCGTTGGAACGAGTTGGTTCAGACTGCGATAGAACCAAACGACATCGCCGAGAAACACATTAAAGTACGCGCCGTCAGTGGCAACGGACTATCGTCCGGCTGGAGCGCCCCGCGAATCTTCAGCATGCGAATGAATAACAGGCTCTTCCCAAACTAGTCGTCATACTCATCAGAGCCCAGCACCCAGATGAACGACTGAATGTCGATCATGTCACGCGGACGTAAATCGGTTACCTCGCTTCGTACCATTTCTCCGAACTGCAAAAACTCCGAATATGTTTCCCATGAGGGCCGTGTCTTGTAGTGGAAGTCAAATCCAAACTTCCGCGCCGCAATCCGTGTCACGTTCGGTTTCAAAAAAATATGCGTCTGTGGCTGTGCGATGAAGCCGAAGACTGTGACGAGGGGCCACGTGAGTACTCGTGTTTGCTTTCGAGGAAGCAAAGCAATCGTTTCGACCCAGTCTGCAAACCGATCATTCACACGTAGCGAACCGTGAAGAAAGTCGTAAAGACCCTGTGAAAACAGTCGTGCTCCGTCGCGTGACTTGACCGCATCACGCAAGGCCATCTTCTCGAACGAAAAAAGCAAATTGGTTCGCGACTCGATGCGAATCGCGCGGGCGGCGATTTCACTGTATTGCTTCTGCTTTAACAGATGTCTCAATTCGTTTCGATTTAGAAGCTCTTCCCATTGCTGATGCGCTTTCCATTTGTAGTCCCGTTCCCAATCGATATAAGTCTCATCGTGAAACCCACCGGGAAAGTAGTAAAGAAACTTGCGTCGACTCTTCAGCGCGCCGCTCGGTCTTTTCGTTGTTGTCTTACTTGAAACACTCCTTCGCCCAACTGTAGTTTTTTCTGTGCTCACAACCCCTCCTTGTTCACTATCACGGTTTATGGCGAGCAATTGGCGGGCCAGATCATCTTGAGACTGGCGCTGCGACTGAAACGGCTTGTGATACTCTCGGCGACGGCTCGGCTTGCAAGAAGTCCGGGACTATTCCAACGATGAGACTTCTGGCCATTTTGTGGTGCGTTATCTGTTTGACGCCGAGCAACGCGCCGCAATCGATCAATCCCAAACTACCAACGATATTCGTTGTCGGCGATTCGACTGCCAACAATAACGCCAACGGCGGGCGCGGTTGGGGTGATCCGTTCATCGAACTTTTCGATACAACGAAGGTCAACGTTTTGAATCGAGCGCGCGCCGGGCGTAGTAGTCGCACATTTATCACTCAGGGTCTGTGGGACAACGTCTTAAGCGAGATGAAACGTGGAGACCTTGTGCTCATCCAGTTTGGTCACAACGATGCCGGCGCGATCAACGACGCATCTCGCGCGCGCGGCTCCCTGCCCGGCACCGGCGAGGAAACGCAGGAGATCGACAACCTGCTCACGAAAGAACACGAGGTTGTTCACACGTACGGCTGGTACTTACGGAAGATGATCGCCGACACGAAAGCCAAAGGCGCGATTCCGATCGTCCTCTCGCTGACTGTGCGAAACATCTGGAAGGATGGACGCGTGGAACGTGGCTCCGGAAAGTTTGGTCAGTGGGCCAATGAGGTTGCGACCTCACAGCACGTACTGTTCATCGATGTCACGAAATTGATTGCGGATAAATACGAAGAGCTTGGAGAAGCAAAAGTTAAGGAGTTGTTTGCAACTGATCATACGCACACCAACCCCGCTGGCGCGGAACTGAATGCATCGTTAATATTGACGGGTTTGCAGGCAATAAAGAGCAAGCAAGTCAGCCGCCTTCTTAACCACAGATTACACAGATAAAGGCGGATGGGATATGATGCCAGCCCTGTGGATCCCGATACCCATCTGTCGCATTACAAAATCCTCTCCAAACTCGGCGCGGGAGGAATGGGTGAGGTTTACCTGGCCCAGGATACCTCCGCACTCGGACGCACAGTCGCGCTGAAACTCCTGTCAGCAGAAGTGGCAAGCAACAAAGATCGTCTGCAACGTTTCACACTGGAAGCTCGCACAGTTTCAAACCTCAACCACCCAAACATCCTGACTGTCTACGAGTTTGGACAAACCGAATCCACCAGCTTTATCGCTACCGAATACATCGACGGCTTAACTCTGCGCCAACATCTCTCGGATCGTCGGTTCAAGTTGATCGACGTGCTTGATTTGGCGATACAAATCACAGCTGCCCTGAATGCAGCGCACGAAGCGGGTGTGGCCCATCGCGATCTCAAACCCGAGAACGTGATGGTCCGCAAGGACCACATCGTGAAGGTGCTCGATTTCGGTCTCGCGAAACTGGCAGAAGCAGAAAGTCCAGCCACTGGTTCAATCGGTACCGAAGATCCAACGCGAGTCCAGGTCAACACAACGCCCGGCGTCGTGATGGGCACCGTTAGTTACATGTCACCCGAACAGTCTGTCGGGAAAGACATAGACCAACGCACGGACATCTGGAGCTTCGGGGTGGTCCTCTACGAAATGATCGCGGGCTGCCTCCCGTTCCAGGGCTCAGACATTCACCGCCAGATCATCGCGATACAGGAATCGGAACCGTTGCCTTTGTCGCAACACGTGACTGGTGTTCCCGAGAGATTGGAAGAGATCATCGACAAGTGTTTGGCGAAGGACAAGAACGAGCGTTATCAAACCGCGAAGGATCTGCTGATTGATCTGCGCAATCTCCGGCGCAAGCTCGACGTCGATGCAGAGATCGAACGCACGGTCGCGCCAGTTTTGCGGAGTTCGAGCGCTGCAAACTCAGAAGCGGCAGCGACCACTCCGGTGGCAACTGCAGCGACGACGTCGAGTGCCGAATACATCGTCTCAGGAATCAAACAACACAAGCTCGCTATCATCGTCGCTCTCGCAGTGATTCTTCTTGCGGCGATTGGTGTCACGGCGTATTTCCGAACCAACCGCACTGAAGCTGCTATTCAATCCATCGCTGTGATGCCGTTTGTGAACGAGGGTGGTAACGCAGACGTCGAGTATCTCACTGACGGAATGACCGAAACACTGATCAGCAGTCTTTCGCAGATACCGAATCTAAACGTAAAAGCGCGGTCTCTCGTGTTTCGATACAAGGGTAAACAGACAGATCCGCGAACGATCGGAAGAGACTTAGACGTTCAGGCTGTTCTCAATGGACGTGTCGTGCAGCGTAGTTCGGACTTAATCGTCTACCTGGAACTAGTCGATGCAGCTACCGGCAATCTGATCTGGGGCGATCAATACAATCGCCTGCAATCGGATCTGGCCTCGTTACAGAGCGAACTCGCGCGCGATGTTTCAAGCAAGTTAAGAACAAAGCTAACAGGCGCCGAAGAGCAGCGAATGATGAAGAACTACACTGCAAATTCGGATGCATACAGGCTTTTTCTGCGCGGTAAGTTCTTAGCCAACAAACGCACGCCGCGAGATTCACAAACCGCTATTGAAAATTTTCAGCGCGCGGTGGATCTCGATCCGCGATTCGCGATGGCTTATGCAGGTCTGGCTACGGGATATACGTATCTCGCGATTTACGGTTACTCGCCTGCCAAAGAAGTCTTTCCCAAGGCACGAGAGTACGCAAACAAAGCGCTCGAACTTGATAGCAGCCTTTCCGATCCGCACATGAGTCTGGGCATGATGGCGTTCCTGTGGGACCACGATATGGGGGCGTGGGAGCGAGAGAATCGGAGAGCCATGGAACTGAATCCAAACTCGACTGATCTTCATCGCATCGAAGCAACGCGACTATTGTTTCTCGGCAAGTCTGATGAGGCGGTTGGCGAGGTGAGGCGAGCGTTGGACATTGAACCGCTTTCGATCGCCGGCAATATGACTTACGCGTATTGCATGTTCTATTCCGGCCGGATTGATGACGGCCAGATGCACTCGAGAAAGACCATTGAGCTGTCGCCCGAGTTCTGGATGTCGCATTACTACCTCTCTGCTGTTTACCGGTACAAGCGTATGTATCCCGAAGCGGCGGAAGCAATGGCGAAAGCGAAAGAGTACTGGGGTGAACCAGAAGCGGCGAAGTTGATACGCGAGACGTTTGCGAAAAAAGGTTGGCAGGGACTGTTACACGCGATCTGCGCTCAGCCGGAGCAGTTCAAGTTTTGGCAATACGACCTCGCGACTTTTTATGCTGAGCTTGGTGACAAAGAAAATGCTTTTGCCAGGTTGAATCAGTCGTTTGAAAACCACGAATATTTCATCGGATTCATGACAGTCGATCCATTCCTGAACTCACTGCGCGATGATCCACGTTTCCCGGAGATCATGAAGAAGGTTGGGTTGCCGCACTAAATGCCTTTTCTCCGGCTTCTTTCAACGCTGCAATCACCAGTCGATACGGACTTGCTCCGTAACTGATCCGCGCCACGCCTAACTCAGCCATCGTCTTCGTTGTCGGAGTATCAGGAAGGACCAGGATGTTTACTGGCAGCGACGAGCCGTCACACAGTTTCTTGATCAGGTTTGGTTCTCGTAATCCGGGCGCGAACAATCCACTTGCACCTGCTTTCGTATAGGCTTCGGCGCGTTGAAGAGCCTGCGCAAGTTGTGCTTCGTTGTGTTCAGCAGGATACGTTTGTAGAAAGACGTCGGTTCGAGCGTTGATGTAGAGTGGGACGCCTGCGGATTCGGCTGCGTCGCGGATTGCTTCGATGCGCGCGGATTGATCCTCGATTGAGTGGAGTCCGTCTCCACCCACGATTCGATCTTCGAAGTTGAGTCCGATGCCGCCGGCAGCGATCAGTCTTCGGATGTTTTCTTTCAACTCTGCGATGTTCGTTGCATAACCACCTTCGAAGTCGAGTGTGACCGGCAGGGCAACACTTTCAACTATTCGTTCGAGATTTGCGAACACCAGTTCGAGTGGAACCTTCTCACCGTCGTCAAATCCATTCGCCGCGGCAACGGACCAACTGCCCGTTGCAATCGCCTTCGCCCCGGCCTGCTCGATCGCTCGTGCGCCACCCGCATCCCAGATATTGAACAGAATCAACGGCGCCCCCTTGGTATGAAGATTCTTGAAAGCTTCGGCTTTTTCTTTTTGCGTTGTCATTTTCTTCCCTCTGTTTGAGAATCCCGCCACCGGAAGTTGGCGAATCGTTCAAGTCCTTTTACGGGTCATAAACTGAGCCGCAGATAAACGCGGATTACTTAACTCTTGTAGGCGCGGCCGGCGAGACTCGCGACGACTGTGACCAGCTCTGCGGAGTCGACGGGTTTTGGGAGATGAAACTGGAAGCCGGAGCGGAGGACGCGCATTCGATCTTCGGCTCTGGCGTACGCTGTCAGCGCGGCCGCGGGAATTTGTCCGCCACGCTCGGCAGGAAGTGAGCGAATCTTTGAGATCAACGAGTAGCCGTCTTCGTCGGGCATGCCGAGGTCGCTGATCAGAATGTCAGGCTGATGTTGTTCGAGTGCCTCTAAAGCTTCGGCCACAGAACGACTCAATAAAACTTCAGACCCACACTCTTTCAGCACCTCACTAATCAACTCGCGTGTGTCGGCCTCGTCGTCAACGATCAATACCTTGAGGCCCTGGAGTGAAGGCAAGCCGTCGAAAGGTACAATCTCATCGCCGTGAGTCGGGTTCACCGATTCCGCTTCCTTCTGATTACTAATCACGCCAACGAACGGTAGCGTGATGGTAAATGTCGCGCCTTTCCCTTCTCCTTCGCTTTCCGCACTCACACTGCCGCCATGAAGATCGACTAGTTGACGCACAATTGAAAGGCCAAGCCCAAGTCCGCCGTGTATGCGAGTGGTGCTTCCATCAGCCTGACGGAAACGATCAAACACGTAAGGCAGAAACTCTTTGCTGATGCCGACGCCCGAATCACTCACTACGATCTCGACCTGTGAGTCGATGCGGTGAACTTTGACTTGTATCTCGCCACCTTTCGGAGTGAATTTGACTGCGTTCGTCAGCAGGTTCCAGACGATCTGTTGCAGTCGATCGGCGTCTCCCGAGATTGGACCAGCCGCGGGGTCAAGCATCGTTTGCAGTCGAATACCTTTTGCGTCGGCCGCTGGACGAATCGAATCGATCGCCGCGTTGACGATGTAGATCAAGTCAACGGTGCGCACATCGAGACGCAGCTTGCCGGAAATGATGCGCGAGACATCCAACAGATCCGCAACTAGCTGACTTTGAGATTTCGCGTTCCGGTAGATAGTTTCAACGGCGCGCTCGGTGTTGGCCTCGTTGAGTTTGCCAAGGCGTAGCATGTGCGCCCAGCCCAGGATCGCGTTCAGAGGATTGCGCAACTCGTGCGAGATCGTGGCCAGAAACTCGTCCTTTAGGCGGTTCGCACGCTCGGCTTCACTGCGCGCCAGCTTCTCACTCGCGAGGAGCCGAGTGCGCGCTTCGATTTGCGCTTGTAACTCAGCTTCGCGCGCCACACGTTCAGTCACGTCTTCGATGATCGTTAGCGTCCCAATTACGCGCCCATCACGACTCAACGGAGAAATTCGTACCGCCTGTTGCATCTGCGGGTAACCATGCTCACCGGAGACGACCGGCATCGAGATCAAATACCCGTGCAGTGCCTGCGACAACACTCGGACTTGTCCTTCGAGCGCCCATTTATAATGTCGATCGAGACGTCGTTCGATCAATTCCGGAAACAGCTCGAGAAGATTCTTGCCAATCACTTCGTGAGCACGTTTTCCGGTGTGCTCCTCCATCCAGTTGTTCCACTCAACGAGGTTCAACTCACTATCAGTCGTGACAATCCCCTGCGCCGCAAGCTCGTGCATCCAGTGCAACACCGCAGCGCTGACTAATGTTTCTTTTGGACTCGTCTCTGTCATCACAAATAAATACGCCGAAGGCGTTCGCTAACCGTAGCCCAGGGTTCGAGCGCGGCGAGAACCCTGGGATCAAATCGAAATATTCAAGCTCAACCCTGAAAGGGTTCGCCGCGGGAGAAACCCTTTCAGGGTTTAATTCTTTCTTTATGCTCGATCCCCAGGGTTGTCGCTGCGCTCCAACCCTGGGCTGGGGTTAGCCAACGCCTTCGGCGTTCTTCAATCGCTTCGGCGTTTCTTCAACCCCTAATGTTCATAAACGGATTCGGTGTAATAGCCGGTCTCACTTTCCCTGTTGCACCTCCCAGGCGTCGACTTCCTGGATCAAACGATCGAGTGAGCCGACACTCAGAACGATCACGAGGAAACCCTTCACCGAACTGTCGCGGACTTGAAACGCCGTGTACACCACGAGCGCATAATGCATCTCGGTTTTGTCTGACATCGTCCAATCGATCAACTCGTCGAGTGTCTCGAGATGCAGCCGCGGCACAGAGAACGTCACGTGCACGTTCAGCAGATTTCCGAACATTCCCAGACACGCATTCAAAAGAATGTTGCCGACTTCCGTTAACACTTCTCGCGCCGACTCATCGAGAAACACGGAAGGCTGCTCTTCATCGGTGAGCAAGTCAGTGAGTTGAACGGCTCCGGCGTAGTTCAACAACAACAACGCATCGCCGGCAACCGGCCCGGCAAAGACCTGATGAATGGAAGCAATGTCTCCGGGAACAAATTTCGCCAACGCTCCGCGCAACTCTTCGGTGCGATAAACAGCAACCTCGGGCGGATTGAGAATCACGCGATGCCCGGTCAGCTCCGATAGAGCTGCGCCCGTACGCGCGAACGCGATGTTGATGAGTTCGGCAAGTGCATCAGTCTGCCGCTCAGTTAGTTTCACCGATAGCTCCCTCCGCGAGCGCTGTCTCGACAGCGGTGATCACTTGTTCCGGAATGAATGGCTTGTGGATAAAGCCGAGTGCACCAGCTTCATCGACCATCTTGCGCGTGGAACTCTGTATGTCGGCACTCGCAACTACGACGCGTGCCTGTTGGTCCATCTCACGCAATTTCACGAGCACATCAAGGCCGTACATTCCTTTCATGACGAGATCGAGTAGTACGAGACTCGGTTTTTCAAGGAAGTAAACTTCCAGAGCCGCCATTCCATCGTCCGCTTCCACGACTTCGTACTCGGCGGTCTCGAGGATTCGTCGCAAAGTCCTCCGTGAAAGCGATGAATCGTCGACGATCAGAATCTTCGGTCTCATACGACCTCCCTGATGGCGCGGGCCAACTCTTCCAGAGCGACGCTCTGATCGCTCAGTCCGGCTTCCATTACCGCCGAGGGCATACCATACACCACGCAACTGCTCTCTGCTTCCGTGAAGACAAGACCGCCCTGGGATTTGATCCACGCCGCTCCCTGCTTGCCATCCGATCCCATGCCCGTCATCACCACACCCAGCACTCTATGCCCGTAAACTTCTGCGACAGACTGAAACAGCACATCGACCGAAGGCTTGTGCAACGTATTGAACGGCCTCGCATCGAGGTGCGCCACGACCTTGCCGTTCGCTTCACGCTTGACTGTCAGGTGACGACCCGCGGGCGCAAGAAAGACTCGTCCCGGTTTGATCTCGTCGCCCTCCGTTGCCTCTTTTACTTCAAGTTGAGATAGCTCATTCAACTTCGCGGCGTACATCTCCGTGTAACCGACCGGCATATGCATCACCATCAAGACCGGAACCGGAAAGTCCGACGGCAACTGTGGTATCAGTCGTTTGAGTGCCTGTGGTCCACCGGTCGAAATTCCAATGACGACGAGATCTACTGAATGATTACCGGCAATCTTCGTTGCAGTTTCGCTTTTCGTCGCGACGGGCGTCGCCGGCGTCCTGGAAATTCTTTTCAACTCGATGTTCCCGGCTGCTTTGACTTTCTCGATCAACTCCGTGCTGACTTCGAAAATCTTTTCACTCGCAAGCGCTGTCGGCTTCTGAACGAAATCGATCGCGCCGGCATCGAGAGCGGTCAGCGCCGCTTCGGCAGTCTCGTTCGCGATACTCATGATGATGATCGGCACCGGCTGACGCTGCATCTGTTCGCGCACAAAACCAACGCCGTCGAGTTCAGGCATGATCAGGTCACACGTAACTACATCCGGATCGAGTTGTTCCACGAGGTCCAACGCTTCGCGGCCGTCACGCGCCGTTCCGACAACTTCGACAAAAGGACTGCGCGAGAGTATTTCTCTGACAACCTTCCGCACATAAGCAGAATCGTCAACCACCACTACTCGTAAAACTCGATCCATAATTTGTTAGTCAAACACTCTTTCGCGCTTCATATACACGAAAGCGTCGTCAGTTTCGATCAAGTTGAAATCCGTCGTCAGTCTTAATAACGATTCGGCGGCGCCGACAAACAGGTAACCCGGAGGCCGGATGTGCCTGGCAAACGAACGGACGACGCGGCCGATGGCGCTTTCTGAAAAGTAGATGAAGACATTTCGACAGAAGATAAAGTCGGACGATGCGAGGGGCGCGACCTGGCTTTCGTCTATCAAATTCGCAATGCTCCACTTGATTCGCGAATGGATGTCGCTGCGCACGCGCCAGGCTGAGCCTTCAGCCACGAAATACCGATCGCGCAAGTCGTGCGGCAGATTTCGAAACGCACGTTCGCGATAGACACCAGCCGTGGCGCGATCGATCGCATTTGTGCTCGCGTCGCTTGCTAAAATCTCGATTGAAACTCTTTCAAACAATCCAGCTTCGTTCAATGCCATGGCAATCGTCAATGGCTCCTCGCCCGTGGCGCAGGCCGCAGACCAGATGCGCAACGTCGAACCGGCCTTTTTTGCGAGCCATTGTGGCACCAGTGTCTGGACTAAAGCGCGTATTTGATCAAATTCGCGCCAGAAGTACGTCTCCTGGACCGAGAGCGCGTTCATCACATTCAGCCACTCCGAGCGTGAAGAGGCGTCGTATTTCAGCAGGTAGTAATAATCGAGAAACGAGCTGAAACCACGGTCGATAACCAGCGACGAGAGTTTATCGATCAATAGATCGCGCCTGCCGTTATCAAAAGACATCCCTGTGCGTTCACTGATCAAACTCTGTATCAGCGCCGTAGTGCCCTCAGGCAATGCCAGATTCTGTGAACGCGATAACATCGTTAATCAATAGGTCCTATATGTCCTATAGGACCTATTGCTCACCCTTCGCCAACGCAACCTGAGCAGCGCGCGCGACGTCCGGATCGTCATCTCTAACCAATTCGCCAACAATCGCGGCAATACGCTCGCCGCCGATCTGTCCCAGCGAATCAAGGGCCGCAATGCGCACGTGGTTGAACTTCTCCTCCTCGACAACTTTCTTGAGCGCCTCAACGCTATCCGCGGACCTCGTGCGTCCCAGAGCTCGCGCGCTGAAATATCGCACCCACACATCCTCATCAGCGAGCCCTTCAACCAGCGGCTGCACAACCTCGGGCGCAAACATGTTGCCGAGCGCACGTGCTGCAGCTGCGCGAACGTTCGGTGTTTCTTCTTTCATCGCCTTGAGAACGACGTCGAGAGCTCGCTCATCTTCCACAAACGGCAGGTGCTCGAGCGCCGCACACTTGACTCGCTCGTTCGAATCGTGACTCAGATCGAGCAAAGGACCGGCCGCCTCTGGATATCCGAAGTACCCGGCAATCTTCACCGCGGATTCTCGAACGTTCGGATCTGGGTCATGCAGAAGCGGAATAATACGTTCGGCCATCGACTGCACCGTGAGCGAGTTCAGGGCACTGACTGCCGCTTGTCGCACCGACGCGTCGGAATTACCGATCAGATTCACCAGTCCATCTACGGCTCGTGCATCGCCGATTCGCCCAACTGCGTTCGCAGCATCGATCGCGAGAGACTCCTCGTTCAATGTCTCGACAAGCGCGGGCGTTGCGGTTGCATCGCCGATGCGTCCGAGTGCCACAACCGCGGAGCGCCGGACTTCGAGGTCTTCCGATTTCAACTGTTCGATCAATAGCTCGACAGTTCCAGATCCATGCCGCACGAGCGCTTCAACAATCTCGTCACGCAGGTCGTCTCGTCCCATCAACCGCGTGAGCGCACGGTCCACACCAGAGCGCTTCAGCCAACCAAGAACGAGGGCGATCGAGCGCAGAGGTCCCTTGCCCGGCGCCGACGACAACGCGTCGAGCAAGTTCTGAACACCTGTTGGCGAGATTTCGCGACTAGCCAGATCTGCGATGTGGGCGCCTTCGGAATATTGCTCGTCAAAGCGATCGTGCATCGCAGCGAGCGCGTGTGCGATCGCAGCCGTTGGAACAGACGGCGTGTTCAATAATGTGATCAATGGGCTAACTGCGCTGTCGTCACCGAGCCGGCCCAGCAGATCTACCGCTGCGTCGCGCAGGAATTCGTTATCCAGCAGGGGCACCATCTTTGGCGCGACCCGCGCGTCGCCGATCGCTGCGAGAGATTCGAGTGCTGCAAAGGAGAGAAAGAAGTCTCGTGACTCAGCTATCTCAGCGAGAGCATCAACAGCTTCCGTCGCCTTCAACTTGCCCAACGCTTCGATCGCGTGATACCGCACGTTGGTATCGTCGTCTTTCAACGTCTTGATCAAGCCTTCAATTGCACGAACATCGCGCTGGTCGCCTAAAGCCAATGCTGCCTGCATTCGTAGATCCGGATCGGGATCTTTCAGCAGCTCCAGTAACGGCGAGAGCGTCTCGACCTCACTCGCTGCTAACACCTGAAGCGCGCTGTTCAGCAGCGAAGGATTGTGATGATTCTTGACGACTAAACTCACGAGCGCGGCGATCGCTTCCGGCTCCGCATGCTGCGACACTCCCTTAATAGCTGCACGACGAACTCTCCAACTTTCATCACTCAACGCATCGAGCAACGGCGCTGTGTCGTAAGGAGCGTCGTCACTCAGAGTCTCAGCAGCGTGTAATCGCGCCGCCTCGTCGCCTTCGGCCAGACGCGCCGAGAGTTCGCGCTCGCGTTCGAGTCGTTCGGTGACGTCTTCAACCGTCACGATGATTCCTGCAATCGCGTCGTCATCGCGCAACGGCGCGATCGTAACTCGTTGCTGCATCCTGTCGAAACGTTTTGAAGGCGTTACGGGGGCACAAGGAATGAGGTAATGATGAAAAGCTGTCGCCAGCACTTCCACGACTCCCTCGTTCAGCGAACGCTGGATACGTTTCAACAACCCACGCTCCTCGAGATCAGGTAACACTGCAGTCAATGCCTGACCCGAAGCAGATTCCTCACTGATGCCGGTGAGTCGTGCCAGAGTGGCATCCCAAACTCGAATCACGAGCTGTGTATCTGTCGTGAAAACGCCGACTGACGATTTGCCGATCCGCGTCATCCGCGTTCATCCGCGGCCAATTTTTTCGTACGAATGCGTTTAGGTTTCTCATGGCCATTGCCGCCGACCATGCTGTCCATGATCTCGCCGAGTTCGCGTGCGCGATCGGCCAGGCCGGTTGTGCTATTTAGCGTCGCTTTCACACCCTCGGCGTTGCGAGTGGTTATGCCGCGAAGTTCGCTAACTGCCGTGCGAATTTGATCGGCGGAGTCGATATGGTTGCGATTGGTGTTTGTAACACGCAACGCTTCTTTCGAAACATTTGCGACGGCGATACTCATTTCATGCGACGTGCGAGCCTGTTCACGCATTGCCTTCGTCACCTGATCAGCCTGCAAACGCATATTCTGCGTCGCAACCGTAATTTCCGACGACGCCTTCGCCTGCTCACTCATCGCTCTGCTGACTTCGCCGACCTGCCGCGCGAGTTGTAACGCTTCTTTCGATACCTGATCGCCGGCAACTGCTTGTTCACTTAGTGCACGCGCAGTCGTCATCGCTCCGCGGCGCATTGACTCGACTGCTGTAGAGATCTGTTTGGCCGCCGCAGCTTGTTCATTCGAAGATTTGCGCACCTGTTTCGCCGCACCACTCGTGGCTTGCGCCGCTTTGATGATCTCTCTTGCAGCGCTGCCTTGCTCACCCACTGCCTTGCTGACTTCCTTCGCCGTGTTGCGCATTTGAACTGCAGACTTGACGATCTGTTGCGTGGCTTGAGCTTGTTCAATCACTGCACTCGAAACTTGTTTTGTCTGTGTCGCAGTAGTGTTAATTGCGGTCACGACATTTTGACCTGCCGTCAGTTGTTCCTCGGTTGCATCGGCAATTTGTGCGACAAGCTGAGTCGTTTGATTGATGCCGGCCAGTATCTTCTTCAACCCTGCCGCGCCCTCTTCTGCTAGTTGACCGCTCTCATCGGCTACACGCATTCCATCGCTGGCGGCAGTCACCGCTTCGCGAACGACTTCCTGAAGCGATCTGATAATCGCTGCGATGTCAGCGGTGGCCTGCGCGGATCGATCGGCAAGATTTCTGATCTCTTCCGCCACTACGGCAAAACCGCGACCTGCATCGCCGGCGCGAGCTGCTTCAATCGAAGCGTTCAGCGAAAGCATGTTGGTCCGTTCGGCGATGATATTGATCGTGTTGACGATGCCGCCAATCTCGTCAGATCGTTTTCCCATCTCGCGGATCACGCTGGATGACTGTTCCATCGCCGAGCGCACGCGCAGGAATCCCTGAGTGGATCTCTGCGCTGCGGCGCCGCCTTCTTCAGCTTGTTTGGTTAACTGAGTCGTTGCTTCCTCGGCACGCTTCGTCAACACAACCACCGAATGTAATGAACGATCCATTTGAGTAGCGCTGCCCGCGGCGTTGGTCGCAGCATCGGTAATACGCTCTGCGTTCTGGGCCACTCCCTGCACCGAGCGTGCCATCTGTTCGATCGACGTCGATACTTCTTCAACTGACGACGCAAGACTTTCAGTCATTGCGGCAACCTCTTCGATGGACGCAGCCATTTCGTTGATCGACGACGACGTCTGCTCCGCCGAGACTGTCAGGTCATCAGCGTTTCCGGAAAGACTCACGATCGAGGCTGCTACTTCTTCCATGCTCGCCGCAGTTTCATTCACGGATGCGGTGAGTGCCTCTGTGTCGCCGCTTACGGACTTGATTGAACTGGCAATCTCAGTCATCGCGCCGGTAACTTCTTCGGCGGACGTCGCCATGCTCTGGATCGTGCTGCTGACACCTTCAATGGAACGCGTGTTCTCCTCAATAGCAGCGGAGATCTCCGCGATCGAGGTGGAAAGAGATTCGGCATTCTTGCTGACCTCTTCGATCGATGCGGCACTCTCGTTGACTGATGACGCGAGCTCTTCGGTTGAAGTTGCGATCGATTCGAGTTGCGTTGTCGTCTCGGCCATCGAAGCAGTCATCTCATCGGAGACCGCGACTGTTCTCTCGAGCACACGCAGTTGTGCTTCGGCGCCTTCAGCCACCTCGTTAGCCGTTACCGTGATTTGACTGGCCGACTCGGCAACCTGAAGGGCTTGCCGGCGAACCAATCCGATGTCTCTGTCAAGATTATTGCTTGAGCTTTGTATCGCCTGAGACATAGTTCTATCTCCCGTCAATCATGAGATCTGAATGAGTTTGTGAAATCTGCGGCTCGATTTCATATTCAAGATCGAGCACCGCATCTAAATTCAAAATGAGAATCATGCGTTCACCGATCGTGGCAATGCCTTCAAGATAGTGACCGCTCAATCCGGTGAGCGCCTCGGGCGGCGGTTCGATCGACTCGGGCGAGATTTTTAGAAACTCACGTGCCGTGTCGACGACGAGACCGACGACCCGCTTTTCTGTGTTAATGACAACCAGTCGCGAACGCAGGTCGCGTTCGATTTTTTCAAATCCGAAACGAGTACGTAGATTCAATGCCGGAATCACCTGGCCACGCACGAGCACGACTCCTTCGACCGCGGGATGAGCGTTCGGAACTGAAGCAACGTCGTCGATCATTTCGATCTGCTGCACAAAACGACTGCGCACACCGTAAGTCGTGCCCGACAACTCAAAAAGTATGAATGGTTCTAAGCTCACATGAATTCTCCCGCCTTTCTCTGTGCAACCTCTGTGTTCTCTGTGTCTCTGTGGTTAAAGGCGGCCGAGTTACAACAACCACAGAGACACAGAGAACACAGAGGTTGCACAGAGAATCAATGGTTGCCATGCATTGCAACTTGCCGCAACGCGCCGATATCGAGAATAAGCACAACGCGCTGGTCGCCGAGTTCCGTCGCACCGGCGATGCCTTTGCTTTGTGCGAGTGGATCCTTAATCGCACGCACCACGATCTCTCGCTGTCCGAGTATTCGATCAACCGCCAGACCTACCGCGTTTGCTTCTTCACCAATCACGAGCACATGAAAGTTCTCGCGACGCTGGTGATTCATCTCAAAAACGCGTGCGAGTCGAATCAAAGGAAGAACTTTTCCGCGATAAGGGATGAGCTCATTATTCTCCAACACCTTCGTCGCTGACGATTCGACTTCGAGTACTTCCCTCACCGCCGACTGTGGCACTGCAAACCTTTGACCGTTCACACTGACGATGAGCGCTTCCGCAATCGCGAGTGTTAAAGGCAACTCGATAGTGAAAGTTGTGCCTTCGCCGACTCTCGTAGTGAGTGACATTCGTCCGCCGAGCTCTTCAGTTGCTTTCTTGACGACGTCCATTCCGACGCCACGACCGCTCTCTCGATCAGCTTCATCGCGTGTTGAAAACCCGGGAGTACAAAGCAGATTCAATAAGGCGTCGTCATCGAGCGGAGAGTTTTCGGTGCTGAGACCGCGCGCGTTTGCTCTCGCGAGGACGTGATTGCGATCGATGCCGCGCCCGTCGTCGGCGATCTTGATGATTATCTTCTCGCCTGCGGTCGTTGCGCTCAGCGATAACAAACCTTCACTTCGCTTTCCTTGCGCTTCACGCTCGGCAGCGGTTTCCAGTCCGTGACTGACAGCGTTGCGTACGAGGTGCATCAGCGGATCCATCATCCGCTCGACGAGAAACTTGTCGATCTCAGTTTCGCCGCCGCTGAATTGCACGAGGACTTTCCTCCCACTCTCACGCGCGAGGTCGCGAACAACGAAAGTCATGCGTTCAAAGATCTCGCCAATTTGAACCATCCGCACGCGCATGACGCTCTCGCGCAAGTCTCGCAATTGGCGGCTCATGCGCAGACTTGTTTCCTGAAGCAAACGCCAGACAGCGGGCGGGGTAGAACGTTTTAACTCAGTCAGTTGTTCCTCGAGGCGGGTACGGCTGATCACTAGTTCGCCGATGATTCGCATCAACTCATCAAGGCGATCGAGATCGACGCGCACGACGCTTGCTGGCGCTATAGTCGGAACGGGTTGCGTTTCCTTAGCTCGCGGCGCGGGCTCGTCTACTGCAGGCTTGAACGTCAAACCATCTGCTTCAAAACTCGCGAACGCTGTCTTGTCCGCGCTTGTCGCGACGATGAATTCGAAAACAATCTCGCCCGCGCCTTTGACTACCGGCTTCGCTTGTATGAGTTCACCAAGCTCCTGCAGTCGTGAGCGCACGCTGTTCACGTTGACGCCGCGTTCGGCAAGTTCAGCCGTCGGCGTAAACTCGACTTGCCAGCGCGTCGCTGTTGGGTTGCTTTCTGAGGTTTGAGGTGCCGGCACCGTTTCGATAGTTGCGGAATCAGCGAAGACGGCCTGCAGTCGTTCAACTATTTCATCAATTGAAGGACTCGACTGATCGTTACGGCGCGCATTGATCACGTTTTCGAGCAACGAAACACCCGCAACGAGCGCTTCAAATCCCGACTCACTCAGAACGACTGTTCCTTCACGTAGTTCGCGCAGATAACTCTCGAGATGATGGGCGAGTTGTTCGGCAGCGCCGAGACCCACCATTCCCGAGATGCCTTTGAGCGTGTGGAAGCTGCGAAAAAGATTATCGAGTAACGTGCGATCGACTGTGCGTGCGTCGACATCATCTTCGAGGGTCACGAGCGAGCGGCGGATCGAAACGAGATGTTCGTCACACTCGGCGTAGTAGTCGTCGAGGAACTGATCGAAGAACTCACCACGATTGTCGGGATTTTGTTTATCCATCAACTCGCTTGCAGCAATGAGCCGACGACGTCAGCCAACTGCCGTGGATCAAAAGGCTTTGTCAGGTAACGATTCGCGCCCGCGGCGAGTGCTTCTGAACGGCTGGACTCCTCGCCTTTGGTCGTCAGCACGACGATCGGAATGTTTCGATAGGCCTGGTGACTGCGCACAAAACCGATCACCTCCATGCCATGCATGTCCGGCATGTTGAGGTCGAGCACCATCAGGTCGACGGGTTCTATCGCCAGTCGTTCGATGGCCTCGAGTCCGCTGCCCGCCTGTGTAGACTTGACCTTCCGCAGCGAGCCCAACGAGGTAATCACCATCCGCCTCATCGTGGGCGAATCGTCAACCACTAAGATATTGTTCATCTTGAGATTGTCTGACATTTGCAGGACAGACTACACCTGACAGATTCTGCCAGGCTCGCGGGGGTGCGAAGGCAAATCAGGGGGAAAGATATTAGGGGACCGCCATTGTACGGGAAAGCGCGGATTTTAGCCAAAAGTGCTATCCACAGATTACACAGATTGTTTATAAAATCCGTGTAATCTGTGTAATCTGTGGATGAGGGATTGAAACCAGATGATTCATCACGCGGTGTCCGTTGTGGGCTTCGTGATCTTCGCGAGTTTGGCGTGGCTGCTTTCCAGTAATCGACGCCGAATTGCATGGAAGACGATCGGCTGGGGTGTGGCACTTCAAGTCATCATCGGTCTGATCATCTTCCGTCTGCCTGGTTCACATCGAATCCTGCTGTGGCTCAACAATGCGGTAGTGGCATTGCTCGATGCGTCAAAGACCGGTTCGACGTTCCTGTTTGGACCACTCGCGGCAAGTCCCGGAGAGACAGGTTCCGTCGGCTTCATTCTCGTCTTCCAGGTGCTTCCGGTGGTGATCTTCTTTGCGGCATTTACCGCAATGCTCTACCACCTGCGCGTGTTGCAGATCTTCGTGCGACTGTTCGCCTGGCTCTTTCATCGCACCATGCGAATCAGTGGCGCAGAATCACTCTCGAGCGCGGCGAACATCTTTGTCGGAATTGAATCAGCGCTCGTAGTCCGCCCCTATCTTGAACGAATGACGCGCTCTGAGTTGCTATTAATATTGACCACCGGCATGGCCACGGTCGCTTCGAGCGTGCTCGGGGTGTATGTCGCGTTTCTTACGAATGTCTTCCCACAGATCGCGGGACACTTGATCTCGGCGTCGATCCTTGCGATTCCTGGTTGCGTGGTCGTATCCAAACTGCTCATTCCCGAAACTGAAACGCCCGAAACGCTAGCGGCCAGTCCCGCCGAAGACGAATCGGACCGTGCGAAGAATCTGATCGGCGCAATTATTCAGGGAGCGATGGACGGGGTGAGACTGGCCGCCGGCATCTGTGCGCTCATCATCGCGATCCTCGGAATCGTCGCGTTGCTCGACAAAATACTCGGTGTCGCGAGTTCGTGGTTCGGAATGAGTGAACCACTCTCGATCGTGAGAATTCTTGGCTGGGTGTTTTACCCGTTTGCGTATTTACTCGGAATACAGTCGAGCGACGTGCCCATTGCGGCGCGCTTGTTAGGTGAGCGAGTGATACTGACTGAAGTCTTCTCTTACAACCACCTGGCCCAGGTAATCTCGAGCGGCCAGATAACCGATCCGCGCACAGTCGTGATCTTGAGTTACGCTCTCTGCGGTTTCGCCCACGTCGCCGCCATGGCCATCTTCGTCGGCGGCACTGCAGCGCTGGCGCCGTCACGCCGCGACGACCTGGCGAGCCTCGGCCTGCGCGCCCTCCTCGCCGCCACGTTAGCAACACTCATGACCGGCTGCATAGCGGGAATGTTCAGCGGCAGCGAAGGCGTGCTGCTCCTACCTCAACGCTGAAGCTTCGCCTTTTGATCCAATTCCGGACGCGGGTCCGATCTAAACGCGACGTTGTCGTTATTGATCGTTGCCTTAGTCGTGTCGTAGAACTTGACGGTCACCTTCACATTCCACAAGACACGCTGCCCACGTGGTCTTTGTAAATTGCAGTAAAGCCAATAATCACCGGCCGGCACTCTTTTGAAAGAAGCGTTTCCGTCGTAATCCGTCTCTACACGATCGACGATGTATTTATGCCAAATCGGCGCGCCATCAGTCATCATGAATCCTGCGCGCGTGCGGATTTCGCTCTCCTTGAAGTCTTTACTTCCAGTGTAAGCTGGAGGACTTGTCGAAGCCATGTGCTTCTTAAAAGCTTCCTCCATTTCCGGGCTGGTAATGCTGTTCTTGAGTAGATAGATGGAGTATTTGGCGATCGGCCGCACACCACCCATCTCCGGGAAGTCGCGGGTGGCATTAACGGTTATCGTTCCCAAACCAGGATTGCAACCGAACGTGACAAGGATGACGAAGCCGATGGCCACAGTTCGAGCTATTAAGTCGGACTTGTGCTTTGCGGGTTTCATTGAAAGACCTCGTACGACAGGATCATGAGTGAGGTGGCGGGGCTTTCGAACCGAGGCGATCCAACAGCCTCGCGAATCAGTCTACGCTATCTTCCAAGGGGCAAACAACCAACTTTCTGTGCGGCCGAAGGTAATGCAAGGCGTGCTATACTCGTGAGCGAAATTCAGTGCAGATTTAGCAACGGAGCTGGGCAGATGAAACTTACGCGAGACATTCAAAGTCTTAGCACATTTAAGCGCGACACTGCGAAGATTGTGCGTCAATTGAAGAAGACCGGACAGCCGGTAGTCTTAACAGTGAACGGCAAGGCCGAACTGGTGATTCAAGACGCCGCGAGTTACCAAAAACTTCTGGAAGCGCAGGATAGGATGGAAACTATCGAAGGGATAAAACGCGGACTTGAGAGCATGAAACGAAACACAGGCAAACCGGCAGAAGAGTTCTTTCGGGAATTCTTCGCTGAGAAAGGCATCTCTGATCACGAATGAAGCGGTACGCCGTCATCTTTGAGGAATCAGCTCAGGTAGACGTGCGTGGATCTTACGATTGGGGTTGTCGCACCTGGGGCAAGAAGGAAGCTCAACGATGGGTTCGTCAGTTACGGGCTGCAGTTCTGAACCAGCTCGCCCTCATTCCGAAAGGCTTCCCGCTTGCGCCTGAGGACGATGAGTTTGAAGAAGAAATTCGTCAGATGATTGTGGGCCGTTATCGTGTATTGTTCACCATCAGAGAACACAAAATTCACGTGCTCCATGTGAGGGGCGCCCATGTCTGAAGTGAAATGATAATGAAGCTAATCGAAGGGTAACGAAGACCGTTGAGGATCGTGAAGCTATCGAAACTGCGACTGTTACTCCTCTTCGTCCTCTTACTCAGCCTGGCTGGCTGTAAATCAAGCTCGCAGAAACGGGCTGAGGCGCTGTTCGGCGAAGGCTTAAAGATCAGTATCGAACACGGAAAAGTTCTGGAACGTTATGCTGGGGAGATAGCCCAGATATTCACTGTGCAGAACCGAGCGAAGTTTCCTGCTAATCGAGATTCGCTGAGCAACCGCGTACACGAAGTCTTACCGCTCCTGGACGAAAGCTTGCGGCTCGAGAATGAGGCAGCAGAGAAATTTGAAGAATCGAGCCGTCTCTGGAGTAAGGAACAACAGCGAAAAGGAGTAGCTCTCATTGCTGCATCATACAGAAAAAGCATAGAAATCGAGCAGTTGTTCAAAGAGCAGGCGCTACTTGTCTCGGATCCAACGATCACTGACGCAAAGGCATTCAACGAGAAGCTTGGACGTCTTAATGAGCTCGTATTTCAAAAGCAAAAAGAGAGCGACGCTCAATACAACGAAGGAAAACGATTGATGGTAGAGCAATAAGGAGAGAATCTGTTGAAGAGATTATTGTCGCGGCTTGGTTTCTTTGCTGTTCTTTGGATAACGATCTGCGCCTGCAATGCCGCTACTCAGACCCAAACTGTAGCGACAAGCACTCCTACACCGTCTCAGACAATCGTCAAAAAGAATGACGAACTGCAAAAGCAGATCGAACAGATCGCGTCTGCAGCTAAAGGTCGTGTCGGAGTTGCGGCCGAAGTGTTGGAGACAGGGGAATCAGTCTCCCTCGATCTGCACGAGCATTTTCCGATGCAGAGTGTTTATAAACTGCCAATCGGTATGGCTGTGCTGGCCCAGGTTGATAACGGGAAACTGACTATCGACCAGATGGTGCGCGTTGAGAAGAGTGACTTTGTACGCATCGGGCAGCGCAGTCCGATTCGCGATCAGAATCCAAAAGGCGTCGAGCTGAGTCTCAGAGAAGTGTTGCGCTATGCGGTATCGGAAAGCGACGGCACTGCTTCAGATGTGTTGCTCAGACTGATCGGCGTTGACGCGGTCAGCAAATATCTAAACGAACTGGGTATCAACGAGATAGTAATCAAGAATAGTGAAAAGGAGATCGGTCAGGATTGGGATACACAGTATCGCAACTGGTCTTCACCCGCGGGATCGCTACAGTTGCTACGCAGTCTTCACGAACGCCGCGGACTTTCCGAAGCGAGTCAGCAACTGTTGTACAAGTTCATGATCGAAACACCGACGTTCCCGACCCGGCTGAAAGGACTCTTACCGAAGACAGCAGTTGTCGCACATAAGACCGGATCCTCCGGCACGTCCAACGGAATCACGGCCGCGACCAACGACATCGGCATCATAACCTTACCGAACGGCCACCATCTCGCAATCGCTGTCTTTGTGTCAGACTCTCCAACCGATTTGCCAACGCGCGAGCGAGTGATCGCACAAATTACCAAAGCCATTTGGGATAGCACGACTCATTCCGGTCAATAACACTGGGCCTCAATATGGATGCTCCGGATCAGTTGAAGTCAGTTCTAAGGAGAGACAGCGTCAGACTGATCGACGAAGACATCTACTCCGTACTGCCTGAGTCGTCTAAACATCACTACGATCGCCGAGCGACTATCTACGATTTAGTGGTGAACACAGGTTTGTATAACTCGGTCATGTGGGGGACGTCGCCGCGCGATTATCGCAGCTTTGGGAGTCGCGCCGTCAGCGCGTGCAGTAGCGGAACAATGTTGGACGCTGGTTGCGGTTCTCTACTCTTCACTGCAGCGACTTACCTGCAGACGAGTCGGCAAATTGTGGCTTTCGATCAGTCAATCGCGATGCTGAGACGCGCTCGAAAGCGGTTGTTAAGATTAGCAGGTGTTATTCCATCGAACATCACCTTGCTGCAAGCTGATCTAAGCGATCTGCCATTCCGTCCTGCCAGCTTCGACACCGTTCTTTGCATGAACGTATTGCATCAGTTTCAAGATGCGGCGGTCCTGGTCTCAAACCTCAAGAAACTTCTCAAACACGACGGATGTTTGTTCGTTTCGAGTCTTGTTTCGACCAACCGTCTTATCGGTGACATGTACCTTCGCGCATTGTATGCGACGAAAGAATTCGTCCGTCCGAGAAGTCGGAGTGAACTGGAAACGATAATGAACGATGCCGGGGCGCGTGAACTGGATTTGAGTGTTAAGGGAAACATGGCCTTCGTGAACCACAGATGACACGGATCACTCATCCGTGGCCCATGTCTTTACATCGTATCCGGAATCTCGGCTTCGACTAGTTGCTTTAGCAGCGCCAGTGATTCCTGCCAACCAAGATAGCAGGCTTCAGCCGGAATCATTGCAGGCACACCTTCCTGCACGATGTTCAGTTCGGTGCCCACGCTAACCTTCGTCAACGTGATCGTTGTCTTCATTTCGCCGGGCAAATTCGGATCGTCGAACCTGTCGCTGTAGACAATACGTTCGTGCGGTGTAAGTTCCAGATACTCGCCACCGAACGAGTGACTCTTGCCGGTGTTGAAATTCGTGAACGACATCTTATAGCTGCCGCCGACTTTCGCATCGAGGTGATGAACCTGGCCCGTGAATCCATTCGGTGGAAGCCATTTGCACATTGCACCTGCGTCAATGAATGCTTTGTAAACTCGCTCCGCCGGTGCCTGCAGCACACGATGGAGCCGGATAGTATTTGTGTTGCTCGTTGTCATGAATCCCTTTCCTCGTATTAATTAATCAACCACCGGCGATTGCGCCGATTATGTAGAACGGTTCTGCTCCTGATGCGATCGCTTCGGGTAATGGTGCGTCTGCGGGCTCGTGCGTCACATCCTCACCGCAAGCAAAGAATCTCAAGAGCGGTCGACGCTCGCCGGCGACATGGTCGCGAATGGTCCCACGAAGCATCGGATATCGTGCTTCGATAGCATCGAGGATCGAGTGTCGTGTCACTGGACCATCCATCTCGAGTTGAACATCCCCTGAAACACCCGCAAGCGCTCGCAAATGTGCCGGCAGAACAACAACAATCATGAGAGCGTCTGGACCTCCACTGAGAGTACGGGGGGAAGATCTCGAACAATGGGTGACCACGTGTCACCAGCGTCTGGTGATGCATATACCTGCCCGCCAGTTGTGCCGAAATAGACGCCACACGAATCAAGCGTGTCGACAGCCATCGCGTCGCGGAGGACGTTCACGTAACAATTTTCCTGCGGCAGACCTTTCGTAAGTGCCTCCCACTCGTTACCGCCCGTTCGACTGCGATAGACACGGAGCTTGCCATCGGGCGGATAGTGTTCGCCGTCACTCTTGATCGGCACAACGTAGATCGTGTCGGGCTCGTGTGCGTGAACATCAATCACAAATCCAAAATCAGTCGGGAGGTTGCCGCTGATTTCGCGCCACGAGTCGCCTGCGTCGTCGCTGCGCATCACGTCCCAGTGTTTCTGCATGAACAGCACGTTTGAATTCGCAGGATGCTTCGCGACGTGATGAACGCAGTGGCCCACTTCAGCGTTCGGATCGGGAATGTATTGTGAGTGCAATCCCTGATTGATCGGCTTCCACGTCGTACCGCCGTCGTCAGTTCGAAACGCACCTGCGGCAGAGATCGCAACATAGATCC
This sequence comes from Pyrinomonadaceae bacterium, assembly GCA_036006625.1. GTDB lineage: Bacteria > Acidobacteriota > Blastocatellia > Pyrinomonadales > Pyrinomonadaceae > PSRF01. Next base: position 13,224 of record DASYPN010000341.1, on the reverse strand, counting down.
GGTTCGGATTGTTTTGATCGAGGATCACCGTGTGCAGGCACAGACCGCCAGCGCCTGGCTGCCATTGAGATCCAGTGCCGTGGCCACGCAGTCCGGGAAGTTCCTGCCACGTTTGACCGCCGTTCGTCGAGCGAAACAGGGCTGCATCTTCAATGCCGGCGTAGACGTCATCGGGATTGGTGAGCGAAGGCTCCAGATGCCAGACTCTTTTGAACTCCCACGGATGTGGAGTGCCGTCATAAAACTGATGCGTCGTGAGTGGCTTGCCGGTTTCTTCGGAGGTGTCGTAAACAAACTTATTGCTCTCGCCCTTCGGCATGCCCTCGGGCGTGGTCGTCGGTTCGCCCGCGGGCGTTCCTGGTTGGAACCACGTCTGGCCGCCGTCGTCAGAGCGTTGAATGATCTGTCCGAACCAACCACTGGTTTGCGAAGCGTAGATGCGGTTTGGATCAACGGATGATCCCTTCATGTGATAGATCTCCCACCCGGCGAAGTGTGGGCCACTCACGTCCCACTTCTCGCGTTTTCCATCTGAAGTCAGAATAAATGCCCCCTTCCGGGTGCCAACGAGTACTCGTACATTGGTCATCTTTTAATTCCTTTTTTGGTAACTGGTAGCAAGAATCGACTCCTTTTAACATAAGTCGAACGACTAATTGTGAAATCGACAGATTCCGGGGAATATTTTTAGCCACAGACTACACGGATTGAATCCGTGTTCATCAGTGGCTAACTTCACCTTAAGTACTGATTGAAATTCTCTGGAACTTTTTGGCTGTCCATACGTCTTAGATGACTGGAATTCGAATTTGGTCATCAGTCAAAACTCGCTAAATGGCCGCAATTGCACCGAAAGAAACTGTAAAAGACGCAATTCTGGACGCCACGGACCGGCTGCTCGCTCAGTTTGGCTACCGGAAGATGACTGTCGAGGACATTGCCGCGGAGGCCCGAATCGGCAAGGGCACAATCTATCTTCACTTCAGCAGCAAAGAAGAGGTTGTCCTCTCACATATCGACCGGATCGTCGATCGACTAAAGGAGCGGCTGAGGGAGATTGCCAGCTCCGACGCGCCCGCTGCCGAACGACTGCGGCAGATGCTGCTGACGCGCGTGTTGTTTCGTTTCGACAGCATCCAGCACTACACACAGAGTCTCAACGATCTCCTGGCAGCTCTGCGTCCAGGCTTACTCAGACGTCGCGCACAATATTTTGAAGAAGAGGCGCAAATTTTTGCAGAGGTCCTGGCCGATGGAAGCCGAACCGGCGAGTTTAGTTTTGACGATGAGCATGCGACAGCGCACGCACTCCTGCAAGCGACGAATGGATTGCTGCCCTACAGCTTGAGTACAACCGAATTAGGCGAGCGTGCCGAAGTCGAGCAGCGGGCGAACGACGTCGCCAATCTGATGCTGCGCGGCCTGCTCAGTCGCAAATAGTTTTGAGCGTAGCCCTCAAAGAAGGAGAACCACAAATGTTTACAACCACAACCTTGAAGGTCATGTTCTGTCTGGCGATATTTTGCGTATTCGGATTTACCGTTATGCCGACTAGTTTCGCACAGCCGGAACAACCTGACCTCACGATCGACGCCGCCACACGAACTCAGGTGATCGACACAATCCTAAAACGGCTCAACGAGTCGTACGTCTTCCCTGACATCGCGAAGAAGATGGAAACGTCGATTCGCGAACGAGTAGCTAAGAAAGAATACGATCAGATCACAAGCGCGAAGCAGTTTGCGACAACGTTGACGAACGATCTGCAAGCTGTCAGCCACGACAAACATCTTCGCGTGCGCTATTCGCATGAGGCAATTCCTGAGCGTGCCCCCCGCCAGGAGCCGACAGCCGAAGAACGCGAACAAAGGAAGCTCGATCTAACGTGGATGAATCACGGCTTCAGCAAGGTTGAACGGATGCGCGGCAACATCGGCTATCTCGAGTTCCTCAATTTCATGGACGAAGAGCTCGGCGCCGATACAGTCGCCGCTGCAATGAACTTTGTTAACGGCACTGACGCACTGATCATCGACATGAGAAACAACGGCGGTGGCAATCCAGCGATGGTTGCACTCGTTTGTTCTTACTTGTTTGGTCCTGAGCCAGTTCACTTGAACGATCTTTACTGGCGCGAAGGCAATCGTACTGACGAGTTCTGGACCAGGAAAGAAGTCTCCGGCAAACGTTATCTCAATAAAGACGTTTATGTGCTGACCAGTAAGCGAACGTTCTCAGGCGCCGAGGAATTCACTTACAACCTGAAGAACCTCAAGCGCGCCACGATCATCGGCGAGACAACGGGCGGCGGAGCGCATCCGGGCGGAGGTTTCCGCATCAGCGAACACTTCGGAATGTTTATTCCAACCGGACGTGCGATCAGCCCGATCACAAAAACAAATTGGGAAGGCACGGGCGTAACTCCTGACATCAGCGTTCCCGCAGATCAAGCTCTGCTCGTGGCTCGCATCATGGCGCTTAAAAAGTCGACACCGACAATTACCAATCCAGATCGCAAAGCGGCCATGACAGAGGAGATTCAGAACCTCGAGAAAGAGCTCGCGGCGATTAAGTCAAAGAGTTAAATATTTAGCCACGGATTACACGGAAAGTTTGGATAAATCCGCTCTCTCAAATCTGTGTGATCCGTGGCTAATATTGCGTTAGACTCCATTCATGACACGTACAGTTTTATTTCTTTCAGTTCTCGCACTCTCATCGATAACGATCCGCGCACAAAACTGGCCATCGTTTCGTGGCCCAAACGCATCGGGTGTTGCGGAAGGAACAAATCCACCTACCTCCTGGGACATCGAGAAGTCGCAGAACGTGCTCTGGAAGACGCGCATTCCCGGTCTATCGCACGCGAGTCCGATTATTTGGGGAAACCAAATTTTCGTAATCACGGCCGTAAGCAGCGATGCGAACGCTGGTTTCAAAGCAAAGGATCGCGGCATCGATCTCGCAAACGATGACGCGAAGCACACGTGGATGATCTTCGCGCTCGACAAACGTAACGGGCGCGTACTCTGGACAGACAAACCTTACGAAGGCGTGCCGCGCGCGAAGCGACACGTCAAAGCGACGCAAGCCAACTCTACTCCAGTAACTGACGGCCGTTATGTTGTTGCACTCTTCGGCTCCGAAGGTCTCGCTTGTTACGACACAAACGGCAAGTTGTTATGGAAACAAGATCTCGGTGTGTTGAATCCGGGACTTTGGGACGATAAAGAATCGTCGTGGGGACACGCGAGTAGTCCGATCATCTATCGCGATCTGGTCATTGTTCAGGCTGATGGTCACAAGCAATCGTTCATCGCAGCGTTCAATTTGAAAGACGGCAAACAGGCCTGGCGTGTCGAACGCAACGAGATCACGTCGTGGACCACGCCGAGTATTTATCAAGGCAAGGATCGGACGGAGTTGATAGCCAACGGCGGGCGATACATTCGTGGCTACGATCCGCTGACGGGCAAAGAGCTCTGGCGTTTTTCCGACAACGACACGCAGGTGAAGATGCAGGCGCCCCAAATCGCTAACGATCTCATCTACATCACCGGCGGCTATCCTGCCGGACGTGCGATGTACGTGTTTCGTCCGGGGGCGAATGGTGACATCTCGCTCAGGTCGGGCGAAGATACAAACGCATTTCTCGCGTGGAGATCCAGCAAGGGCAGTCCTTACACGCCGACACCAATCGTCTACGGTGATCAGTTTTACGTTGTTGCCGACAATGGCGTGCTCAGCAGTTATGACGCAAAGACCGGAGCGCTCATCTATCAGCAAAGACTGCCGAGTTCATTCAGCGCATCACCCGTTGCGGCGGACGGCAAGTTGTATCTGGCGAGCGAAGACGGCGATGTCTTCGTAGTCAAAGCCGGCCGGCAGTTTGAGTTGTTACAGAAGAATGTGATGGGCCAACCACTGATGGCAACTCCGGCTCTCACGCAAGGCATGCTGATCGTGCGTGCCGACGATGTTATCTACGCACTCGGCGAACGCAAAATCGCAGAGAACTGAGCAAACCTATTCACAGATCACACCGATCTGTGGTTTAACTTCGGAATGCTCAAGCTATCAATCGCCTGTGCCGTTGTGGTCCTGTTGTTTGCCAGCGCCAGCACGCAAAACCTACCCAGTTCCACAACGACGCGGGCGATTGTTAGAATCCTCCACATCGACCAACCCAAACCAGACGCGCCTCGCTACATCTACGTGCCTTTCGAAGTAGCAAGTTCAACGAAGCGGATCAACATTAGCTACAACTACGATCGCGCATACGGGTTGAACACACTTGACCTCGGTCTTTTCGATCCGCGCTTCACAGGAAAAGCTGGGGACATGAGCGGATTTCGCGGCTGGTCCGCGTACAGGCGCTCCGAAGTGTTTGTTTCAAATGAGATCGCTACGCCCGGTTATATTCCGGGAACGATACAGCCCGGCACGTGGCGCATTATTATCGGTTTGTATCAAGTGGCTCCCGCCGGAGTTGATCTGACGATCAAAATAGACTTCGAGACAGGTGAGACGACAACCGCTAAACCGGCCAAGGCTAAGGCGACCTCACAATCAAAGATAGGGCCAACTTCAAGCAAGCTGACTCTGCGCTGGGTGCGCGGCGATTTGCACATGCACACAGTTCACAGCGATGGAGACTGGACCATACCGCAACTGATCACAGCAGCAGTTAGCGCCGGTCTCGATTTCATCTTCATCACCGATCACAACACGAATAGCCATCATGCGGAGATCGACAACGTCAAAACTGATCGAAAGGATTTGTTGGTCATGCGCGGCGAAGAAGTCACGACCTACGGAGGACATGCAAACGTTTGGGGACTTCCTAAAGACGGCTTGATTGACTTTCGCATCCCGCCTCGAGATCAGGCAGCGATTTCGCAGACCGTCGATCAGGCTCATCGTAGCGGTGCGTTGATTTCGCTTAATCATCCGTTCGGAGTTTGTGCCGGTTGCATGTGGAGCTACGGCAAGGAGGCGGAGGGCTTCGATGCAATCGAGGTGTGGAATGGCTCGTGGGATAAGGCTGACGACCTCGCCGTCGGCTTCTGGGATCGACTCCTGAAACAAGGACGCAGAATTACGGCAATCGCGTCGAGCGATTCTCATCGCGTTGAGAATCCTTTGGGACAAGCGGCAACCCATCTCGCAATCCGCGGCGGACTTTCGCAGACGAATGTATTGAGATCAATTCGCGAAGGACGAGCGTACCTCACCAGCAAACCAGACGGGCCAGGTGTCACATTTGAAACTCGGGATTCACATTCGATCGGCGATGTTGTTCGAGTCCGTAATGATCAAGTTATTAAGTTCAAAATCGGCGTAAGTAATCTTCCTTCGCCTGCAACGATCTCGTTAATTTCCGATGGAAGGGTTGTGCAAACATTTCGATCAAATGCGGAGGGAAGCTCTCAAGGCGTTGAATTAAAAGTCAGTCACAACACCTACTTTCGTATCGAAGTACGTGACGACAGTGGCACGATGCTCGTGCTAACGAACCCGATTTATTTCCAGTTACAATCGACGCCTGAGAAATGAAGTGAGACAAAGGGTAAGACAAGTGGTGTATACATCTGTTGGCATTGGAACGATGGTTTTGGCGACGACATTGGTTCTCTTCAATCATCGCGGTGGACCCGCAAAGACAAATAACGCGCCTCGTATTCAGGAAGTTGTAGCGGCTGTCGAGACGGAGCCGGTTAGCACAGGCGGAGACTCCGCCGACGATCCGACCCTCTGGGTTAATCCGTCGGACGCGCAGCAGAGTCTTGTGATCGGGACCAACAAAAAGCGCGGTCTCGCGGTTTACGATCTCGCGGGCAAGGAGATTCAATTTCTCGCCGATGGTCAGATGAATAATGTGGACCACCGTGATGACTTTCCGCTCGACGGCAAAATGGTTCCGCTCGTTACTGCAAGTAATCGCAGCCAAAACTCAATAGCAATTTACAAAATCGATGTCGAGACACGACGGCTGGAGAGTGTCGCGGCCGGCATGATTAACACAATCGAGGCTTACGGCGCGTGTATGTATCACAGTAATAAAACCGGCAAGTTTTATTACTTCGGTACAAGCAAGCAGGGCGTGGTCGAGCAGTATGAGTTGTTCGACGCCGGTCGGGGCAAAGTTAGTGCGAAGAAGGTCAGGCAGATCAACGTTGGCACGCAGTTGGAAGGCTGTGTTGCTGATGACGAGGTTGGATATCTCTACGTCGGTGAAGAGAACATCGGCATTTGGAAGTACCAGGCCGAGCCTGATGCGAACCTCGAGCGAATCAAAGTTGATGGTGTTGGGACAGGTGGCAATCTGGTCGCAGACGTCGAGGGGCTAACAATTGCTTATGGAGCTGACGGCAAGGGATACCTGATTGCATCGAGTCAGGGTAATAACACCTATGCTGTTTACCGGCGCGAAGGGACTAACGCTTATGTGAAGTCATTCCGCATCGTGGCGGGCGGCAAGATCGATCGCGTTACTGAAACTGACGGGATACACGTGACGACAGCCAATCTTGGACCACTCTTCCCGAGAGGCGTCTTCATCGCTCAGGATGGCTCCGACGACACCGGCAAACAAAACTTCAAGCTCGTCCCCTGGCACTTAATCGAAAACTGACGAACGTACTGTAGGGGCGGCCCTCCGTGGCCGCCCGTGGTTTGGGAAGGGGTTCGGGAAGCAACAGCCTCGCGTTCGGTGAACACGATCAAAACCACGGGCGGCCACGGAGGGCCGCCCCTACAGTACGTACCGAGCCGTTCAAGGTTCACTCGTATCGCAATGCTACCAGCGGGTCGACTTTCGTCGCGCGACGCGCGGGGATCAGGCATGCGATCAGTGCGACGAGCGAGAGGGTGAGCGCGACCAAGGCAAATGTCGTGACGTCCGTCGCAGTCACTCCAAACAACAGGCTCGTCATGAGTCGCGTCAGCGCGTACGCGCCAATAAGTCCCAGCACGACCCCGACGACCGTGAGTCGCATAAACTGCACCAACACCAGCCGCAGCACGTCTGTCGTCTTAGCGCCCAGCGCCATCCTGATCCCAATCTCCTGAGTTCGTTGCGTAACCGAATACGAAATCACACCATAAATCCCCGAAACAGCCAAAACGAGTGCAAGCGCCGCAAATAGAATCAGGATCGTCAATGCAAACCGACGCGTCCCAATCGAATCACGCATCAGCTCATCAATGGTTTGAATCTGATAGACAGGCTGGTCCTTGTCGACCTCGCGAATGGCCGCTTGAATTGCGGCCACGGTGCTCTTCGGATCCACACTCGTGCGTACAGCCAGATTCATACGTCGATAGCGTCCTGCCATCTGTCCGAGGGCGAAATAGACTTCCGGTTTGACTCCCTGATCGAGCGCCGACTGAGCTGAGTCGTGAACAACACCCTTAACGATAAACCATGGGCTCTTTGAGTCGAGCGGGCCAATCTTAATTCTCTTCCCGAGCGGATCCTGATTGGTCCAGTAGCGGTTGACCATCGCCTGATTCACAATCACCACTGGCGCCGCTTGCGGACCATCCTCAGCGGAAAAGACCTGACCGGCGGCGAGCGGAATCTTCATAGTCGTAAAGTAATCAGCACTGACGGTACGCGTGTCGATGCTCTGCGTTTGCGCTCCTGCATTCGTGACACTCTCAACCGTGAGAGGAAAATCTTCCGTGTAAACAAACGGCATGTGTGAAGCAACGCTGACCGAATCAATACCCGGCAATGTCTTAATTCGATCAATCACAGTTTGAAAGAAGATCGCATTCTGTGATCCGTCTTTCGACTTCGCCGGCGACCGATTGATTCGCATCGACATGACGCTCGTACTCATACCCGGATCGATGTTCGTGAGCTTTGCGAAACTCCGAATCATCAAACCCGCCATCACCAGAAGAATCAATGACAGACCAACTTCAGCGACGACCAGAACATTCTGTGCGCGTCGAAATCCGATACCGGCAGTTGCACGTTGACTCGCCGATTGCAGCGCCTCGCGCGTCTGTGTTCGCGAGCCTTGAATGGCGGGCCAGAGGCCGAAGATGAACGCAGTGAGGAGTGAAACAGCTAACGCGAAGAGAAGCACCTGCAGGTTCATCGTGATACTGACGCCCGTGGGCAGCGTGCCTGTCGGAATGAAATTCACGATTGCACGTGTGCCCCATGAAGCGATCAACAGACCGAACGCTCCACCCAGTAAACCTAAAACAGAACTCTCGAGGAGCATCTGGCGAATGATCCGCGCGCGATTTGCGCCCATCGCGGTTCGGATTGCGATTTCATGCGAACGGCCCATCGATTTTGCGAGAAGCAGGTTTGCGATATTGGCGCACGCGATAAGCAGAACGAGACCAACGGCGCCGAGCAGAATGAATAGCGCCTTGCGTACTGGTCCAAAATAAAACTCGGCGAGCGGCTGCACGTAAATTGCGCGACCGGCGTATTCCCGGTTTGTACCAAGGAAATCCTGCTCGTTCTGACGCGCCAGGTTAGTGAGGGCTGCGTTCACCTGTTGCTTTGTACTGTTGGGACTCATGCGAGCGACGATGGCGAGAGCGCGGCCGCTTCGTTGAGCCTGGGCAAAATCGTATGGAAACGGAAACCACGCTTGTGCTTCGTCGAATCTGAATTGCGGCGGCATTACACCGATAATCGTAAAAGGCTCGTCGTCGAGCGAGACCTTCTGGCCCAGCACGGATTTGTCGCCGCCAAAACGTCGTTGCCAGAGTCCGTGACTGATCACCAACACGCGTTCACCGTTCGGTCCTTGTTCCGCGGGCGCGATTGTGCGACCGAGCAACGGCTCGACACCGAGCATATTGAAAAACTCGGTTGACACCTTTGCGGCTGCGACTCGTTCCGGTTCATCACTACCGGTAAGATTGCGACTAACAGATTCGAACGCAAGCGACACGTTCAAAGATTCCGCTCTTCGTAAAGTCGACAAACTCCGGACCTGAAGCGCGAAACTGATCCTGTACGCCGATCTTCGGAAGGCTCTGACGCACAAAGAACAGTCGCGAAGGATCTTTGTAAGGAAACGGATTGAGCACCACGACGTTGACGATACTGAAGAGCGCAGTGCTCGCGCCGATCGCGAGGGCAAGCGTAAGGACCGCTACGACAGTAAATGACGGCCGCTTGCGCAGCATCCGGAAGCAGTAGATCAGGTCATGCATTGCGATAGACTCCGCGGTGGCAAGTTTCCGAGAGAACGTCGAGCCATCGCACTTCAAAGCACGTGCCAAGTCGCAATCAACTATAATCGTAAGGGATTTCCCAAAGTATCGCCGATGAATGCGACGGATTTGGTTTCGCTTGCGGGACTTTACGATCCCACTTTCGAACACTAAATGACATGGGAGACTTTCTAACACGCAGCACGATCTGGATCTCGATTGCGGCTTACACCTTCGGGTGTGTTGTGTTCGCGCGCGGGCGCGCCCAAAATGATCGCTGGGCACGGGTGGCATGGACTATAGGCTGCACTGCTCTTCTCGCGCACTTCATTTGTGCGTTCCAGTTCTTTCACTCGTGGAGTCACGCATCAGCATATGCTGAGACGGCTCGCCAAACCGCGGACGTATTTGGTATGAACTGGGGCGGCGGCATTTTTATTAACTACGCAGTTGCCGTGTTGTGGATCGGCGATGTTGCCTCGTGGTGGATCGCAGGATTGAGTTCGTATCGCAGCCGGCCATGGTCATTGATCTTGATCTGGCATGGCTTCTTGATCTTTATCATCTTCAACGCGACGGTTGTTTTTGGACACGGACTGACACGATGGATCGGAATCGTAGTGACTTTGTGCCTGTGCGTATGCTGGGTCGTCATCAATCGCCGGCGTTCGTAATCAATGGCTACTGAAATACGAGAACCACCTGCGCAACCGTTTGCACTCCCATTTTATTACGGCTGGGTACACGTCTTCGTCGCGGCTCTGGCGATGGTGGGAACCTTGCCGGGACGAACGCAGGGTCTCGGACTAATCACCGAACCCCTCCTCCGAGATCTGCAAATCGATCGCGTCGCATTCGCACGCATAAATCTCTGGGCCACCTTGATCGGCGCGATGTTCTCCGTCGGCGTCGGACGATTGATCGATCGTTTTGGAAGCAGGGTCGTGCTGACGGTCGTCGCCATCTCGCTGGCGTTTGTAGTGCTCGGAATGAGCATGACTCAGCAGATCGCTGCTATTGCGATTTTGATCACTCTCACCCGTGGATTCGGACAGAGCGCACTATCGGTCGTCAGCATCACGATCGTCGGGCAATGGTTTGTGCGACGCCTCAATCTGGCAATGGCCGTGTACACGATCGCGTTGAGCATCGGCTTCATGCTGGCGTTTCCGTCGATCGGCGAGATCGTGCAGGCTAGAGGCTGGCGCACGGCGTGGTGGATCATCGGACTCGCTTTGCTTTTCGGCCTGGCGCCTCTCGCGCTGTTACTCGTGCGTCGCTCACCTGAGTCATGTTCGATTGATCCCGACGGCGAGCCACTTGAGGCGCTCAGCAATGCATCTGATTACACACTCACCGAGGCGATATCAACGCCGAGCTTCTGGGTCTTCGGCATTTCGAGCGCGATTTACGGACTGATCGCTTCCGGCATCGCACTCTTCAACGAGTCGATTCTCGCCGAGCGTCATTTCGATGCTTCGACTTACTATCGCAGCCTCGTGATCGTCGCACTGACTTCGCTTGTCGGAAATTTTCTCGGTGGCTGGATCGCTTCAAAGTGGAAGATGAATCGTTTGCTTTCGCTGGCGATGGTTTTGCTCGCCGGTTCACTCCTCGCACTGCCACACGTCTCGACTCAGGTACACGTCGCAGTCTACGCAGCAGTGATGGGACTCGCCGGCGGATTCGTGATCGTTATCTTTTTTAGTTTCTGGAGTGCTGCGTACGGACGAAAACATCTCGGCAAGATTCAGGGCACCGCCCAGGCGCTGACAGTGATAGCATCGGCGCTTGGCCCACTGGCCCTCGCCGAAACCGTCAGTCGCACGGGGTCGTACGCGTCGATCTTCTATCTGCTGGCCGTGGTCGTCACAGGGCTTGCCCTGCTCGCGTGGTTCGTTACCACGCCAATTCAATCAACGAGCGCGTGATTTGATCACGTCTGCGATGACATCCGGTTTGGCGCTGTCGCGCTCGAGATGTGGATATCGCGTTCCACCGTGGTAATTCAGTTTGTAAGTCTCGCGGAAACTACCATTTTCAACAACGACTTCAATCGGCGCTGTGCTGTTTCTACTTGACGCGATCGCCTCCTGCAGGAGCTCACTGGACCACCCGCGGCCGTTAACAGAAACGATCTTCATCCCGGGCGCCATCCCTGCTTTGAACGCGACGAGATTCGGATCAATGTCCATCACGGTCCCGTCTTCCTTCAGCAACACGCCGAGCGAAAACGTCAGGTCGATACTCTTGCGCGCATGATCCCCGATCCGAATTTGCGAGTTCGGTTTGTCTGTATAGACAAGCTTCCATCCGCCATTTGTAATGCCGCCGATGGGTGCGTGCGGATTGATCGCGTTAACGCGCGCGTTCAAAAAACTGCGCCAATCGTACGGCATGACTTCGTTGAGCGTGTTGACGATGTCGTCGAACGTATACGACTTCACTGCGGGCGCCGAGTCCTGGCCGCCATGAAACCGCCGGCAGAAATCATCGAGTGAGAGTTTCCCGTTGCTTCGTGTTCTGATCAGCACATCAGCGTCGAGCCAAACCAGTGAGCCTTCGTCGTAGTAATCAACTCGACGACGATAATTCATCCACGCACGATCCGATGGGTACGTAAATTGGACGGCAACTGCCGTATCAACCAACGGGCGCCAGTCTCGTCCCGATTGATTCTCCATCTGAGCAGCAACCGCGGCCATCGCATCGCGAAAGTCTTCCGCCGTCCAAAGACCGCTGCGCGCAGGCAACACTTTGCCGAGATACTGTGTCAGCCCTTCATAAACCCACAACAATTCAGAGCGCATCGGCTGATCAAAATCGGGTGTCGCGAGACCGGCCGGACGGCGATACTTGCCATTCCACGAATGAACGTATTCATGGCCCATCAACTCTGCGAAATCGAGTAGTTCGAGCTCCTCGGTGAAAGCTTTCTCGCCGACTCCGTCTTCGCTCGATTCGTGATGTTCGAGTCCTTCGCTTCCGCCGTGATCGCTCAGAGTCACGAGAAATTTGTAGCTTCGGTAATGGCGTGCGCCGAACAACGCATAGGCTTCCGCGTCCATTCGTTTCAGGCCTGTCACTGTTTCAGGCTTCATCTCGAGCGCTGAAGTCGTGTCGGCGACGGCGTCGACTTCGTTCATGATGCCCGTTGAGGTGAGCGGAAATTTGTGGAAGTGCGCGCCGATGATCGCCGGCGAATCGACAAGCTGTGTAAGCGAGACCTCTTTGAATTGTAGCTCGTTATTGCTCTCATTGAGGATTGGCAACGCAGATGCGAATTTCCATCCGGCCGGTAACTTCAACGACGCTTTGACGCTGATCGCGTCGCTGTTAGTGCCTTGTGTGTAAACGAGTAGACGATTCCACTTGATGCGCGCCAGCTTCGCGCTTGCGGTGGATTCCGGTTGCGAGGCGTCGTCGAAGGTGACGTCGAGAAAGGTTACGCCCTGAGGGATCTCGCAATGGAACGCGAACATCTCGACGTCGTCGCGCTGCCATGCGATGGGTTTGCCGTCGGCGGTTAGCTTCAGACCAACCATATTGTTGATTGGCCCAGTGGGACTGTGCTCGCCGGGAATCCACTTCGGGTAGAAGAGCGTCATGGGGCCGGGTTTGACGGGGATTCGCAGTTTGGTGTGGACGATGTTTCGGGCGGCGTCCGTTGCGTCGACCGAAAGCGTCATCGGTGTTTGGGCGACAGCGGCGGAAACAGTTGCCAGGAATAACAGTAAGCCAATGCTGAATGTTCGACTCGATTTCATGAAGGCTATTGAACCAAGAACTGCCCGTAACACCAAACCCCGTTCACCGAACTGTAGGGGCGGCCCTCCGTGGCCGCCCTCGGTTGGTCAAACGAATTCAAGGAACGGACGCCGTTCGTCTTTCAGGGTCGTGTTTAAACCGAGGGCGGCCACGGAGGTGTTCATTATCATGACATGCTTTACAGATCGTTATCATGACATCCTTTACAGTTGATGAGGTAGTCTGCAGGTCCTGGAGGAGCTGCAGATGCCTTGGAGAACTGAA